>UQTI01000040.1 GCA_900543975.1 uncultured Prevotella sp. | reverse complement strand
TTTTGTCGTTTTACAAGTAAATTCCCACGAAACCCTATAGGTTGCGGATTTGAGGTTTTCTTTGTTTGCTTTTGCCTGTGGGGCTATTTTTTTTGTTCTCAGCGTGTGGTTACACGCTCACGGTAGCAGCGATGTGAGGCCACGGGTCATAACCCTCAAGCTCAAAGTCCTCATATTTGAAGTCGAACAGGTTCTTGATATCGGGGTTCAGCTTCATCTTGGGTAGCGGGCGCGGTGTGCGCGTGAGCTGCAAGTGAGCCTGCTCAAGGTGGTTGAGGTAGAGGTGAGTGTCGCCTGTGGTGTGTACAAAATCGCCAGCTTTAAGCCCTGTTACCTGAGCCATCATCATGAGCAGCAGAGCATAAGAAGCGATGTTGAACGGCACACCGAGGAAGGTATCGGCAGAACGTTGGTAGAGCTGAAGCGACAGTCGGCCGTCGGCAACATAAAACTGGAAGAGGCAATGGCAGGGCGGCAACGCCATCTGTTCTATCTCCGCCGGGTTCCAAGCGCTCACGATCATGCGTCGCGAGTCGGGATGGTTCTTTATCTGGTCAAGCACATTCTGTATCTGGTCGATAGTTCCACCGTTGTAGTCGGGCCATGAGCGCCACTGGTGTCCGTAGACCGGTCCCAGTTCGCCGTTCTCGTCAGCCCACTCGTTCCATATCCTCACGCCGTGCTCCTGTAACCAACGCACATTGGTGTCGCCACGAAGGAACCACAGCAGTTCGTAGATTATTGATTTGAGATGGAGCTTCTTTGTTGTGAGGAGAGGAAAACCATCCTCAAGATTGAACCTCATCTGGTTGCCGAACACGCTCATCGTGCCCGTGCCTGTGCGATCCGTCTTTTTGTGCCCTTCCGTCAGAATGCGGTTAAGCAAGTCGAGATATTGTTTCATGTTATCTTGTTTTTGTCTTTTTCTGTCTGTTTTTCTTTATTCTTATCTTATCTTCTTATCCTTATTTTTTCCTCCCCCTACCTTCATTCTTTTCTTTTTTCGGCTATTACAGCTCCTTCAATATTTCCTCATATTGTTCCTCCAGATGTGTACTCTTTATTCGCCATTCAGCGGGGTAGAGGTTGTTGCACCTGTTGCCTATGTTCTTGACAAAACCGAGAGGGTGGTCACGGAACGTAATGAGGACGAAGCCCGTTGGGGTGCTGGGAGGCAAGGTTATGGTGTCGCGTCTCAGATAGCTTATTGCCTCTGTCAGCGACACGTCTACCGCGGGATAGGCGTTGCGGTCGAGGACAGTAGAGAGTGCCAGCGACTGGTCGGGTAGGAGCGCCTTGCCGCGCATGGTGCCAATGGTTACGCCCATGTTCATGACGTTGAGGCTTGCCATGGCTACCGTCGCCGTTGACTCCCACTCGCGATTAATGGCGAACACGCTCTCGCCGTGTTGGAGCAAGGCGTAGCGGTCGGCGTGGAACAGGGGTAGGGTTGCGGGAAGAGCGGCTTTGCTTTCTTTATTGTTGTTGCCTTTTTTCTTGCGATCCTTACCTTTCTTGCTGTCCTTCGTCTCCTTGGCGTTGTCTTTCCATTCGCCGTGTTTGCGCAGCACAGCCATGAACAGGCCTTCGCCGCGTGTGCGCCCGGGGATAAAACGGTAACACGGCAGCTGCTCTTTTGATGGCTCGTTGCCGCTTGCATCTGTCTCGCCGTTGCCGCTTGTCAAAGGCCAGTTGCCGCTTGTCTCTCCTTTTTGTCCTTGTGTGAGAGCAGGCGTTATCGCCCATTCGGGTTGCGTGTCTATCTTTATGAAGTCGGCACCGAGGTTGTTTGCAATCCACATGACGTTGTCTTCATCTTCATCGGCGTTGAAGGTGCAGGTCGAGTAGATAAGGATGCCGCCGGGCTTCAGACAGTTCCAGATGTCGCTTATGATGTCGCGTTGCAGCGAAGCGCACTCGTCAACCTTCGTTCGGCTCCAGTCGTCCACCGCCCCGCTGTCTTTTCTGAACATACCCTCTCCCGAGCACGGCACGTCAGCAAGCACCACATCAAACATGAGTTTTGACCGTTTATAGTCGCGCGGAAAATTGTTTGTCACGATAACATCGGGGTGTCCAAACTTCTGGATGTTCTCACTCAAGATGTTGGCGCGGTTACGCATAGGCTCGTTGGCAAACAGCAAGCTGCCTTCGGGCAACACCGAGCGTGCCGCCGTGCTCTTGCCGCCAGGTGCGGCGCAGAGGTCGAGCATCGTAACAGGCTCTTTGACAAGCTGTCTGAGCACATGGGTTACAAACATCGACGATGCCTCTTGCACATAATAGCATCCGGCATGGAGGAGAGGGTCGGCGGTGAAGTTGGGTCGCGTGCTTAGGTACACGCCTTCATGGCACCATGCCACCTTTCCGTCATAGCCGTCGGTTGCCTGTTCTTGTCCCTCGCCCGTCTTGAGCTTGTTGAGGCGTATGCTCACAGGGGGCTCTTTGTCGAGAGCCTTTATAAAGGTGTCATACAGTTCCTCGCCCATGAGCTTAGAGGTGTAAGAAGTGAAATCGTCGGGTAATGTTTGCTGTTCAGTTGTCATTTTTTGCCTTATTATACTGCAAAAGTAAGAAAAATTTCTTTTCTTTGCAACTAAAAGCCTAACTGTTGCGTCTAACAATCAGAAAATAAAAAAACAAAAATAAAAAAGACAATATGAAAAAGACCGTTTTAGCACTATCATTGCTTGCTTTGCTTGGCACATCGCCAATAATGTCGCAGACTCATCAGCCCCGTCACCGTCATCAACCGAGAACAGAGCAGGTGGCAAACGATAACGACAAAGGCAACGACAACAAAGAAGCCGACAACGACAACAACAACGGCAAGTCAACAGCCGACGAGAACGTGGCGTTCAGCGACACAACGTCTGCCACGACCTACAGTTTTGATGAGGCAAACAGTACGGACGATGCCAATTCTGACGTAAATGACAGTCCGCTCAACTTCAAACATTACGACAACCCCTTCGCCTGGTTCGCAACCTTGTTCACCGCTGGCTTTGGAGGCATCGTGCTGGCCTTGCTTGTCATCGTCGTTGTGTTCACCTTCCTCTTCGCGCCGTTCATCATCTTGTTCATGATTCTCCGTTATCTTATGCGTCGCCATAACGACCGTGTGGAGCTTGCCGAGAAAGCCATGGAGGCTGGCGTTGATGTGCCGGAACACTTGCGGCCCGTAAGCCGTCAGAGCGACGACTATATGTGGAGAAAGGGCGTTAAGAACGCTTCCATCGGCTTTGGTCTAATGGTGATCTTCCTCTTCTGGGACAACAACTTCTTTGCCGGCATTGGCGGTTTCGTCTTGTGCTACGGTATCGGTCAGATGCTCATTGCCCGCACGTCAAACGGCAAGGGAAACAACGACCCTAACGACCCTAATGACCCCAACAGTTTCAATGACCCTAACAGCAATGTCGGTGGGACACCTAACAGCTGATGTCTTTGCCCCCAAACAGCTGATGGTTTAATAAACACCCTTAAGAACGTTTTAGAAAACAAAATTTCAACATAACACAACGTGACCGATTTAAGCGATATCTCTCTCATCACCCAGGTGACTGTTTTTCACAACCGTCAGGCGTTCAACCGCCTGGTTGTGAAATATCAGTCGCCTATAAGGCGATTCTTCCTCAACCAGACGTTGGGCGATGAACAGCTGAGCGACGACCTCGCACAGGACACGTTCATCAAAGCATACACCAATCTGCAGAAGTTTCGTGGGCTCTCCAACTTCTCCACATGGCTCTTCCGAATAGCCTATAATGTTCATTACGACTATGTGAGAAGCCACCACATGACAGAAGATTATGAAACCTCAACCCATGTCAAGCCTGAACGCGACCGTCACGACACGGCGTTGCAGATGGATCTCTATGACGCGCTTCGGCGCTTGGGTGAGAAGGAGCGTAGCTGCATAACGCTTCAGCTCATCGATGGCTATTCGATAGACAAAATATCCGACATCACCGGCCTTGCGCAGGGCACGGTGAAGTCGCATCTCTCAAGAGGAAAAGAAAAACTTGCAAGTTATTTAAAAAGAAATGGTTATGATGGATCCAAAAAATAATCAGTATGTAAACGTTTCCGACACGCATGACGACGAGCAGCTGGTTGACAATTTCATGAGGCAGTTTGCCAACGCCGAGATTGCAGACAACGGCTTCTCCCAACAGGTCATGCGTGAGCTTCCTGCCACACGAAACATCGTGAGGCTCAACGCCATCTGGACGGCTGTGTGTGTCACGGCCGGTGTGGTGCTGTTCTTCCTCTTCGACGGCCTGTCTCTGCTCAAGACTCTGCTGCTCAACATCTTTGGCAACATTGTAGGAGCTGTGGCCAACACCGTGACCACGGGCAACTACACCACGCCCCTGATGGTTATGGCTGGCCTTGTCATCGTGTGCATCGTGGCTCTTGTCAATGATGAGGTCAGCGGTGAGGAAAGTTACATTTAGAATGTAACAACAAGAAAAAATAATCAAGCTTATTTTGTATTGTCTTTTAATTACATTACCTTTGCAGAACGAAACAATACAACATAAAGATGCCAGAGATATCAGTTCGAGGGCTGGAGATGCCCGAATCACCAATCAGAAAGCTTGCACCCCTTGCTGCTGCAGCAAAGAAGAAGGGCGTGAAAGTGTATCATTTGAACATTGGTCAGCCCGACCTGCCCACACCGCAGGTGGGTCTCGACGCGCTTAAGCACATCGACCGCAAAATATTGGAATACTCGCCGTCGCAGGGTTACCTGTCTTACCGCGAGAAGCTTGTCGGCTATTATAAGAAATATAACATTAACGTAACGGCCGACGACATAATAATAACCTCTGGAGGTTCAGAGGCTGTGCTCTTCGCGTTCATGTCATGTCTGAACCCTGGCGACGAGATTATTGTGCCAGAACCCGCTTATGCCAACTACATGGCGTTTGCCATTTCGGCGGGCGCAAAAATACGCACCATTGCCACAACCATAGAAGAGGGCTTCTCGTTGCCCAAGGTGGAGAAGTTTGAGGAGCTGATCAATGAGCGCACACGCGCCATCATGATCTGTAACCCCAATAACCCGACGGGTTATCTCTACACGCGCCGCGAGATGAACCAGATCCGTGACCTTGTGAAGAAATATGACCTCTACCTCTTCTCCGATGAGGTGTATCGCGAGTATATCTACACAGGCTCACCCTACATCAGCGCCTGCCACCTTGAAGGCATAGAGCAGAACGTCATACTTATCGACTCGGTGTCGAAACGTTACAGCGAGTGTGGCATCCGTGTGGGTGCTCTCATAACTAAGAACAAAGAGGTGAGAGCCGCCGTGATGAAGTTTTGTCAGGCTCGTCTCTCGCCACCACTCATCGGACAGATTGTGGCTGAGGCATCGCTCGACGCACCGGAAGAATATTATCGCGACGTCTATGACGAGTATGTGGAGCGCCGTAAATGCCTGATCGACGGTCTGAACCGCATTCCCGGTGTCTACTCGCCCATACCCATGGGAGCGTTCTACACCGTGGCACAGCTTCCTGTTGACAACTCGGAGACGTTCTGCCGTTGGTGTCTGGAAGAGTTTCAGTATGAGGGCGAAACCGTCATGATGGCTCCCGCCACAGGCTTCTACACAACGCCCGGAGCTGGAATAAACCAGGTGCGCATAGCTTATGTCCTGAAAAAAGAAGATCTGGAACGCGCCCTTGTGGTGCTGCGTAAGGCCCTTGAGGCTTACCCCGGACGTAAAGAGCAGCTATCATGAACCTGCCTTATTTCTTAGCACATCGCATATATGCCCAGAACGACGACAAACGCAAGGTGTCGCGTCCGGCCATCCGCATTGCCACTATCGGGGTGGCGATAGGACTTGCCGTGATGATTGTGAGCGTGTGTGTGGTGCTTGGCTTCAAACATGCCATCCGCGACAAGGTCATCGGCTTCGGCAGCCACATACAGGTGGCCGAATATAACGCTTTGATGGGTGGCGACGGCAGGGCTGTGCAGATGGACGACTCCGTCATGAGCGTGCTCTCCCACATCCAGGGCGTGAAGCATGTGCAGCGGTTTGCATATCGACAGGGCATACTTAAGACCGATGACGATTTTCTTGGCGTCATGTTCAAAGGCGTAGGTCCTGAGTTTGACTCAACCTTCATCCACAAAAACATGGTTGAAGGCAGCATACCACACTTCTCCGACAAGACATCGGGCAACAAGCTGCTCGTCTCTAAGAACATGGCAGACAAGCTGCATCTCAAGACCGGATCACGGCTCTTCGCCTATTTCATCGACTATACTGGCGTGCGCATGCGCAGGTTCACCATATCGGGCATCTACCAGACCAACCTCACGCAATATGACAACACCATCTGTTTCACCGACCTGCACGCGGTGGCAAAGCTCAACGGCTGGCCTGCTGACGTGGCAGGAGGTGCTGAGCTTACAATAAACAACTTTGCACAGCTCGACGATGTGGAGCGAACCGTCATTGCAAAGGTTAACCGCACGACCGACCATTATGGCAACACCTTCGCTTCGAAGACCATAAAGGAGGTGAGCCCGCAGATCTTCTCATGGCTCAGCCTGCTTGACCTCAACGTGTGGATCATCCTTGCCATCATGATGTGTGTGGCTGCCGTGACCATGATATCGGGGCTGCTTATCATCATTCTTGAGCGCACGCAGATGATCGGACTGCTCAAGGCGTTGGGCGCGGGCAACGCTACTGTGCGCCACACGTTTATGTGGTTCTCTGCCTTCATTATTGGTCGCGGATTGCTGTGGGGCAACCTTGTAGGTTTAGGTCTTGTGGCTCTTCAATATGTCACCGGACTTGTGAAGCTCGACCCCGCAACCTATTATGTCAGCACCGTGCCTGTGGAGGTTAACCTCCTTTACGTCGTGTTGCTGAACATCGGCACATTAATAATAAGTCTTTTTGTGCTCATCGCCCCGAGCTATCTCATATCCCACATCCACCCTGCCAAGACCATGAGCTACGAGTGATGTGAGGCAATGACAATGTGAGCAAACAAGCTTGTTTTTATATCAGTCCCCATTTGTGGCGTTTTTATCTTTAAAACTACCACAAATGGGGGCTAATTGTATATTGAAAGAAAAATATTGCACAAAACTTTTTGCGATGTGCAAATTAGGTGGTATCTTTGCACTAAATTTACAAAAATGTGCAATGGAAAGAAATCCAAGTTTCAACTTCTTAATTGAACAAAGTATAATAAAGAACTGGGATCAGGATGCCCTTACCGACTATAAGGGAGCCACTCTACAGTTTCATGATGTGGCTCGAAAGATAGAAAAGCTGCACATTGTGTTCGAAAATAGCGGGCTCATGCCAGGTGACAAGGTGGCGCTGTGCGGTCGCAACAGCAGCCATTGGGCAGTGGCCTTTCTCGCTGTGTTGACCTATGGCGCCGTGGCGGTGCCTATACAGCATGAGTTTACTCCCGACCAGATTTATAACATTGTCAACCATAGCGATTCCAAACTGCTGTTTGTGGGCGATGTGGTGGCCACGACGATAGATGCTGACCAGATGCCCTCATTGGAGGGTGTCGTCTATTTGCCTGATTTCTCGCTTGTGGTGTCGCGTAGCGAAAAACTAACCTATGCACGCGAGCATCTAAACGAGATGTTTGGACATAAATATCCCAAATATTTCCGCAAGGAGCATGTTTACTATTACAAGGAGCAGTCGCCCGACGAGTTGGCACTCATCAACTATACCAGCGGCACAACAGGTTTCTCCAAGGGTGTGATGCTCCCTTATCGTGCGTTGTGGGGTAATCTCGACTTTGTGCTTGATGGTCTTGGCCCACACATAAAGAGCGGCTCCAACATCGTGAGCATTCTGCCCATGGCCCACATGTATGGCATGATGGTCGAGTTTATCTTCGGTTTCGTCAACGGCAACCATCTGTTCTACCTCACACGTCTGCCGTCGCCGTCGCTCATAGCCGAGGCGTTTGCGCAGGTCAAGCCATCGCTTATCGTGGCTGTGCCTATGATCGTGGAGAAGATTGTGCGCAAGATGATCATGCCTGTTGTGCAGAGCAACCGCGTGCGCTTGTTGCTTAACATGCCCGTGGTGAACAAACGAGTGAAAGCAAACATTCGCGACATGGTGGCCGATGTGTTTGGAGGCAACGCCTATGAGGTAATTACCGGTGGAGCAGCCCTAAACCAAGAGATAGAAGCGTTCTTAAGAGATATAAAGTTCCCAATAACTGTGGGCTACGGCACCACAGAGACGGCACCGCTCATTACCTTCTCCGACTATAAAGACTTTGTGCCAGGCTCATGCGGACTGCCCGTGAAGCACATGGAGGTGCGCATAGACAGCGATGACCCGCAGAACACGCCGGGTGAGGTGCTGGCACGAGGCATGAACACCATGCTCGGCTACTATAAGAACGAAGAGGCCACACGCGCCGTTCTTGATGCCGACGGATGGTACCACACGGGCGACCTCGGCACCATGTCGGCAGATGGACATGTCTTCATCAGAGGCCGCATAAAGAACATGCTGCTCGGAAGCAACGGACAGAACGTCTATCCAGAGGAGATTGAGGACAAGCTCAACTCGATGGCTTATGTCAACGAGAGCCTGATCGTGCAGAAGGGCGACAAGCTCATCGGTCTGGTGCATCCCGACTATGATGAGGCCAAGGCCATGGATTTCAACGATGACGACCTCATGAGCATAATGGAGCAAAACCGCTTGAAGCTCAACGAGCAGCTGCCGCCGTTCTGTAAGATTTCGGAACTCAGACTACATGAAGATGAATTTGTAAAGACCCCAAAGAAAAGCATCAAACGCTATCTCTACAAAGATGTCTGAACAAACTCACTAAAACAGAAAACAACCAGGCACGGCACACCTTATTATTATAAAGAAACCTTCTTGAAAGAAATGGTCTGTCGATACAGGCCTTTTCTTTGCAGACAGGTCTTTTGTTTGCTAATAAGTTGGGTCTAATGTGCCAACACACACATACTCAAATACACGATATGGAGATCGTAAGTTTAAATTCTCTTATCGAGAAGAGCATTATCGACAACTGGAATCGCGATGCTCTGACCGATTTTAAGGGTGCCACACTGCAATATCATGATGTGGCTCGTAAAATTGAAAAGCTGCACATCATGTTCGAGAACAGCGGCGTGCAGCAGGGCGATAAAATAGCGCTCTGTGGACGTAACAGTGCTTGTTGGGCTGTAGCGTTCCTTGCTACACTAACCTATGGAGCCGTGGCTGTGCCTATCTTGCATGAGTTCACGGCTGAGCAGATTCACAACATCGTTAACCACAGCGGTGCCAAGCTGCTCTTCGTGGGCGATGTGGTGGCAACGGTCATTGATGCCACGAAGATGCCCGACCTTGAAGGCATTATCTACATTCCCGACTACTCGCTTGTGGTGTCGAGAACGGAGAAGCTCACCTATGCTCGCGAGCACCTCAACGAGATGTTTGGAAAGAAATTTCCTAAATATTTCCGTCAGGAGCATGTACACTACCGCCGTGAGACAAGCGGCGAGGAGATGGCGCTCATCAACTACACCAGTGGAACCACGGGTTTCTCTAAGGGCGTAATGATTCCTTATCGCGCCATGTGGAGCAACTGCGACTTTGCCAAGAGCGTGCTCGGCTCAACCGTTAAGGCCGGCGACAGCGTGATCAGCATTCTGCCCATGGCCCACATGTATGGCATGTCGTTCGAGTTCTTCTTCGAGTTCCTGCATGGCTGCCACATCTATTATCTCACACGCGTGCCCAGTCCGGCAATCATAGCCCAGGCGTTCTCTGAGGTTAAGCCTGCCATCATCATTGCCGTGCCGCTCGTCATCGAGAAGATCATCCGTAAGAAGGTGTTCCCGAAGATACAGAACAATCGCATGCGTCTGCTCCTTAACATGCCTGTGCTCAACCGTAAGGTAAACCAGAAGATCTGTGAGCAGGTCAAGAACGCGTTTGGCGGACGCTTCTATGAGATCATTATCGGTGGTGCTGCATTCAACCAAGAGGTGGAGCAGTTCCTCAAACGTATCGACTTCCCTTATACCGTGGGTTATGGCGCTACCGAGTGTGCGCCGATTATCTGCTATGCCGACTACCACGACTTCGTGCCCGGCTCATGCGGCAAGCCCGTGGTCCATATGGAGGTGCGCATCGACAGTGAAGACCCTGAGAACGTGCCGGGAGAGATTCTTGCTCGCGGCTTGAACGTGATGCTTGGCTACTATAAGAACGAGGAGGCCACACGCCAGGCCCTCGACAAGGACGGCTGGTACCACACCGGCGACCTTGGTACGATGGATGCCAACGGTAACGTGTTCATAAAGGGCCGTTCAAAGAACATGCTGCTGAGCGCCAACGGTCAAAACATCTATCCCGAGGAGATTGAGGACAAGCTCAACTCGATGGCGCTCGTTAACGAGAGCATCGTCATTCAGCAGGGCGACAAGCTCGTGGGCTTGGTACATCCCGACTATGATGAGGCCAAGGGCATGCGTCTGACCAACGACGACATTGTTGCCGTTATGGAGCAGAACCGTCAGGAGCTCAACGCCGAGCTGCCTGCTTACAGCAAGCTCTCTACAATAAAAATTCAGGAAGAAGAGTTTGAGAAGACTCCCAAGAAGAGCATCAAGCGCTATCTCTATCAGAATGTCTGATTTGTCAGTTGACAAGTTCTTGCTTAGGCAAGCGGCAAAGCCGAGCGGACGAGTTGACAAGAAGATTTGCCTTGCTTGTTTTGGTTTGCTATGATAGAAAGTCCAACAGCTTTTTCTGTTTGAACGATATAAAAATAAACCCAAGTGTGCAGTTTCAATCAGCACGCTTGGGTTTTATTTTTTTCCTTTTTTTACCGAAAGTTTTTATCTAAGACCTTTCTTGTGTCTTTCAATAAACTCGGCTGTCTGTATGTTTGAGAACACATAGTTTTTGAGGTCTGCAAAGCTGGCAGTGTTGGGGTTTTCTTTCAGCACCCCGTCGGGCAACACATCGTAGCAGAAGCTTTTTTGCAGAGACGGACTGTAGATGAAGCAACGTTTATGGTCGCGGGCCACGAGCTGGTTGTCGGCCGAATAGAACACCATGTGGCGAGGGCTTTTGAGCAGGTCTTGGCCAAAACCATAAGAGGTGTAACTCATTCCCATAAGTCCGAAGAGCGTTGGCATGACATCAACCTGCATGCCCAACCCATCGTAGCGCATCTGCGGAACGCCAGGACCAAACATGATGAGCGGTATGTGGTTGAGCGACTGTGGCAGTTCGCCTCCCGACCCAGCCACGATCTTGCCGTGGTCGGCCTGTATTATGAAGATTGTGTTCTTGTACCACGGCTCACGCTTTGCTTTCTTGAGAAAATCGCCCACGCACCAGTCAGCATACTCCACAATCTGCTGTTCCTTGTCCTTGCTCTTTGCCTTGAACCATGACGGCACGATGTAGGGCGGGTGGTTGCTGATGGTCAGTATTGTTGCGAAGAAAGGCTTTCCTGTTGCCGCTTTGCGGTTGATGGTGTTGAGAGCGTAGCTGAAGAGGAAATGGTCGCTCACACCGAACGAGTTGACAACCTCGCTCTTGGGGTAGCTCTCCTGCGAGTAGATGTCGTCGTAGCCGTTGGTTGCGAAGAACGCCTTCATGTTGTCATATTGTGCCTCGTGGGTCATGAAGAACATGTTGTTGTAATTGTGCTCCTTTAACACGGTGGCTATGCCGTGGCGATGAGGCGTCACGGTGCCTTTCATGAGGTTGCGGAACATGATGGCAGGAAACGAGTAGAGCGTGGCTGTCATGCCGTGGTTGGTGTGTATGCCAGCGCTGTAGAAATGGTCGAAGGCGAGCGAGTGGTTGTAGAGCGAGTCGAGGGTGGGGGTGAGGTGACTGTTGTTGCCGAAGGTTCCCATGAGGTTTGCCGACATGCTCTCCATGAGGATCACCACCACGTTAGGCCGGTGCTTTGTTGCCGTCGCTGCTTCGGTGTGTGCGGGCAGAGGGTTTATAACCGCACGTTTGAGCACGTTGCTGCTATCAACCGTTCCTGTTATTCCTAACCATCGGCGTGTGTTGGTTATGGCCTCGGAATAGGGCATGAGATGCAGCTCGCGGTTCTCCTTACGCATGTCGTCAAGCACACTGGTGAGGAGGTTGAACGCCGGGTTTATGCCGAGCTGGTTGAGGAAAGCGTCATCGCAATAGTAGGCCTGGCTCACCTTTATGGGGTTGTAGCCCATGCGGCCGCGTATGCCGAAGAGACAGAGACCTGTCATGGCCACGGCTATGAGCAGACGTGACGCTGTAGCTATGGGCTTGAGCTTCTCGATTTGCTTGGTGCAGAGCTGAGGCGTGAAGCGTCGGCGCAGCATGACGAGCAGATAGACGAACGCGGCTGTCACAACAAAATAGAGCGCGATGTGTAGCCACCACGACTTCTCTTGCAGCAGCATGCCCGACGTGGTGCCTGCATAGCCGAACCACTCGAAGATGCTCGAGTTGATGTTCTTGAAGAAATACTGGAAATAGGGGGTGTTGGCAGCCGATGGCATGAAGGCCACGCCAAACAGCACGCCATACCACACGTTTGCGCCACGCAGCAACCAACGGCGGCAAAAGCCGAAGGCGGCAGTAACGAGCAACACGGTGACAGGCAACACGCCGACATAGCAGGCTATCACGTTGTCAAACCACAGACCTTTGACGAAGGCTGTCAGCACGCTCGCTTCTTTGTCGGCAATCATGCCGCCAAGGGTGATGAACTCTATTAACCGGAAAATTGTAAAAGCCGCGAGGGCCAGCACATGTACCGTCAGCACATAGGCCACGGTCTTGAAAAATCTACTCATTCTTGTTAGGATAATGTTCTTCTGACATCAAAAAAATTGATGTAGATAATGTTTTCACGACAAAATTATAAAATTATGAACAATTGTGCAACAATAGCTTAGGTTAACCGTTTTTTTATTAGTAATTTTGACGCTGTAAAACTGAAAAAGCTTCAAAAAGGATAAATCAACCATTATGAACAACAACTACAACAAGGCGTTTACGATAGTGTGCGTTATCGCTGTGATGCTCACGGTGCCGTTTCTCGGACTCACCGATTTCTATAGCAAAGGTGAGCCGCGTGAAGCGGTGGTGGCGTATACCATGGTAGAGCACGGCAACTGGATTCTGCCAATCAACAATGGCGGTGACATCCCTTACAAGCCACCGTTCTTCCATTGGTGCATAGCTCTCTTCTCCCTTCTTCAAGGCCATGTGAGCGAGTTTACGTCGCGTCTGCCGTCGGCGTTGGCACTTGTTGCCATGAGCGTTGGCGGTTTCGTGTTCTTCGCCAAGCGCAAGAACGCAAACATGGCGTTGCTTGCCACCTTGCTGTCGCTCACCGCCTTTGAGGTGCACCGTGCCGGCATCAACTGTCGTGTGGACATGGTGAACACAGCGTTTATGGTGGGTGCTCTCTTTTTGATGTTCAGATGGTGGGAGAGGGGCAAGCACACCATGCCGTGGCTTGCCATTCTCTGCATGAGCGGTGCCACGCTGACCAAAGGGCCTGTGGGCATGCTTCTGCCCTGTGCTGTGATGGGCGTGTTCATGCTCACACAGCGTGAGAGCCTGTGGAGCACTGTGTGGCGGTTAGGCCTGACGGCTCTGCTGTCGCTTGTCTTGCCTTTGTGCTGGTATTATGCCGCCTATCTGCAAGGTGGCGACGAGTTTCTGCGTCTTGTCAAGGAAGAAAACATTGACCGCTTGTTGGGCAAGATGGCGTATGAGTCGCATGAGAATCCGTTCTGGTACAATTTCCTGACGCTCATAACAGGATGGCTTCCTTACACGCTGCTCTTTGTTTTCTCGCTCTTCGTGTTGCCGTGGAAGCGGTTCAGCAAGAGCGGTTTCATGCAGAGCGTGCATCGCGCAGAGCCCATGCAGGTGTTTGTGTGGCTGGCGTTCGGCCTCATTCTCTTCTTCTATTGCATCCCGAAGAGCAAGCGCAGCGTCTACCTGTTGCCCTGCTACCCGTTCATGGCTTGGCTCATGGCCCAATATGTCGTGTGGCTTGTGGCTAACCGCATGTCTGCTGTCAAGGCTTATGCGTGGCTGATGGGCGTGCTCGGTGTGGTGCTGTCTGTGGCCTTTGTGGTGCTCAAGACAGGCGTGGTGCCCGACACCTTGTTCCATGGCAAGCATGCTGCCGACAACATAGCCATGCTTCACGCCCTTGAGAGCATCAGTGTCTCGCCGTCGCATCTGCTCTTTGCCTTGTTGCCTGCCGCTGTGGGCGTGGCCACGATAATGACACTTCTGAAGAAGGACGATGCCCTTCGGAACCGTGTCGTGTGGTTGTCGCTGTCGGTTGTGGTAGCACTGTTTCTCGCCCTTGACAGCACGTTCCAGCCTGCTGTGCTTAACACCAAGGCAGACAAGCCGTTGGCGTCACAGATAGAGCAACGCTTTGACATGACAAAGATGTATAGCTACATGAGCAGTCCGATGCTCCATTTCTTTAGTCTCAACTTCTATCTCGGCGACCGCATACAGCAGTTTGAGAAGGTCAAGCCTGAGGATGGCGTGCTCATGATTCCCGAGGACGATGTGGAAGAATTTAAGAAGACCGTTGGACGCGGCTACTGTCTACAGCGTGTGTGGCAGATATGCCGTGCTGTGGAAGAGAAGCATGAGGTGGGCTTCTATAAGTTCTGTAAGAGTGAGAAATTTCAGCTAAACAAGTAATGAAGTTCTCTCAAATGAGCTTGTTGTCGTCGCGTTTCGGTCGGTGCGCGTGTGTACTTCGGTCGGTGTACATGTGTACTTCGGTCGGTGTACATGTGTACTTCGGTCGGCGTGCATGTGTACTTCGGTCGGTGCGCGATGACAATAGAGCCTTTTTTATGAAACTGTAGCTTTATAATGGGTCTGTTATTGGCCATTTGCGACAGTTTGAACTTTTTGAAAAAACAATTGCATTTACAACATTTGTATTTGTAACAGCAGAAAACGTTTTTGCTAATAACCAAAAAAATAATTTTAAAGGTAATAAACTAAAAGGTAATTAAAAAATGAAGAAGTTATTTGTTACACTGTTCCTCGGCATGGCCGTGTGTGCAGGAGCCAACGCACAGTTGCTTTACAAAATTTCTGGTAAGAATCTTGAGAAACCGTCTTACATCATCGGTACGCACCATCTTGCCAACGTGGGATTTGTGCAGAAAATAAGTGAGGTGAAGACCGCTCTCACAGAGACCGACCAGGTGTATGGTGAACTGGTGATGAGCGACATGCAGAATGCCGACTCGGTAAAAGTTATGCAGCAATATATGCAGCTTCCTGCCGGCAAAACTATTAAGGATGTGCTCACACCAGCACAGTTTAAAGAGGTCGATGCTTGCTTGAAGGATCTCATGAGCGTGGGCTTCAGCAGCAAGGAGGTCATGCAGCAGATGGGCCACATAACACCACAGGCTCTGCTCGTGCAGCTTACGCTTGTGACATTCATGACGAACCACATGGGCGAGTTTGACCCTTCGTCTACATTCGACCAGTATTTTCAGGCTCAGGCAAAGAAGAACAACGAGCCGGTGGGAGGACTGGAAACTATCTCTCAGCAAGCCAAGTTGCTTTACGATGTGCCGATGAAGCGTCAGGTGGAACAGCTGATGTGCTTCGTTCGTAATCGCGATTACAACGCTAAGGTGATGGATGAACTTACTGATGCTTTCTATGCACAGGATCTTGTGGCTATGAAGAAAGCAAGTGATGAGAAACTTGGCAACAGTTGTGATGCCACACCAGAGGAAACAGCTGCTATGATTGAAAACCGTAATAAAGCGTGGATGGAAAAGATGCCTGCCATCATGGCCGATAAGCCTACTTTCTTTGCTGTGGGTGCTTTGCATCTTGCTGGAGAGAACGGACTCTTGCAACTCCTTAAAAACGCTGGATATACGGTGGAAGGACTGAAATGATTTTTTAAAGGTAAAAAGGTAAAAAAGTAAAAAGGTAAAAAAAGGCTGACGCCCATTAAGGGAAAAGGGAAAAACGAAAAGTGAAAAATCCCCTATATAAGTGAAAAACGAAAAGTGAAAAATCTTATAGCTCTGTTTTACCGAAATCGGGTCATGGAAAACGCAGTGTGTGGTTTCCATGACCCGATTGTTTTGTTGTGGTTTTTATTTCTTGAATTTACACTTGCAATAAGAGCAGTTGTTGTCTTGCTGTAACAGGTGGTAGGGACGCATGCCAAGGAAATGATGACAGTCGGGGTTGGGACATACATACTTGTGCTGGAACTCTTCTGTTAGTTGGTCCGTCTCTTCAATGCTCTTGTCGTTATAGCCTTTGTAGAAAGCCCATATCGTGACAACAAGACCAACGAAGAACAGCAGGCCTGTCAAACTTGTAAATTCGGGACCTAAGGGCAGGCGTGAGAGAGCACCGCTACCGATGGTGAAGATGGGAGCAATGCCGCGCATGAGGTTGAGGTTGCGCTGACGTATGCGTATGTCAAGCTGTTTCTGGTGAAAATCGGCATAGACCTCCTTCAATGGGCGAATGTCAAACTCTTTTACGAGTGCATTTGCTGCTGCACCATTAACGCTGTTTGCTTGCCCAGGACTGACTTTGGCGGCAATAAGTGTGGCTGTGTTTATTATCTCCGCAACGGTAACCTTATGTTTATACTTGCCCATCTCCACAACATTGCTTTCAGCGACACGCTTCTTCATGATCTGTGTGCCGTCAACAAACGTTATGTTTTCTGCTTTTACATTCTCAATGGTCATCGTGCCTGTGGGGTCGATGTTAAGACGGCAGTGGGCCTTGTTCTCGTTTGGTATGCAACGGCTCACACAGTCGGGCACACAGCCCGGCTGTCCTATTGGCGCAAAATAGTTCTTGCCATTGTGGTTCAGCGACACGAGCAGTCGGTTGTTTATCGGCTCACGTCCAATGAGAATGGTCTTTCCAAATAATCTCTCGTCCATTGTCTTTATTTGTTCTTTATCTTTTTTGTTTGTCGTTTATATCGTTTTTTTTCTCTTCCTTCCTCTTTCCATTATCGACTTTTCATCCTTCATTTTCAAAGGCTATCGAATTCTTCACTCTTCACTCTTCACTCTTCACTCTTCACTCTTCACTCTTCACTCTTTCCTTTTCCCTTTAATCGTTGTTTGCCGATGAGCAGAGAGTGTTTACATACATCTCCTTCAGCTTCTTAAGGGCATCTTTAGAAATGCTCACGGGATAAACGAACACCTCGCCGTCGCTGAGCACCAGTTTCTGCTTCAACACGCTGATCTGGTACACATAGTCGAGGTTGATGATGTGGCGTTTGCCTACGCGAGCGAACACGGCTCCCGCTTCCTGCAGGTTGTCTTTTATAAGCTTCTGCATCTGTGCGAGATTCATGCACACAGCCCCTTTGAGCTTGTTGCTGAGGTAGAAGTTGGTGTAGTTGCCTTCAGCCTCAAAATAAACTATCTTGGCGATGTCAATCTTATAAAGCTCATCGCGACTATTGAGATACAAGTATTTTTTCATAATCGGTATATTTCTGTCGGGTGATTGTTTTTATGTTTACATGTGACCGATGCCATCAGTTGTTGTCAATGACCTGCGTGTCATCAATCAACGAAGGGTCGGGGCCATAGACGTCAGGCATGTCGTCTATTTCCAATGTGTTGGGGTCGCCCATAACAATTTCTCCCGTGATGGGGTCTGGCATGATTGGCTCTCCCGTGATGGGGTCTATGTTAACGATGACATTGTTTCCTTCAAACCAAGAAGGCGGACCGTAGACGGTGACCGGCATCTCGTCAATGTCAACGACCTCTATCGAGCCGTCATCGTTTATATGAACGTTGTTGTCGAGAACGGCGTGTATAACATCGTTCTTGTCCACTTCAACCTCAAGCTCATCGTTTGCCGACTTGCTGTCAGGTGTGCTTGTGTTGTCGCTCGTTATGATGCCTTCAACATCGTTGATGTTGTTTTTGCTTGTTTCTTCCTTGTTCATAATGGGGTTTGTTTTTCTATTTGTTATTCGTTTCTTCTTGTGCAGCCGTTTCAGCCTTTCTTAACTTGTCAAGATGGCAGAGCATAAGGCTACCGTCGTCGTTGCGCAGGTGCATGCCGTTGCCTTGACAGTAGTGCCAAGCGTCGCATGAGGCACATTGGCCTGTCCGCATCCAACTGTGGTCGCGGTATTTCTCAAACCTGTTCTGCCAGATATCCCAGAAGCTGCCGTCGCTGAAGATGTTGCCTTGTTTGTAATGGCTTCTTATGCTTAGGCAGCCCGACACGTCGCCATTGCTGAGAATAGAAGCGACGGTGAGACCTGCATGACAGGCAAAATGGTTGGTGCGGGCGCGACCTTCGTAGTCGCCGAGATAACCTTCACACGAGTAGTTGAGCATGATTTTGCCTTCGCGTCGTGTGCGGACGATAAACTCCATCAGCTCTTTAAACTCTTCGTCGGTGAGCAGCATGTCGGGTTGTGTCTTGGCACGTCCCATGGGTATGATGGTGAAGCAACGCCATTTCTTTACGCCCGCTTCAATGAGCAGACGTTTTGTCTCCTCCAGGTGAAGGAAATTGCGCTTGTTGACACAGGTTATAACGTCCCACGTCAGCCGTGGGTGGCGTTGCAAGCAGGTAATGGCCTGTAGGGCGCGGTCGAAGCTGTGTGGGTTGGCGCGTAGCCAGTTGTGGTCCTCACGCGGGCCGTCCACATCGATGGCGATGGTGCGCAGGCCTGCGCCGACAAGGGCACGGGTCATGGCATCGTCGAGCAGATAACCGTTTGACACGGTTCCCCAATAGAAGCCGCGTTCGGTGATGGCACGCCCACACTCTATGATGTCTTTTCTCACGAGAGGCTCACCGCCCACTGTGTTTACAAGCGTCGGCACATGTGGCTGGTGGAGCTTTATCTCGTCAAGCACGGTCAGAAACTGCTCCAACGGCATGTCGGGGGTTATGGTGTCGGTCTTGCAGTCGCTGCCGCAGTGGAGGCAGTGCATGTTGCAACGCAGCGTACACTCCCAAAACAGCTGGCGCAAGGGATGAAGAAGCTTTAGGCGCTCACGCTTCCAATAAGCTATCTCACGGTCTATTTGTTGCAGTTGGTTCATAACGTTTTGTTGTTGACGATTTCGGTTGATGCCTGTTTTTGTGTTAATGTGTCAATTCGGAAAAAATTGAAACAAACACAAGCAGCAACATTATTACAATGGCGATGGCGATGACAGCTATAATTTTTTTGTATACGTTGTTTTCATCATCTTCATCATCTTCGTCATTTTCATTTTCATTCGGCCTTTTGCTGTTTTCCTCGTTTTCAAAGACAGGGGGTGGACCATAAACCGTGGGTGTTGGTGCTATTCTCTGCCGATTCTCATGAAATGGTGGCGGCCCGTACACAGGAGCGTGAAATGATGTGGGGTCATCATCAATGTCAGCAATGATGTTGCTCTTGTCTCCAATGGCCGTGAGCATGTCTTCTATGTCGGCATAGCGGTTGTTGCGTTGTGGCGACATCGCTTTCTCCACTATTGTGGCAAGATATGGCGACACCCCGTTTTGCAACAGCAGGCTGCGCGGGAAACCTTCATTGAGAATGTCTGATGCTTCAGGAGGACGTTGCCCTGTGAGCATCTTGAACATTGTGGCACCGAGGGCGTAGATGTCTATTGTCGGTTGGAACGTGCTGTCGTTATGTGTGGTCTGCTCTATAGGTGCATATCCAGGCGTGCCTGCACCTACAGAGGTGCTCGACTCAGGATTGCCTGTGGCGTCATATTGCTTGGACAGTCCGAAGTCAATGAGATGTGCATGTCCGTTCTTGTCAAGCATCACATTGCTTGGCTTGAGATCAAGATGAAGCATACGCTTAGAGTGCAGGTAGTGTAGCGCGTCACCGATCTCAGACGTAAGGCGCACGACCTCGCTCTCTGCCAACCGTCCTTTCTTTATGATGTAGCTGTCAAGCGACCCGCCGTCGATGTATTGCATGACATAATATGCGGTGTTGTTCTCGTCAAACACATCGCTTACCTGTACAATGCCTTCATGTCGCAACTTAGCCATGTTTTCAGCTTCGCGCCTAAACTTATAGCAATAGTTTGTGAACAATTCGCCTGTAGAGCCTTCAACCGCGTTGCTGCCTTCGTTGCGGTTGTTTATCTCGCTCATGAAAAACTCTTTTACTGCTACATTGATGTTGGCAGACATTTGTCCTAACTCACCTTCAACCGTTACACTGCACGACGCGAGATATGTTATGCCGAAAGTGCCATGACCGAGCACACGCTCAATGCGATACTTGCCGCCCTTGAGTGTTGTTCCTGGAAGAAGAGCCTTGTTTTTCATAAGTTCGATATTTTTTGTTGAATCTATAGTTTTTTACAGTCTGCTGTCTCATCTCTTGAACACTTTAGTACTTGCTGCGCCCAATGCGATAATCAAGCCCTTGTACCAAGAAGGTATTGAGCCGTTGTTAGCCATCCAGATGCCTACACCAACCACAATGACAACCAGAATCCAGAAAATAACGACACCGCCGCCGCTTCCACTGTTTGTGTCGGTTGAGCTTGTGTCTTTTTTGTTTTCCGTTTTTTGTTTGCCAGGGTTCAGATTTATGGTGTTGCCGAGCTTGTCTTCGGCTTCCACAATCTCTACATCGTCATCGTCTGCCGTTGCTTCTATCGTTTCTTCTTGAGGCAGCATGTTAAGAAACTCGTCGATGCTTTGTTGGCGGTAAGCGCGTTTTGAACGCATGGCCTTCTTTATGGCATCGGCACATTGGGTCGACATCATGTCTTTGATGTCAGGAAGACCTTTTTCAAGAACATCGTTGGCATCGGGAGGGGTCTGGCCTGTGATGAGCTTGTAGAGCGTGGCACCGAGCGAGTAGATGTCGGTGGCGGGTGAGAACTCTGCCACGCCTCCACTCTTGTATTGCTCCAAAGGGGCATAGCCATGACTGAGACCTACGGGTGTGGTGCTGGTCTGATGGCCGTCGTTGTCGTAGCGTTTAGCCACGCCAAAGTCGATGAGCACCGCCCGTCCGTTGTCGTCAAGGATGTTGTCGGGCTTGATGTCAAGGTGGTTTATGCCGAGCATGTGAATGTAGTTGAGCGCTCCTGCCACCTGACGAAGATAGTGAAGAGCTTCTACCTCGCTCAGTCTTTGTTCTGGTTCTTTCTTGAGCATGTCGGCCAGTGAGCCGCCAGAGATATATTCCATGGCATAATAGGCCGTGGCGTTTTCCTCAAAAATGTCGTAGATCTTTATGATGTTGGGGTGACTGAGGTTTGCTATGGTGTTGGCCTCTTTCAGAAACTTTGCCCTGAACTTGTCAACCAACTGTCTGCTGCCTGTAGATGGCACCGACATGTGGTGTGTCTTGCCATTGCGGTTGCAGAGCTCTTTCATGAAAAACTCCTTTATGGCTACCTGCTTGCGGTTGACATTATCGTAAGCCAGATAGGTTATGCCGAAGCCACCCTGACCGAGCGTCTTTTGTATGGCGTAGCGTCGGTTTTGCAACAACGTGTTCGCATGTAGTTCATTCATAATTGGTCGACTGTTTTTTTGTTTAAACAAGTATTTTAAGGGATGTTCTCTTATTTTCTTGTCTTCCTGTCTTTTGTTTTCCTGCCTTTTGTTTCTCGAGTTCTTATCTTCTTAGATATATAAACTCTGTGGTTTCCTCTTGTTCCGTGTCCATGTCTTTGGCGATGATGAATGTTCGCAGGTTGGCGTGCATGTCAACGGTTATCTCCACGCTTCTTGGCTGGTGTCCGAAGAGACGGCGCACATCGAGCGGGCGCATGTCGCCCTTGGCACCTATGAACACCTCGTCGCTCTCTGCCAGTTCAAGCTCGCATGACACTTTGCATGGGATTAAATGGAATGGCGGCAGCATTTCTTCGGTTATCTGTATCTTGCTTTCCGGATGAGCCTTGCAAAGGCCGAAGGCCTCGGGGAAAGCATCGAGCAACACGTCGTCTACATGGAAATTGAACGGCGAGTCGTTCTTGCAAAACAGCAGACGCATGGCACCTGATACAAACTGGAAGAAGGCCGTGCTGTTGTCGAGCTCTTTTGCCTTGCATTGTGCCAACGAGTCGAGACCGTCGCCACACTCGTCTATCACGCCAGATGAGAGAATCTCCATTAGATGGTCTGAATAGTCAAACTGGCAGAACATGCCGTTGTAGATTATCAGTTGGCTGTCGCCATGATTGGACGCTCCGAAGGCGGTGATGTGTTGTTGGCGTGTTATGCGGTAATGTTTGAACGCGAAAGGGTAGCGGCTTATGATCTCCGACACCTTGCACAGCTGCGATGTGCGGCAGTAGGTTATGATGTTTTGTCCGTCGCCCAGTGTGCGCCAATGGTCTATGATATAGTTGCCGAGGGGATGTGTGGAGAAATCGGTTAAAGCCAGCGCGTTGGGCAGATAAGCCGGTAGCGTTCCGTTTTTTAGGTCATCGGCGAGGTTGTCAATCCAATATTGGTTCACGGGCTTGTATATTCGTCCGTCGTGGTATATGAGAACCTCATTGTCGCTGGTGAGCGTTATGATGGAAATGCCGAAATTGTTGATGTCGGTTGTTGTGCGGCGTGCATCGGTCTTGCCGCCTGTTCCTGTCAGCCAACGATGCTTAACGTTGAAGAACGACGATTCCAGCTTCACACGGTCGCTGTTGAGCGTGTCAGTGAACTCGCCCAGCTCTGTCGTCTCGCTGTGGATGTTGCGTTCGTTGTAACCATACGGGCTGCTTGGTGGCTCGTTGTTACCTTGCTGCGTTGATTGATGTCTCTGCTCGCTCATAGCTGTTTGTTTGCTTCTGTCTGCCAATGGTGGCTATTAATAGATTTGCTGCTACAAAGTTACAATCTTTTGCTCACACTATGATAAAAAATGTGCGTTTTTATAGAAAAAAGTGTAGCCAATTGCTGTTTTTTATCTATAAACGCGCAATGGCTACACCTTTTCACGAAACGGTTATGTATCTGTAAGCCGCAAGGGTCTATTCGAAGAACGTTTGTGTTGTTGCGGCACTCTTATCTCTTACCACGCTTGTGGGGATGGTGAATGTGGGCAGTCCATCGGCGTAGCATGCAATCTCGTAAGATGGATAGCAGAACACCACGCCGTCTGCCGTTATCCACGGATCGGTGCTGGGGAAGGGCACCTCCCCACTTGTGTTGTCGCGAAGCATTAGACGTTCCATCAGCTCGTCGTTTGTATTGATCTCAAAATACTTGCGCAAGCCATTCTTTATCTCGGTCTGATATTTGTATGAACCGTCAAGCAGGTCAGCCGTAAACTTGCGGCCGTCCGACTTGCGGAAGGTCACGCCTTTTGTGCTTTCCATGCCGTGCATGGCACCATCGACATACGCGTAGGTCTCGTTTGTGAATGTCACCACCTTGCTGTCTTCATACACCTTTTTTATGGTTGTATGATTATAGCGCTCATCGCCATCTTTGTCTTTTACAAACTCGTTCCAGTAGTGGTTGAAGAGAGCTTGGCCGTCGGCAAGGTCGCCGTTATATTTTCCTCCTAACGACTCGTTAATCCACTCGCGTATGTTTTGAAGAAGGATGTCTGCCCCCTCGGTGGGGTACTCGATGGTCAGGAAGACGTTTTCGCTCTCTGTTGCCTTCACCGATTTTGTGTATAGGGTGGTGCCTACGTTCGTGTCTTCCTCCACGGCAACGGTGTCCGCAACTATTGTGTCGCTGTCGGCAGATGCTATGCTTGCAGCAGAATTGGTCTTGTTGCGGTTGTTCGCCATAAAGAAAACCATGCCGCCAATGATGGCCACGATGCAAGCTATCAGGAACCAGTTTGTCGACTTGTTCTTGCCTTTTTTGTCGCTTTGTCCGTTGTTGCTGGTTTGATTTGCCGCTCCGTTGCCTATCACCGTCGCTTCGTTGTCGTTGCCTCCGTTGTGCATGACATGCAGAAACTGCTGCACGCTTTGCGGACGGTTGCTTTTCACAGGCTGCATGGCAGCGCGTATGGCGGCAGCAAAGTTGCGTGGCACGTCTGTGGGTATGCTTGGTCCTCCTTGCTGTGACAGTTCTACGGCGTTTGGAGGCGTTGTGCCCGTGAGCATTTTCAGCAAAGTGGCGCCGAGAGCATAGATGTCGCTCTGCGGTGAGAACGTGCTCACGCCGCCGTTGTTATATTGCTCAAGGGGAGCATAACCATGGCTCACGCCAACAGGTGTGGTCGTTGTGCTCTGTCCCGTCTCTGGGTCATATTGTTTAGACACGCCAAAGTCGATAAGCATAATTCGTCCCGTGCCGTTTTCAACCATTATGTTGGCTGGCTTGATGTCGAGGTGGTTGATGTTGCGCGAGTGGAGATAGATGAGTGCTGCTCCAATGGTGTCCATTATGCGCATTGACTCGTCGGGAGCGATCATGCCGCGGCTCTCGATGAGCTGTGAGAGCGAAATGCCGTCAATAAACTCCATGGCATAATAGGCTGTGTCGTTCTCTTCAAAGGCATCCATCACGCGCACAATGTTGCTGTGGTTGATGGTTAGCAGCAGTCGGGCTTCCTTCAAAAACTTTGTGCGGAACTTGTCAACCAGTTCTTTCTTGCTGTCCGTAATGACGCTCACCCGTGAGCGGTCATTGCTGCGCTCGCAGCAGTCGCTAAAGAAAAATTCTTTTATAGCCACCTTGCAGCCCAACATGGTCTGCGTGGCAAGATACGTTATGCCGAAACCTCCTTGCCCCAGCACACGTTCAATGCGGTACTTGCCGCCTTGAAGGACGGCACCGCTTCTAAGTTCGTTCATCTATTTTGTTATGATTTGGTCGTTGAAAAATGTGAAAGAATTATTAGTTGAGTCGGAAGGATACTGGCACATTATATCTTACTTTGACCGGTTCTCCTCCGTGCTTTCCTGGGGTCCAGCGTGGCATGTTTCTTATCACTCTTACAGCCTCTTTGTCGAGCGAAGGGTCAACAGAGCGCAACACGGTGACATCAGAAATGTGTCCGTCCTTTCCAACCACAAAACTTACAACCACGCGGCCCTGCACGCAGTTTTCCTGTGCCTCAGCGGGGTAGCGTATGTTTTGGTTGAGGTAGGTCCTGAGTCCAGAGATGCCGCCAGGGAAAGATGGCATCTGCTCCACCACGTCATACACTCTGTTGCTGTTGACAGGCTGTGGTATGTTTAGAGGCTTACTCTTTACAGGCTCAGGCGCATTTTGCCCGTTCTGTGTCGTTTTGTTGGGTCTTGATGAAGCTTGCGATGGTGAAGAATGTCCATCGTTGTTGTTGCCATTTGTCGGTTTCCCGTCAGATATTGTCTCGTTGTTGTCAGCCACTTTCCCATCTGGTGTCTCACCAGCTTCTTCCTGTGAAGCAGCAATGCTGTCAGCAAGCTGTGTCGGTTGTTCCGTGGCTGCTGTTTGTGGCTCTTTGTCTGTTTTCGAGTTCATCACATATAGTCCAACAACAAGCGCTATAAGCAATGCTGCCACGGCGCATACAACCTTGTTTCGTGTGAACCAACTTTCTGTTTGGTCTTCATCGTTGTCTTCAAAGTCGCCTTGCAACTTGTGGCTAAACTTTCTGTCGTCGAATGTTGTCGATTCTGACCTTGCGTTTTCTGAGCTTGTGTCTTCATATATGCTATGCTCCCCATGCTCGTCTAAATGTTTGACAAACTCGTCTACCGTTTGCCATCTGTCTTTTTTCAGCGGAGCCATGGCTTTGCTGATGCTGTTGACGATGTTGTCAGGAATGAAAAGCTGGCGCAGACTATCAGTGGGGAATCCTTCGTTCAGAATCTCTGATGCCTCAGGTGGCCGTTGGCCTGTGAGCATCTTGAAGAGCGTGCCGCCGAGCGCATACACGTCCATCATTGTAGGAAAGCCTTTGCCCTCATGGTAGCTTGCCTGTTCTATTGGTGCATAACCTGGTGTGCCGGCTCCAACCTTAGTGCTCGATTCTGGCTCTCCGTCAGAGGTGTACTGTTTTGACAGGCCAAAATCGATGAGCACAGCTGTGCCGTCCTTTCGCATCATCACATTGCCTGGCTTTACGTCAAGGTGGAGCATGTTGCGTGAGTGCATGAAAGCGATGGCTGCACCAATCTGTTTCAGCGTCTCTATGGCTTCGGTCAGAGGAATACGGCCTTGTGGCGACTGGGCGATCTTCTTGTCAAGGCTAATGCCGTCGATATATTCCATCGAGTAGTAGGTCGTGCCGTTGGCATGAAATGCTTCTAACACTTTGACAATGTTGGGATGTGAGAGCGTGCTGAGGTTGCGTGCTTCACGTTCAAACTTGTCGCGGTAGTAGTAGAACAGGCCGCCGTTGGATGTAGAGCCACTTGTAACAGAGCTGTTCTCGCGGCCGTTGACCTCTTTCATGAAGAACTCTTTTACGGCCACATACATGTTGCTGTCGAGTCGTCCAAGTGCTCCTTTCATCTCCACCTTAGCCTTATATGTTATGCCGAACGTGCCCTGTCCGAGCACGTCCATTATCTTGTAGTCGTAGGCCTCGCCGTGGAGGATGGTGCCTATAGCGAGGGATGTGGTCGTGTTGTTGGTCATATCATCTTTTTATAAAATCCATATATGCGATCAATTATGAACACCTGCTTAATAGCCTTTTTCGGCTATCTGGTCATGAAGAAACAGGCTTTTTATGTAAGTTCATTTATTTCCTCTTCCGTCAAACCTGTGGCCTGCACAATCTGTGATGTCGGAATGCCTAATGAAGACAGTTTTTTTGCGATAGCCATTTTCTCTTTTTTCTTGCCTTCATCAATTCCTTCGGCTCTTCCTTCGGCTCTTCCTTCGGCTCTTCCTTCGGCTCTTCCTTCGGCTCTTCCTTTAGCGATACCTTCTTCTCTTCCTTTAGCGATACCTTCTTCTCTTCCTTTAGCGATACCTTCTTCTCTTCC
>UQTI01000039.1 GCA_900543975.1 uncultured Prevotella sp. | reverse complement strand
TGTCTTTAACGGGCAACCAAGGCAACATCTCAATCATAGTACGACGAGCGTCCTGGCCACCGCCGTCCTCAGGAGTATAGTGGGTCCAGGTGTGGTTAACGGTCAGGTTGACAGCTGTTGACAGCCACTCGGTAGGATTAGCGTCGTAAGTCATCTTAGCGTTTACACGCTTGCTGTAAGTGTCGAGCACGATGCCCTGCTGGTCGGTATAGTTAAGGAAGGCGCCCATTGACGACTTCTTACCAGCCTGCTGGATGCTGATTTGATGGTTGTGAGAAAAAGCAGTGCGTGTAGCCTCGTCCTGCCAGTTGGTGTCATAGAGAGGGTTACCGTTAGCATCAAAGTAGTTGCTATCGTTAAACCAGTCGGCACGGTTCAAGCTCCAATTCTTACCTTGATATGTATTTTCATTCTCAAGACCAATCATGAAAGCGTCGCACCACTCCTGAGCGTTGAGCACGTCCATCTTACGAGCCATTGTGCTGATAGAGAACGATCCGTCGTAGCTGATGCGTGTGCCCTCCTCGTTCTTCAGACCACGCTTTGTAGTAACGAGGATAACGCCGTTAGCGCCACGAGCACCGTAGATAGCGGTTGCAGAAGCGTCCTTCAACACCTCCATCGACTCGATGTCGTTAGGGTTGATCATGCCGAAGCCTTCCATCACCACGCCGTCAACCACATAGAGAGGATCGGTAGACGAGTTGATGGTAGCCATACCACGGATCACAACCTTATTGTTATAAGCACCGGGCTGGCTTGAGTTAGAGAACACGTTCACACCCGACACCTTACCGCGAAGGTTATCGATGGCCGAGAAGTTCTGGTTCTTCTTCATATCGTCGCCCTTGGCGATGCCGATAGAACCTGTCACGTCGCTCTTACGCATCACACCGTAACCCACAACCACGAGCTCATCGAGAGTGGTATCTTCGGGCTTGAGCTGCACGTTGAGCACGCCACCCTTAGCCTGTGCCACAGGAACCTCCTGTGTTACATAGCCGAGGTAAGAGAACACGAGAGTGCCGTTGGCAGGAACAGAAATTTTGAAGTTGCCGTCAAAATCGGTAATTGTAGCGGTGTTGGTGTCTTTCAGTTTTACTGTACCGCTGATAATTGGTTCTCCCTTTTCGTCGGAGACATTTCCGGTAATTGCTTTTGCGGTCTGGGCGAAGGCTTCACCCACACCTCCCAATAGTAGACCAAAGATAAGGCCCACAACTGAGGTAAGATACATTCTTCTTAGTTTCATACTTGAAAACAATTTGGTTTTGAATATTTGAACTTATAAGATAATTGTCTATTTGACAGTCAGACCATTACGCATGAGCAATCAGCCACTGTGTGTGGCAAGTTCTATTTTTCTTTTGTTATAAAATGTTGTTAGTTATAACATTTAATGTTATTAATGCGTCCACACCTGCCTGCGGTTTACACCTGTCGGCAACTATGCAACTATAGAAATTGTTTAGTTCAAAGCCCCAGCTGGGCTAGCTCCACGGACCTAAGCAATCAGTCCATTTTCTTCGCAGTAGATATTTATTTGATGCAAAAGTAAAATAAATTTTTTAAAACACGAACAGTTTTTATTAAGAAATTTTCATACGGTTTTCATTGACGCATATCAAGAAACAAACAATTTCGCTACATATTTTTCAAATTGTCATCAAATATACATATTTTGTTTGCACAAATGCAAAAGAATGCACAAAATGCAAAACAAATAGTTTTTTCTTTTTAAAATGTTAAAAAAAGGAGGTACATGATTGAAACTCACATACCTCCAATAAATAAAATTTCTTAATATCAAGCTCCTACCCTGCCACAAACTTGAAGATGAAGACAACGGCGAGCACCAGCAGGGTGATGCTAAGGTCCTTAAACTTGAAGCAGCAGAGCTTCATGACCACATAGCTAAGCATGCCCAGGCAGATGCCGTCGGCAATGCTGTAACAAAGAACCATGGTGATCATTGTGATGAAGGCAGGAAACGTCTCAGTCACGTCGGTGAAGTTGATCTTCTTTACCGCGTCGAGCATGAGCACGCCAACCATGACGAGAGCGCCACTGGTAGCGGCTGCTGGGATGAGCATGAACAGAGGGGCGAGGAAGAGGGCAAGGATGAAGAGCAGGCCTGTGAACGCCGACGTCAGTCCGCTGCGACCGCCCTCAGCAATGCCCGAAGCGCTCTCCACATAGGTGGTGATGGTTGAGCTTCCGAGCATGGCACCGACGGTTGTGCCTATGGCGTCGCTGAGCATAGCCTCACGCACACGCGGAATGCTTCCGTCGGGACGCACCACACCAGCCTTCTCAGCCAGACCCACGAGCGTGCCCACGGTGTCGAAGATGTTGATGATGAGCAACGAGAAGATCACGATGGCCATGTCGAGGGTGAAGAGGCCGTTGAAGTCGAACTGGCAGAAGATCGGCTCCAGCGAGTGGGGAGCCGACACGGGAAGCCATCCTTCAGGCAAGACGGTCACACCGAGCGGAATGCCGATAACGGTTGCCAGGATGATGGCAATGAAGAGCGATCCTTTGACACGACGTGCCATGAGCACACCACTCAAAAGGATGGCGATGATGCCGAGTATTGCCTCGGGGGTGAACTTGCCCAGAGCCACGAACGTGTCGGGGTTTGACACGATGATGTGGGCGTTCTTAAGACCTATGAAGGCAATGAACATGCCTATTCCTGCCGAGATGGAATGGCGCAGGTTGACAGGTATGCTGTCAAGAATTTTCTCACGAATGTTCAAGAAGGTAATAAGAACAAAGATTACGCCTTCCACAAACAAGGCAGCCAACGACTGCTGCCATGTGAGGTGCATGGCCTGACACATGGTGAACGCGAAGAACGCGTTGAGACCCATGCTCGGTGCTTGCGCAAACGGCAGCTTAGCCATGAAGGCGAGCAACAACGTTGCCACGGCTGCCGCAATGGCGGTGGCGGTGAAGAGAGCCCCTTTGTCCATTCCTGTGGTCGCAAGGATTGTCGGGTTGACGGCCAGGATGTAACACATCGTAAGGAATGTGGTGGCGCCAGCCACAAGCTCTGTTTTCACTGTCGACTTGGAAGAATCGTAACCAAGTGTTTTTTCTAAAAAAGTCATCTTGTTCTATAAAAGCATTAATCTTGGAAATAGACACGTTTCACGCGGTTGCTGATGCCCGTGAGCACCTCATAGGGAATGGTGTCGAGCACGTCGGAGAGAACGGTCACGGGAAGGTTGTCGCCAAAGATCTCTACAGAGTCGCCCTCCTTACAGTCGATGTCGGTAACGTCGATCATTGCCACGTCCATGCAGATGTTGCCCACATAAGGTGCCTTCTGTCCGTTTACCAGGCAATAGCAGTGGCGGTTGCCCAACTTGCGGTTCAGTCCGTCAGCATAGCCTATAGGTATGGCTGCAATTCTACTGTCGCGGTCGAGCGTTCCCTTTCTGCTGTATCCCACGGTCTCGCTTGCTGCCACGTTATGGATCTGAAGTATTGTTGTCTTCAGCGTCGACACATTGTTTATAATGTGGTTGTTACGCGAGTCGATGCCATAGAGACCCAGGCCCAGACGGCACATGTCCATCTGTCTCTCTGGGAAATGTTCTATGCCGGCCGAGTTGTCCATGTGTCTGATGATATGGTGCTGGAAGGCGGCCTGCAGCTCTGTGCTGCCCTTCTCGAAGAGAGCAAACTGATGAGCAGAGAACTCGTCGAAGCCATCGCTGTCGGAGCCTACAAAATGGGAGAACACCGAACGCGGTATGATGGCGTTCTGATGCTTCAGACGGTCTATCAGCTCCTCCATGTCGTGCTCGGGGTCGAAGCCCAACCGGTGCATGCCGGTGTCGAGCTTTATGTGTACGGGGAATCCTGTCACGCCCTCACGCTCTGCTGCCTTGACAAGAGCATCGAGCAGACGGAACGAGTAGACCTCAGGCTCAAGGTCATAGTCGAACATTGTCTTGAAGGCCGTCATCTCAGGGTTCATAATCATGATGTTTGACGTGATGCCGTTCTTGCGCAGCGTCACACCCTCGTCGGCCACGGCCACAGCCAGATAGTCGACACGGTGGTCTTGCAGCGTCTTCGCAATCTCCACAGCCCCTGCTCCATAGCCATCGGCTTTTATCATACACACAAGCTTGGTTTCGGGTTTCATGAACGAACGATAGAAGTTGAGGTTGTCAACCACAGCGTTGAGGTTCACCTCAAGCGTGGTCTCATGCACCTTGCGCACAAGCAGCTCGGTGAGATGGTCGAAGCCAAACTGTCGTGCTCCCTTCAGCAAGATAACCTCGTCGTGCAGATGTTTGAACATCTCGCTGGCTATGAAAGCCTCAACCGTGGGGAAGAAGCGTTGCTCACCGACGTGTATGCAGTTGGCGTTTTCACAGAGGTCGGGGCCTATACCTATAAACTTCTGCACGCCACGCTCCACAGCCAGTCGTGACACCTCCGAATAAAGCTCCATTGGCTGCAGACCCGACTGCAAGATGTCGCTAAGAATGAGTGTGCGGCGACGGTTACGGTGGTCGGGGCGGCGGTTCATAAAGTCGAGCGCAATGTCGAGCGAGTTGATGTCAGAGTTGTAGCTGTCGTTTATGAGCGTGCATCCGTGCTGTCCTTCCTTCACCTCCAGGCGCATGGCCACAGGCTCAAGCAGAGGCATGCGCTGCGCGAGCGTGTCGGCAGACAGTCCGAGATGACGAGCCACCACGGCACAGGTTATTGAGTTCATGACCGACGCATCATCGATGAACGGTGTCTCATAGCTTGCGCTCTCACCCTTATATATATAAGATATGTGTGTTGAGCTGTCACCCTTCTCCACCTTGCTCACAAAGAACGGTGCCTTGGGGTTGTGACGCGACCACGCGAGCTGCTCACCTTTGTAAGCCAACTGAGCAATGGTCTTTGTTACCATCTCGTCGTCCATGCAGTAGATCACGCTCTTTGCATCATGGAAGAGCGTGAGCTTCTCCTTCAGCTTGTCTTCCATAGACGCAAAGTTTTCCTGATGGGCAGCACCAAGACAGGTGAGCACACCGATGGTGGGCTGTATGATGTCGCGCAACGCCTGCATCTCACCAGGCTTGCTTATGCCTGCTTCAAAGAGCGCCACCTCCGACTGCTCGTCAAGCAGCCACACCGAGAGCGGCACACCGATCTGTGAGTTATAGCTGCGTGGCGACCGTGTCACCACCATATCTGGCGAGAGCAGCTGCGAGAGCCATTCCTTTACAATTGTCTTTCCGTTACTGCCTGTTATGCCCACAACAGGGATCTGGAACTCATCGCGATGACGTTCTGCCAATCGCTGAAGCGCCTCACGCGAATCTACCACCTTCAAGAAGTTGGCATCGGGATAGCTTGCGCTGTAGTTGTGTGGAAGTGTCTCCACAACAAAGTTTCTCACGCCGCGGCGGTAGAGATCTTCAATGTAGCTGTGTCCGTCCCTTCTTTCTGTCTTCAGCGCGAAGAACAGAGTCTCTTCAGGAAAGCAGAGCGAACGGCTGTCGGTGAGAAGGAAGCCTATTGTGGCCTCGCGGTCGCCGTAGCGTCGCGCACCAATAAGAGTGGTTACTTTTTCAATAGAATAAGTCATAATTATTTTTCTTCCATGTTTTATGCTGCAAAGGTAGTGCAATTCGAAGACAATACAAAAAAAGCAAGCTTTTTTTTATTGTTAAGATGCAGCCTACCTTATTTAAAGTTAGTGCAAAATTCCGATTAAGCGAAGCAAATGAGATATTTATTCTTATTTGTGAGCGTGAGGAATTTATCCAAAATTCCGATTAAGCGAAGCAAATGAGAATTTTATTCTTATTTGTGAGCGTGAGGAATTTATTTAAAATTCCGATTAAGCGAAGCAAATGAGAATTTTATTCTTAAACAACCAGCCACAAATTAAAATTATTTATGCCGAAAAACAATCAATATGTCAGAAGAAATTATTACTTTTGCCGTTCGAAACAAAGCCTTGGGTCCACAAGGCCTCTTGGATAACACGAATTATTAAAATAAAAACATAGACATTTTTAGATTACAATTATGAGAACAAGAACAGCAAATTGGTTTGAGACAGCTGTGCGCTACGAGCGTCAGATGGAAGATGGCTTACAGAAGATGGTGACAGAGACATACGTTGTCGACGCATTCACATTCGGCGAGGCCGAGGAAGCTATCACCAAGGAGATGACAGCATTCGTCTCAGGCGAATTTAACGTAAAGAATATCACTCCCGCCAACTACGGCGAAATCTTCTTCAGCGACAACGCCAACGATGACAAGTGGTACAAGGCAAAACTCACATTCATCACTATAGATGAAAAGACAGGCAAGGAAAAGCGCACCAACACCAACTATCTTGTGCAGGCTGGCTCTTTCAACGCTGCCGTTAAGAACGTGGAGCAGGTGATGGGCACAACCATGGTCGACTATGTTATAGCCAACATGTCGGAGACAAAAATCATGGATGTGTACGAGCATCATGCTAAGACAAAGAAGGAGGAGGTCAACGACAAGCCCGAGTATGAGGCTGCCGAGGACGCCAAGAACGAGGAGAAGTAAAACCAACACAGGAGGACAAAAGAATGAGCACATTGAGTGACGTTGCCGCCAACCTGCAAGCCGTGCGCAACTCGCTTCCTGAGAGCGTGCGACTGGTGGCGGTGAGCAAGTTTCATCCTGCCGAGTACATACGCGAGGCCTACAACGCCGGACAGCGTGTCTTCGGCGAGAGCCGCGAGCAGGAACTGGCAAAAAAGGTGGAGGAGCTGCCCAACGACATTGAGTGGCACTTCATAGGACATCTGCAAACAAACAAGGTGAAATACATCGCTCCGTATATTCACATGATTGAGGCGGTGGACTCACTAAAACTGCTGCGTGAGATAAACAAGCAGGCAGCTGCTCATGACCGCATGATCAACGTGTTGCTGGAGCTGCACATAGCGCAAGAGGCGACCAAGTATGGTCTCTCTCCTAACGACCTCATGGCTCTGTTGGAGGGCGGCGAATGGCGCGAACTTAAGAACGTTCACATCAGTGGTCTTATGATGATGGCCTCCAACACCGACGACGAGGAGCAGATACGCCGCGAGTTCAGCGAGGGCAAGCAACTCTTCGACACGGTGAAGGCCCGTTTCTTCGCCTCCGACCCTACCTTCTCACAGCGCAGCTGGGGCATGAGTCACGACTATAAGATTGCCATCGAGTGTGGGTCTAACATCGTGCGTGTGGGAACAGCCATCTTTGGCGAAAGAGTGTACTGACCCTCTGTTTTGCCTATAAAAGTTAAGGCGGACATAAGCAACATCGTTTTGCTTATGTCCGCCTTTTTTATCACAATAAGTTTTCTATCTCAGTGTCTCTATTTCAAGTTGTCAAGAATATAATCGCGACACTGCTCCATGAGCCATTTGGGTGTGCTGGTGGCACCGCAGATGCCCACTGTCTTCAAGCCATTGACCCATGCGAGGTCTATCTCGCCGGGCTGCTCTATAAGCCTACTGTTGGGGTTCACCCTGCGACATTCGTTGAACAGCACCTTTCCGTTGCTGCTCTTGCGGCCGCACACAAACAATATGAGGTCATGACGTGAGGCAAACGCTCCGATGTTAGGCATGCGGTTGGCCACCTGACGGCAGATGGTGTCGAAGCTGCGGAACGTGGCTGTGGGAGCGATATGCTCCTGAATGTAGTCGATCACGCGGTGAAAACCGTCCAAGCTTTTTGTGGTCTGCGAGTAGAGGTAAATGTCGCGCTCGAAGTTGAGCTTCTGCTGCACATCCTCCACGTTCTCCACCACAACAGCCCGACCTTGGGTCTGACCGACAAGTCCGAGCACCTCGGCATGACCGTTCTTTCCAAAAATCACAATCTGCGCTTCGGGGTTAGCATCAAACTGTCGCTTGATCCGACGCTGCAGTTGCAGCACCACCGGACAGGTAGCATCGATGATGTCGATGTTGTTTCTTTCTGCCAAAGCGTATGTTTCGGGCGGCTCACCGTGAGCACGCAGCAACACCTTCACATCGCGTAGCTTGTCCATGTCGTCATGGTTGATGGTCACCAGCCCGTTGGCATGCAGGCGTTCCACCTCCATGCCGTTGTGCACGATATCGCCAAGACAATAGAGCGTGCTACCGTTGGCAAGCTCTTCCTCAGCCTTCTTTATAGCAGTGGTCACGCCAAAGCAGAAGCCGCTGCCGTTGTCTATTTCTATCTGAAGCATAATGGTCTTGTTATTGGCGGGCAACATTCACATCAATCGTCACCTTCGCGTTGTCCGGGTCGTTGGTGATCATGAGCACACGCGGTTTGGAGCGTGCGGTCTTGAGCTTGTCGGCCAACACCGTTATCTTAAGTTTTGCCTCTGCTCCCGGTTCTATGTGCGACTTGTTGAGCGACACCTGAAGCGCCGATGTGAACATGCGCAGGTTGCGTATGTCGAGCGTTGAGCGTCCCACGTTCTTGATCACGATGGTTGCCTTCAGCTTCTTCTTCGTGCCGAAAGCGGGCAGGTTGACCTCTGTGTCAGACAGCTCGATCTTTGCTGCACGCGCAAGCTGATAAGCCGAGAGTTTCTCAAAGTTGGGCAGCAGCACCGCCGACACCGTTATCTCCTTCTCACTGCCCACCTTGTCGCCGGGGAAGGCACCGAGGAACACGCTTGTCTGGTTCAGACCCATATCGGGCAACAGCTTCGAGTTGAGCGTTAGCGTAACCACACCGCTACGTCCTGGCAGGAGCTTCGTAGGTGCGACCTCGGCACTCAAAAACTTGGGCAGATGCATCACCTGAGGCACGATGGGCTTGTCGGTGGTGTTGTGTATATGTATTTTCTGACGCGGCGTGTCGCCACGGTTAACATCGTCAAACTCAATGTCGTTGAGATCGGCGGCTATGGTTCCAAGCATGAACGGGAACGAACCGGCAAAGTCGACCACCTCGTCAACAACCACACCTTTCATGCGCAGCTCCAACGGCTCGTCATCGCCATCGGTGTAGAGCGCCACAAACTTATTGAAATGTCCCATGGTCATGCCGTCATAGGTCACCTTCACGGCAAAGGTCTCTCCATCCACTATTGGGTCGGTGGGATATTCAACCTCTGTACAGCCGCAGCTCTTCTTCACGTTCTTTATAACAACGCTCTTACCACTCTTGTTGGTGATCTCAAAGTCGGCAGTGGTTGACGACTGGTAAGCCACCTGTCCACAGTCGATTGTGGTGTTTGCGACCTTCAGGTTCTGCGCCCAAAGAGCGGCAGGCACAAACATGAGCGATGCCAATAATATCTTGATTGTTTTCATCTTATCCTTGTTTTTAATTATTACATTCTCAAAACTAACGTTATGCAAATATATCACATTATGCTGACATAAGCAAGTTTTTTAAGGATAATAAACATTGGCAAGGCTTTATCAATGGTTCATAAAGCGCCAACCGATGCCAAGCATCAGGTTGTTGGGCGTCTTAAAGTCGACAAGACTGTAGCCTATGTGTAACATGGCGCATCGGGTGACATGTATCTTCAGCGCAAGCACCTCATACACGCCACGAAAGTCGTTGCGGTTGCCAAGCAGGTATGTTCCCACGCCAAAGTTGATGCTGAAATAAGGCATGGCAAACTCGCCGCGTGCAGACAGACCCAAGGCCGCCTGTCGCGAAAACTTATGCTTCACATTGTCCTCAGACAAGTCGTCCTCCTGCCGTCCTGCCGAACGGTCATACACGCCATCGAGCGAGGCGCCGAGGCTGAGCCACGGATTGAAGCGATACATGGGGTTTACATTAAAGCCCATCACGGCATGCACGCCAGGCACCAGATAGCTGTCGCCATCAAAATAATAGACGCCATGCTTCCATGCGCCATAGAGCACCACATCGGTGTATAAGCCGCGACAAGCAGGGGCTTTCTCTCGCTGCACCTTTTGCGCTGGCGGCAGCTCACGGTTCACATAATAGGCCAGTCCCAAGCGTATGCCGCCCGTGTTCAAGCCCATGTTTGGGTATGCCGTGTTGCCGTTGGAGAAATGGCTCAACGACACGCCGGCATTAAAGTCGAGATACCGCGAGAGCATCCACCTTATATAAAAGTCGACATCGAGATAGGCCGTTATCTTAGAGCCTATGACCTTATTCTCGGGGTTTGTCTCTTCATCAAAAGCGTTCCATCCAAACGCCATGCCGAGGTTCCACTCATAGTTGAGCGACAGTCTCCTCGACAGGTTCACGACGGGCGCTCCCTGAAACAAGAACACAGAGATGGGGTTTGAGAGCCAGCGGTTAAACTCGTGCCTTGCCACGCCCACGCCTTGGTATGCACCGTGATGGATGGATCCAGGGCGCACCTCGTCACGATTCATGAATGCATATTTCAGCGTGAAGGTCATGTCATGATTCATCGTGCGCGTCTCGTCATTGCCTCCACGCAAAAACTCGTTGGTATGGAAGATGGTGGATGGCACGGCATCGAAGGCTATGCGATGCGCTACCGTGCTGACGCTGTCCACCCACACCGAGTCGAGCTCCTGCGCAGCGGCAGGAGCAACGGTGAGGAGGGACAGCGTAAAAGCAATGTTGCGTAGCTTGTTCATAAAGATGCGTAGGTTACACGTCAGCATCGGTAAGACAGAAGTCGAGCGCATCGGTGATGGCCTTACGATCAAGGTGCTGACCAATGAACACAAGCTTCTGCACTCGGTCGCCATAACGCTCATCCCAGTCGGCCTCAAGGGCAGGGTTCTGCTTCTTAAAGTCGCGCAGCTCGTCAGCAGGCATCGTGGCATACCACATGCCCGCACTCTTCAGACCCTTCTGATTGCCTGCCTGCTCAAAGAGGAAGCAATTGTCAGGATCATCCTTAAACCAGCACAAGCCCTTGCAACGAATGACACCTTTTGGCCATTTGCGTGCCACGAAATCGTCAAAATAGTTCATGTCGAACGGACGGCGACGGCAATAGACAAACGTGCCAATGCCATATTCTTCAACCTCGCCACCCTCATGGTCGTGATGATGATGGTGGTGATGACAACAATGGTCGTCGTGCTCATGCTCGTGCTCGTGCTCATGCTCATGCTCGTGTTCATGCTCATGCTCATGTTCGTGTTCATGCTCATGCTCATGTTCGTGCTCCTCATGCTCCTCATGCTCCTCATGAGGTTTCTCCAGCTCTTCTATCCATGCTGCCGATGTGGCCACCTCGTTAAAAACAAACTTATGGGTGTTGAGCAGACGCTCGAGGTCTACGTTTCCATAGTCGCAAGAGATAATCTCTGCTTTAGGCTGGATAGCGCGAATGATCTTGCGCACATGCAGCAGTTCGTCAGCGCTCACCTCCGATGCTTTGTTCAGCAGGATGGTGTTACAAAACTCTATTTGCTGTATGACGAGGTTCTCAATGTCCTCCTCATCAATATTTTTCTTTGTGAGAGCATCGCCGCCCTCAAACTCGTCGCGCATGCGAAGGGCGTCAACAACCGTCACGATACTGTCGAGACGAGGCACGCCGTCTTTTATATATTGCGGACCGAGCGTCGGGAACGAGCAGATGGTCTGTGCTATAGGTGCAGGCTCACAGATGCCGCTCGCCTCGATAACGATATAATCGAAACGTTTCATGGCAACGATATCGTGAAGTTGCTCCACAAGATCCATCTTCAGTGTGCAGCAGATACATCCGTTCTGCAAAGCCACAAGGCTATCGTCCTTCTGGTTCACGACGCCACCTTGCTGAATGAGGTCTGCATCGATATTAACCTCTCCTATGTCGTTCACAATGACGGCAAACTTAATGCCTTTCTCGTTTGTGAGAATGCGGTTGAGCAATGTTGTCTTGCCGCTGCCTAAATAACCCGTAAGCAGCAAAACGGGAACATCTTTCATCATGTCCATTGTTTTGTCTCTCCTTATTTTTTTTGTCTCGCATGTCTAAACACGCATCGTTTTTATAATCCGTGCAAAAATAATAAAAAAGTGAGAAACAGAAGAGGTTTTAAAGGTAAAAAAGTAAAAAGGTAAAAAAAGCTGACGCCTTGGGAAGGGAAAAGGGAAGAGTGAAGAATGAAGAATGAAGAATGAAGAGTGAAGAATGAAGAGTGAAGAGTGAAAAGTGAAGAATTCAATAGCTTTTGCTCCCCTCTCCAGAAAAGAAGATATGGAGAGGGACAATATTAGAAAAGCATTTCACTCCCCTCCATAAGGGGAGGGGTGAGCCGCGCTCCGCGCGGCGAGAGGGAGGGGCTTGGGGCCAGGGGGATGGGCTATTTCCTCCTCCTCCCCACAATCTCCAGCACCTCCACACCATACTTCTGCGTCTTGTTCTTGCCAAACCCTTTGATGGCAGCAAGCTCACGAGGCGTACTTGGCAGCGTGTTCGCAATCTCTACAAGCGTCTTCGTGTGCATTATGCAGTAGGCAGGAATGCCCTCTGCGTCAGACCGTTCCTTGCGCCACAGTCTCAGACGGTCATACACGTCCTTGTTCACGATGTCGTCGGCGGTGAGCTGTGCAGCAGGAGTGGTCATTGACGTGCGTGTCATGGTCGTTGAGCCCGAAGCTCCAGAAGCTGCACGTCGTCCCTTGCCATCCTTCACACGGTCAGCCTCATCAATGGCGGCAAGCGCCTTAGCGCGCAGATAAGAAGCAATAGAGAACCCGTTCTGCTGCACAAACGCCAGCAGACGGTGCTTAAACTGTAACGTCTCCACAAGAGTGTTGAAAATGTCGGCAGCACGTTTCTTCACCTCTTTGTTGTCGGTCTGTAAGCTTGTTCCCGACACAAGACCCTCCACCTCCTTCAGCTTCTTCAAGAAATAGGCAGCACCCTTGGTTATGCGCTCTTGAAGCTGCGCGTTTGTGGCATAATCGGGCTCCTGCCCAATCATCGACGTATATTGCTGCTTAAACGTGTTAGCCACATCCATCACCTCCTTTATAAGAAACGCGTTACGCGCCTTATATTCGAGCGCCAGCTTGGGGAACGTCCGTCCGAAATGCTCATTCACAATGCGCATGGCCGAATAGAACGCTGATGCCACGTCAACAAAGCCGAATAGGTCTGACACCTGTTGCAGGAAGTAGACACGCTGCATGGACGCCACAGCATCATTATTTGGCAGACGATTCATGGCGGCAGAATTGAACGCATCAACAGAAGCATCGCGAATGATGGCATGGGCTGGGATGGGCGCACTGAGCACCAGTCCGTCGAGCGTCTTGCAACGGCTCAGCGCAACGTATGTCTGGCCGTGTGCGAACGACAGACTGGCATCGATGATGGCATGACTGAACGTGAGGCCCTGACTCTTGTGAATGGTTATCGCCCACGCCGTCTTTATAGGATATTGTCTGAACAGTCCCTCGCGCACCTCCTTTATCTCTTTTGTCTGCTCGTCAAGCTCATAGCGGTTGTTCTCCCATTCTTCTGGCGCCACCTCAATGGCCTCGTTCGTGCCCTTCGGTTGCACCACGAAGCCCCGCTCGTTGATGGCGGTGACACGCCCGATCATGCCGTTATAATAGCGTTTCTCTGGCGACGAATCGTTCTTCACAAACATCACCTGCGCATCTTTCTTCAGCTCCAGCACCTCGTCGGTGGGAAAAGAAAGCTCAGGAAACTTGCCCTCCACCACAGCCTTAAACATGTATGTCTGTCCCGGCAACTTCTCCAGCTCGGCGTTGTTTATCTGTTGCGCCATGGCATTGTGGGTTGTAAGACGAATGTAGCCCTCCTCCTCGCGCGGCTTGAAGTTGGGCACATATCTACTGTTAAGCAAGCTCAGCACCTGTGCATCGACTTGGTTGTCACGCACCTTGTTGAGAAGGTCTATGAACACGCGGTCGCTCTGACGATACACATGTGTGAGTTCCACCACCGAGTAGTCGGTCTGTCGCAAGGCGTGGCTACTGAAGAAATAGGGTGTCTCATAATATTGCGAAAGCATGGTCCACTCCTCATCCTTTGCCACAGGAGCCAGCTGTCCGAGGTCACCAATGAGCAGAAGCTGCACGCCGCCAAACGGCTTGTCGCAACGGCGGTAATGGCGCAACACGCTGTCCACGGCATCGAGCAGGTCGGCCCTGACCATACTTATTTCATCGATAACAATGAGGTCAAGACTGCGCATGATCTTTATCTTCTGCTTGCTAAACTTAAAACGGCCGCTCTGCAGCACCGACGTGTCAGGCACATAGGGGGCGAAAGGCAACTGGAAGAACGAGTGTATGGTCACACCCTCAGCATTGATGGCAGCAATGCCTGTAGGTGCGAGCACCACGTTACGTTTTGACGTGGAGCGCTTCAGTTCGCGCAGGAAAGTGGTCTTTCCTGTTCCCGCCTTTCCCGTAAGGAAAAGGTTGCTGCCTGTGGTCTCTATAATCTGTAGGGCGAGCTTCGCCTCTTCGTTCATTTCCATATCTCTATTTTTTTTATTTATGCTTGGGCCTTGTGTGCAAAAAAAATGTAGAACAAGCAAAGGTAACAATAAAAAATGGAATAGAAACATCTTTTTGTCCAAAATGAAAAAGGAAAATGAAAAATAAGGTTCCGTTTCCAAAGAACAAGGTTGATATAAACAAGAAAAAACAGCGATTAAAACTTTTAAGAGTTGCGATATTTTGAATAGCAATATTTTTTTGGTAATTTTGCATGTACAAATAAGAAATAGACCAACAACATGACAAAAGCACTGTTTTTCGACATCGACGGCACACTGGTAAGCTTCAAGACCCACAGCATACCGGCCTCTACCATTGAGGCGTTGGAGAAGGCACACGCCAAAGGCGTTAAGATATTCATCTCAACAGGCCGCCCTACCCTCTTCATCAACAACTTACAGGCCATAGAGCATCTCATCGACGGTTACATGACCGCCAACGGTGGCTATTGTTACATCGGCGACCGCTCAGTGAGCCTGCACCCCATCGCCAAAGATGATGTGCTCTATGTGGTGAACGTGTGTCAGGAGAAACACATTGGCTGCGTCGTGGTGGGCAAGAACAAGATCTCTGCCATACACCCCGAGAAGATGGAATATATCATGCAGGCGTTGCTGAATATTCCTTACGACAAGTGGATGTCGCCGTTGGATGATGTGCTTGAGCATGAGGACATTCTACAGATCACACCGTTCTTCACGGTAGAACAGGAAGCTGAGGTGATGCCACACCTGCACAGCGTGACCTCAGCACGATGGTATCCCGACTTCACCGACATAACAGCAAGCAAAGCCGACAAGGGTCAAGGTCTGCTGTCTATGGCAGCGGCCGAGAACATTGCCATTGCCGACACCATGGCCTTCGGCGATGGAGGCAACGACATAGCCATCTTGCGTCAAGCAGGCATTGGTGTGGCCATGGGTAACGCCAATGATGACGTTAAAGCCGTGGCCAACTACGTCACCTCATCCGTCGACGACGATGGCATTGCCAACGCGTTGAAGCATTTCGGCGTTATCTGATAGCACCGTTATTCAACAGCATCGCTTTACAACAGCATCGTTATTTAATTTCATCGTTTTTCCACCCAGCAAAAAAAACAATGAAAAGGAAATGAGGCATAAAGAGAAAAACAAGAGTTTCTCTTCATGCCTCATCTTTTATTGCATTTTAGAAAGGCAGTTAACGTTATTTATTTTATCTGAGTAACCTTAAACTTATGCTTCACAGCAGCACTTGCCGCTTTCTGTGCAATGGCCTTCTGTTCAGCTGTAACGCCCTCGGGAGCATAACTGTTGCCCACAACGTTACGCTTGAAGATGGCTTGGAACCATGTGCAAGCAGCTGTGTAGCGGCCATAGAGATAGTTGAGATGATAGCCGTCGCGGTTCATGTTGTCGCCAATAGACGATGTGCGGGCGTTCTGCACGGCTGTGCCTGAAGGCACGATAACATCGGGGTGGATGTCCTTGATTACATGTTTGGTGGCACCAATAATGGCCTCATACATCTGCTTCTGACTGTTGCCGTAGCGTTTGAAGCCATCGTGGTTGGAGCTTTGGGCATAAGCCCATGTCTGGTGAAAAACAATCTTCACGTCTTTCTTTGTATGTGCCTTGACATAAGCCACAAGCTGCGAGAGATAAGGCTGATAGGTGTTGTAGTCGCCAGAGAAATGGCTGGCCTGCTGCACGCTCACATAGTCCCAGTCTTCATCGGCAATGGCTTTGGCGATGTCACAATTGGGAGTCTCCTTCATCACGCCGTCCACGCCGATCTTACGATAACGATATGAAGGCGAGTTGTCGTTGACACACTGCATGTGGCGCTCCAGAGAACAGCCACCGATGAAGAGGTTGCCTATGACGGTCTCTATGCCGTCGGCATCTGCCAACTCGTGCAGATACTGCTCTATGGCATCTTCAGAAAAGCTGTTTCCAATGGCCAGAATCTTAATGGTGCGTGCCGTGGTTGTCTGAAGGCACATGGCAAAGGCCAAGAGAAGAAATAAGAAAAATTTTCTCATAGTAAAACTTGTTTTTGTTATTAAAATGATTTATTCTTAAAAGAAATGTTCTTAAAAGAAATATTCTTAAAAAATGTCCTTAAAGAAGTTCTTAAAAGAGTCCTTAAAACGATGTGTTATTTAAAGAATGTGTTTTTATCAATAACGTCAAAAGCCCTGTTTTATTGAATGAAGCCGATTTTATTTTCAAATCAAGGGGCCGCCAATAGGTTTCACCTATTTTTTGCCAAAACAATTTGCACATTAAAAGAAAAACATTAACTTTGCATACCATTCAGATAATGGAACAAGAAAAATAACTAAAATTATGGATATTACCCAACGGTTTTTAAACTACACACAATTCGACACGCAGTCGAGCGAAGAATCGCAGAGCGTGCCAAGCACACCGAAACAACTGGTATTCGCCGAATACCTGAAGAAAGAACTTGAAGACGAAGGCTTGAGCGACGTGGAGATGGACGAGAACGGTTACATCTACGCCACTCTGAAAGCCAATACCAAGAAAAAGACCCCGACAATAGGTTTCATCTCACACTATGATACGTCTACCGACTGTAGCGGAGCAAACATCCACCCGCGCATAGTAAAAAACTATGACGGAGGCGACATCGTGCTCTCTGAGGGCATCGTGTCATCACCCTCAAAGTTTCCTGAGCTGAAGGCTCATGTGGGCGAAGACCTTATCGTCACCGACGGTCACACGCTGCTTGGTGCCGACGACAAGGCAGGCATTGCCGAGATCGTGCAGGCCATGTGCTGGCTGCGCGACCACGACGAGGTTAAGCACGGCGACATCCGCGTGGGCTTCAACCCCGACGAGGAGATAGGCATGGGTGCCCACCACTTTGACGTGAAGAAGTTTGGTTGCGACTGGGCCTACACCATGGACGGTGGCGACCTTGGCGACCTCGAGTATGAAAATTTCAACGCCGCCTCAGCAAAGATCCACATCAAGGGTGTTAGCGTGCATCCGGGCTATGCCAAGGGCAAGATGATCAACGCCAACCGCTTGGCTGCCGAGTTCACAGCCATGCTCCCCGCCAGCGAGACCCCTGAGGAGACCGAGGGCTACGAAGGCTTCTATCACCTCTTGGGCATACAGTCGAACATCGAGAACGCCACACTCTCTTACATCATACGCGACCACGACCGCGACCGTTTCGAAGACCGCAAAGACTTCATCGAGGAGTGTGTGGCAAAGATGAACGGGAAATATGGCGAGGGCACGGTGACAGCCGACGTTAAGGATCAATATTACAACATGAAGGAGAAGATAGACCCCAACATGCACGTCATCGACATCGTGTTGAAAGCCATGCAAGAGTGTGGCGTTCCTCCCAAGGTGGAGCCTATACGTGGCGGCACCGACGGCGCACAGCTCTCGTTCAAGGGTCTGCCCTGCCCCAACATCTTCGCTGGTGGTGTCAACTTCCACGGCCCCTACGAGTTTGTGAGCATTCAGGTCATGGAAAAGGCCATGCAGGTTGTGACCAAGATCTGTGAGATCACAGCACAATTTAACGATTAACTAAAGTTTCAAATGGCAAAGAAAAATTTTCTCTACCCAGCCGACTGGGTCAAGACAAAGCCTTACATGGCGGTAGACAGCGTTGACATCTACTACACTGGCATCGCCAACCGCATATACGACATACTGAAAGAAACAAAGCTCGACGCAATCTTCAACACCCCCCACAGCATGCGCACAGCTGTGATGAGCATCACCGGATGGTTTGAGGACGTCATCTCCCAGAACGGCATCTGGCAAGCATTCACCAACGAGTGTGAGCAGATGTATGGCAAGAAGTTGCCGTTCTACCCCCTTGACGACAACTATTATCCCGACGAGATAAACCAGGAAGACATACAGTTTCTCTTGTGGCACAACCTTCAAACGGTCACCCGCACACAGCGCATCATCAACCCCACAAGCCCTGTGCTCATGCTCGCAGCCGAGTTTATCTACCACATGCTCGAGGACGAGTATGAGACAGCTCCCGAGAACGAGCGTCTGCACCAGTTCATCTACGCTTCAGTAGACAAAGAGGTGGCCTGCGCCCATTATGTGGAGGTTGCGACATGGTTCCACTACAAGAGCTTCATCAACATAGAAAACTTTGACGAGTTCATGACCGTGAACGGCGAGTTCATGCAGAACGCCCATGACGACCCTCAGCAACTTGAGGCCGTGTCATGGGGCATGTATGTCACGATGATGCTCAAAGGTCACCGCTCGCTCCTGGCCCTCACCACCCCCGAGTGGCTGTCACGTCTTGCCAATGGCAACGACGCTCTGAAGCTGTGGAAAGACGTCAAGGTGCGCAAGGCAAGTTGCTACCTCGTGGAGAGCATTGCCGATGGCGTGCTCACCCTCAACGACCTTGTCGAGGGCGACACCATAACCCTGAAAGTCGAGAACCTCGACTTCCCGACCAAAGATTTCGTTGCCGGCACCACCACCGTGATCTGCGAGTTTGTCAAGTTTGACAAGCAGCTGCACCGCGTGGGCACCATCGCCGTGAACGACATGGGTGAGAACGTAGAGCAGTATGTTGCCCAGGAGAAGGAGAACCGCAGCGACAAGAACCAGAAGGCCATACACAAGGCGTTCCTCAAGGCAGCCGACAACAAGTATGTCATGTTCTTCAAGGACAAGGCGGCCACCGAGGAGTTCCTCACCGAGAAGATGGGCTACCACTTTGCACAAGGCGTGAAGCTGCCCGAGTTTAAGACCGACCGCAACATCATGCTCATGGCATCGCCCAAGACGGGCCTCACGGTTCAGCCTGGCTTCCTCAGCTGTCTGAACGCCGAGCACAACCCCTATTTCAGCAAGGAAGATGCAGCCAAGAACACGTTGCCCGTGATAGCACGCGCCAACGCCATTCCTTACGACATCATCTGCCACATGCTCGACGACGGCATGCTCTCTGAAGCGACGTTCAGCGGCAGCGACAACGCCGTGGAGAACAAGAAGCTGGCCCAGGACAACCTGCCGTTCATCGTAGATTATTATTATCACAACAACCGCACGAAATAAACAGTTAGCGAGAAAGCCGATTGTGATAACCCCACATATCGTCCCCGTCTTGCTGTCATCAGGCAAGGCGGGGATGCTTTTTTATTTTTTTTCTACACCTACAAAAACAAGACAAGCACAAACATGTCAGAACTTCCCACACTCATCAACGACCTTGCCCTCATCCTCATTGTCGCAAGCATCGTCACCCTGCTGTTCAAGAAGCTTAAGCAGCCATTGGTACTCGGCTATGTGGTCGCCGGTTTTCTCGTGTCGCCCCACATGCCTTACACCATGTCGGTCATCGACAACAGCGACATCAAGACCTGGGCCGACATTGGCGTCATGTTCCTCCTCTTCTCCCTTGGTCTCGACTTCTCGTTCAAGAAAATCCTGAAGATGGGCATGTCGCCGATCATCGCTGCCTGCACCATCATCTTCTTCATGATGACGCTCGGCATCGTGGTGGGCCACGCCTTCTCATGGGCACGCATGGACTGCATCTTCCTTGGTGGCATGCTCGCCATGAGCTCCACGACGATCATCTACAAAGCCCTCGACGACATGGGGCTGCGCCAGCAGAAGTTTGCTGGCATGGTCATGAGCGTCCTCATCCTTGAAGACATCCTCGCCATCGTCATGATGGTCGTCCTGTCCGCCATAGCCGAAGGCAGCAGTCCCGACGGCGGCGAGATGATTGGTGTGGTCATGAAGATCGGCTTTTTCCTCGTGCTGTGGTTCGTGGTAGGCATCTTCCTCGTGCCCCTGTTCCTGCGCTCCATGCGCAAGCTCATGAACGGCGAGACGCTCCTCATCGTGGCGCTTGGCCTGTGCTGCTTCATGGCTGTGCTGTCTACAAAGGTGGGGTTCAGCAGCGCCTTCGGTGCCTTCGTGATGGGCAGCATCCTCGCCGAGACGATAGAGGCAGAGCGCATCATCAAGCTGGTTGAGCCGGTAAAGAACCTCTTTGGTGCCATCTTCTTCGTGTCGGTGGGCATGCTCGTCGACCCCAACATCATCGTGGCCTATGCCGTGCCCATCATGGTGCTTGTGCTCACCATCCTTCTCGGCCAAGCCGTGTTCGGAACGTTTGGCTTCATGCTCGGCGGCCAGTCGCTGAAGTCGGCCATGCGCTGCGGCTTCTCCATGACCCAGATCGGCGAGTTCTCGTTCATCATCGCCTCGCTCGGCCTGTCGCTCGGCGTGATCGGCAAGTTCCTCTATCCTGTCGTCGTGGCCGTGTCTGTCATCACCACGTTCCTCACGCCCTACATGATGAAAGCCTCTGTGCCGTGTTACAACATCCTGGAGCGCCGCCTGCCCAAGTCGTGGGTAAAGGCCATGAACAACATTGCGCTGAGCCACCCCGCCCCAGCCCATGGCGAGCGCCGCTGGCGCAGTCTGCTCTTGCAGATGACACGCATAACCCTCATCTACTCTATCCTCTCCTCAGCCTCCATCGCCGTGATGTTCATGTTCTTCCTGCCCTTCGTTCGCAGCATCATGCCCGGCATGCACTGGTGGGCAAACGGCATCTGTGCCTTGACCACGGTTCTTTTCATCTCGCCGTTCCTCCGCGCCATCGTCATGAAGAAGAACCACAGCGACGAGTTTAAGGCGCTTTGGAGCGAGAGTCGTCTTAACCATATTCCGCTCATCGTCACCATCCTTGTGCGCATCATGGTCGCCACCGCCTTCGTGTTCTACATCTGCAATTACCTCACCCGTTTCACCAACGCGCTGATGATAAGCATCGCCGTGGCCGTGGTGCTGCTCATGATGATCTCGCGTCGTCTGAAGCGCCGTTCCATCATGATGGAGCGCATGTTCATCCTTAACCTCCGCTCGCGCGACATCGAGGACCAGGTGCTTGGCCGCAAGAAGCCGCTCTATGAGGGCCACCTCCTCGACCGCAACATACATATCGGCAATTTCGACGTGCCAGAAGACTCGCTGTGGTCGGGGCAGCGTCTGAACGAACTGAAGCTTCGCAACCGGTTTGGCGTGATGGTGAGCAGCATCTTGCGCGGCAGCCATCGCATAAACATCCCTAACGGCACCAACGAGATCTTCCCTGGCGACCGCATACAGGTCATCGGCAGCGACGACCAGCTGGCAGCGTTTGGCGCAGCCATAGGCAACGAGCTGATGGCCGATGATCCCGACATCGAGAAACGTGAGATGAAGCTCCGCCAGATGGTCATCGACGGCAAGAGCGTGTTTGTGGGTAAGACGTTGGCGGAGAGTGGCATCCGCGACAAATACAACTGCATGGTTGTAGGCTTGGAGGAAGGCAAAGAAAACTTGTCGCTCATCGAGCCTTCGCGTCGTTTCATCAAGGGCGACATTATATGGATTGTTGGTGAGGAGTCGGACCTCCAAACCATCTTAAACATGTAACCGTGTGGACCACGAATCTTTCACACGAATCTTCACATGGATCTTTCACACGAATTTTTCACGAGATTTTTTTGAACACGAATTTCACGAATTTCACGAATTTTTTTAAGCACACGGATATTATTTTTTTAAAGCACACGGATCTCACAGATCTCACGGATTTTTGAGCCTTTGGCTCGTTATGTGATTATTGACTCGTTGTGTGATTATTGACTCGTTATGATTTTAATGACAAATCAAAAAAGCTATCCGTGAGCCATGCGAAGCATAGGCAGATCCGTGAGATCTGTGAGATCCGTGTGCTTTAAAACATAATATCCGTGAGCCATGCGAAGCATAGGCAGAGTGAGATCCATGTGCTTAAAAATTATTCGTGAAATTCGTGAAATTCGTGTTCAAAAAAACATCTCGTATGCTTAAAAAACATTCGTGAGATTCGTGAAATTCGTGTTCAAAAAAAATCTCGTGAAAAATTCGCGTGAAAAATTCGCGTGAAAGATCCATGTGAAAGATTCGCGTGAAAGCTTCGTGGTCTCACCGGGGATAATTTAAAAGCCGTAGATCTGTTTGAGCTTGTTGCCGAGCTTGTCGCCGCGCAGGTCACGAGCCACGATCTTGCCGTTAGGGTCAACGAGCAAGCTTGCAGGAATGCCCTGAATGCTGTAAGTCTTGGCAGCCACCGACTGCCATCCCTTAAGGTCAGAGAGATGAACCCAATTCAGCTCCATGTCGCCGATAGCCTTTTTCCATGCATCGCTCCTGTTGTCCAGCGACAGCCCCACGATCTCGAAGCCCTTAGCGTGATATTTCTCATAGCTTGCCTTCACGTTAGGCATCTCCGCACGGCAAGGTCCACACCATGAAGCCCAGAAGTCGATGAGCACATACTGTCCCTTGCCACACCACTCGCTCAACTTGTGAGCCTTACCTTCTGTGTCAGCCAGCTCCAGATCCGTAAACTGCTTTCCAATCACCGCCTCAGCACGTTCAACGTCAGCAAGCACCTCGCGTGCATAAGCCAGGACAGGGTGCGAGGCATAGGGACGCGAGGGCGCGAGGAGCGCCTTCAGCTCCGCCGTCTCACAGTCATATACAATGTTGGTTATGTAAGCCGCGGGAATGAGGTTATCCTTGTTCTCGCTGATGATCTGGCGTATCATTTTGTTCATCTGCTCCTCAAGCGGGTTCATCTGCTCCACGAGCGCCTTGGTCTGCTTGTCGCGCTCCTCCTGGCTTATCGCTGTGTTGAGCACCAGTTTTCTGTAGCTGTCAGCTATGGGCTGCATCTTGTCGGCAATGACCTTCACCTTCTGCTGGCACTCGCCGAAACGGCTGTTCAGCGCCGAGCCTTTCAAGGAGCCAGCCTTGAGGTCCACGGTTGCCGGCGTGCCGTCGTTGAACAGGTTCACATAGCCTGCCTCCTTTGTTGTAACAAACATCAGGGCGTTCTTGTCGCCCTTCATGTTAATCTCGAACGCGCCGTTCTTCACCGCCACGCTGTCTTGCTGTGCGTCGCGCTTGGCCTCGTCATAATAATACACCCACTTGGTAGCTTCCGGGCATCTACCTTTCACCACCGTAGTAACCTCCTGCGCCATGACCGTCGACAGGGCGGCTATGGCGAGTAAAGATGTTGTCAGTCTTTTTGTCTGCATTTCTATTTTTGTTTTTTTCGTTAATTCTTTGTTTCTTGACATGCAAATGTAAGAATAAAATAGTGATGTTCAAAGAAAAGGGCGCTTTTTATCGCGTTTGTTTTGTCATCTTTAGGTTTTTTAGTAATTTTGCATCCTGTTTGGGAGCAGTCCCATCAAAAGAGTGCTTGGTAAACCTCTTAAAAAACAAGAATTATGACAGAAAAAAAGAATAATGTGAGCGTGCTGTTCCTTCTGTTCAGCGTGCTTTTTTGCGTCTGCCTGATAACGGCAAACGTGCTCGAGACAAAACAGATTTCGTTAGGTTTTATCAACATCACGGGCGGTCTGCTCGTGTTCCCGGTGTCCTACATCATCAACGACTGCGTGTGTGAGGTGTGGGGTTATCGCAAGGCGCGACTCCTCATCTGGCTGGGCTTTGCCATGAACTTCCTGTTCGTGGCGTTCGGCGCATTGGCCGATGCCATTCCCGGCGCCCCCTACTGGGACAACGACGAGGGCTTCCATGCCGTGTTCGGACTGGCTCCGCGCATCGCTGCCGCCTCATTCGTGGCGTTCCTCATCGGCTCTTTCGTCAACGCTTACGTCATGAGTCGCATGAAGATCAACTCTAACGGCAAGAACTTCTCTTATCGCGCAATCCTCAGTACGGTCTTTGGCGAGGGTGCCGACAGCATCGTGTTCTTCCCGCTCGCCCTCTATGGCGTGGTGCCCACGAAAGAGCTGCCCATATTCATCATCTCGCAGGTGGTGCTCAAGACGGTCTACGAGATCATCGTGCTGCCCGTGACTATCGCTGTGGTGAAGAAGACGAAGAAGCTGGAGGGCGAGGATGTCTATGACAACGACGTCGACTATAGCGTGTGGAAGATTTTGAGCGTTAATTAAGTGAAGAACGTTTTTAAGTGAAGAACGAAGAGTGAAGAGTGAAGAATTCAATAGCCTCACTAACTTTAAGAAAGACAATGGATACAAGAAAAGATGAAGGGCTGAAGGCCCTGGGCGCCAAGACGCGCTATAAAGACGATTATGCCCCCGAGGTGCTTGAGTCGTTCGTAAACAAACACCCCGGCAACGACTATTGGGTGCAGTTCAACTGCCCCGAGTTCACATCGCTGTGCCCCATCACGGGTCAGCCCGACTTTGCCGAGATTCGCATACAATATGTCCCCGACGTGCGCATGGTAGAGAGCAAGAGCCTGAAGCTCTACCTCTTCAGTTTCCGCAACCACGGCGACTTCCACGAAGACTGCGTCAACATCATCATGAAGGACCTCATCCGCCTCATGGACCCCAAATATATCGAGGTGACGGGCATCTTCACCCCTCGTGGCGGCATCAGCATCTACCCCTTCGCCAACTATGGCCGCAAGGGCACAAAATATGAGCAGCTTGCCGAGCATCGCTTCATGAACCACAACATGTAGGCCCTGCCTCCGGCTGTTTATTTAAAGACAGAACTTTCGCAAAGCTTATTATGGATATCTATCTCAAGCAAGCGTCGCCGAAGGCGGCGAATATCCATAACCGCTGGTTGAGCTGCCGAAGGCAGCGAAGCCTGCGGTCCCATAAATGATGGTAAAATCGTCCTCGAAGAGGGCGAACATAGGGGGTATATTTACAGCTTGCTTATGTTCGCCCTCTTCGAGGACGTTTAATTTTCTTGCTATGAAACCGCAGGTTACGTTCGCTCCGCTCTCTTCACCAGCGGTTATGGATATTCGACGCCTTCGGCGACGCTTGCTTGAGATAAAAAATCTATTATAAATGCGACAATTCAGTAAAAGACAATAGAGACAATGGCGACAATTCTTGAATAGCGGTTTTTACCGATATCCCATCCAAAGAGTTGTCGCCATTGTCTCTATTGTCTTTTAACCCCCTAAAGCGCGGCAAGAAAGGCTTTCAAAGCGCAACAAGAAGGCCCGTCAAACAGCGTCATGAGGGTTATAAAAGCAAACAAGTCATAAAAAAGAAGGTGTAAGTGTGGCAGAATGACTTTTTTTATTTAAATTTGCATCTTTGAATGCGCCATGCTTCTTAAAGAAGCAGCGGTGTCATGTCAGAAAGTCATTTTTTTACATATAAGAACAAAAAAAATTTTTATCACATAACAGTAAGATGAAAAAGAAAATACAATTCAGTCTCGTTTATCGTGACATGTGGCAGTCGTCTGGAAAGTTCCAGCCGCGCAAGGACCAGTTGGAGCGCATCGCTCCCGTCATCATTGAAATGGGTTGCTTCTCTCGTGTAGAGACCAACGGTGGTGCCTTTGAGCAGGTAAACCTCTTGGCAGGCGAAAACCCCAACGATGCTGTGCGTGCCTTCTGCAAGCCTTTCAACGAGGTAGGCATCAAGACCCACATGCTCGACCGCGGACTCAATGCGCTGCGCATGTATCCCGTACCCGATGACGTTCGTGCCCTCATGTACAAGGTCAAGGCCAAGCAAGGCACCAACATCACCCGTATCTTCGACGGACTGAACGACGTTCGCAACATCATCCCCAGCATCAAGTGGGCAAAGGAAGGCGGCATGACCCCCCAGTGTGCTCTCTGCATCACCAACTCACCCGTTCACACGCTTGAGTATTATATGAACATTGCCGACCAGCTCATCGCTGCCGGTGCCGAGGAGATCTGCCTCAAAGACATGGCAGGCATCGGCCAGCCCGCGTTCCTCGGCAAGCTCACCAAGATGATCAAGGACAAGCATCCAGAAATCATCATCCAGTATCACGGCCACTCTGGCCCCGGCCTCTCTATGGCCTCAATTCTGGAGGTGTGCAACAACGGTGCCGACATCATCGACACCGCCATCGAGCCTCTGTCATGGGGTAAGGTTCACCCCGACGTGATCTCAGTGATCAGCATGTTGAAGAACGAGGGCTTTGAGGTTCCTGAGATCAACATGTCTGCCTACATGAAGGCCCGCGCTCTCACCCAAGAGTTTATCGACGAGTGGCTCGGCTATTTCATCAACCCCGGCAACAAGATCATGTCATCGCTCCTCTTGGGCTGTGGTCTGCCTGGCGGCATGATGGGTTCAATGATGGCCGACCTCGGCGGCATGCGCACCACCATCAACAACGTTCGCAAGAAGAAGGGCGAGGACGAGCTGTCTATGGACGACCTCCTCATCAAGCTCTTCGACGAGGTAGAGTATGTATGGCCTCGCGTGGGCTATCCTCCATTGGTGACCCCGTTCTCACAGTATGTCAAGAACATCGCCCTCATGAACCTCCTCACCATCGAGCAGGGCAAGGGTCGCTTCGTCATGATGGACGACTCCATGTGGGGCATGATCCTCGGCAAGAGCGGCAAGATCCCCGGAACCATCGACCCGGAGCTTGTGGAGCTTGCCAAGAAGCAGGGCCGCGAGTTCACCGACGTCGACGCCCACACCCTTCTCACCGATGCCCTCGACGACTTCCGCAAGGAGATGGACGAGAACGGTTGGGACTATGGTCAGGACGACGAGGAGCTGTTCGAGCTTGCCATGCACCCCGAGCAGTATCGCAACTTCAAGAGCGGCCAGGCAAAGAAAAACTTCCTTGCCGACCTTCAGAAGCTCAAGGACGCCAAGCTTGGCGCCAACCTCTCACCCGAGCAGCTCAGCGCGTTCAAGCACGCCAAGGCCGATGCCATCGTTGCTCCTGTCAAGGGTCAGATTTTCTGGGAGTTCAACGGCGAGGGCGAGTGTGCTCCCTCTGTTGAGCCGTTCATCGGCAAGGAGTATAAGGAAGGCGACGCCTTCTGCTGGATTCAGGCTCCTTGGGGCGAGTTTGTTGAGGTTCAGGCAGCCCTGGGCGGCAAGCTCGTTGAGATCAACGCCAAGCAAGGCTCCAAGATCCAGAAGGGCGACGTCATCGCTTACATCGAGCGTGAGCAGTAAGACCGTTAAGCTGAACAGCAAGACCGTTAAGCTGAACAGCCCATCTGTTTCGCTGAACAGCAAATCATAATGATGCATAACCGCCTGTTGCTTCCACCTTATTTATATATAAGGGCAGCAACTCGCGGTTATGCTCTTTTTTTATTTTGAAAAAAGATAATATGTCATTTTGCGCTTCGCGCATTTTTTAAACATTAATTTCCATTAATTGAACATT
>UQTI01000038.1 GCA_900543975.1 uncultured Prevotella sp. | reverse complement strand
CCATGCGGTGCATATCTTCCTTACGCTTGTAAGCACCACCCTGGTTGTTGTAAGCATCCATAATCTCAGCAGCAAGCTTGTCAGCCATGCTCTTACCGCCACGCTTGCGTGCGAAAGCGATAAGGTTCTTCATAGAGATGCTCTCCTTGCGCTCGGGGCGGATTTCGGTAGGAACCTGGAAGGTAGCACCACCAATACGGCGGCTCTTTACCTCCACCTGAGGAGTAATATTGTCGAGGGCCTGCTTCCAAATTTCGAGAGCGGGCTTCTCTTCCTTGGCCATCTTCTCCTTTACGGTATCAAGGGCCTTGTAGAAGATTTCGTATGAAGCATTTTTCTTGCCGTCATACATCAAGTGGTTTACAAACTTAGAGACCTTCTGGTCGTTGAAGACGGGATCGGGAAGAATCACGCGCTTCTTTGGTTTTGCTTTTCTCATTTTAAAATAAAAAAAATCATTCTCACTGGGGCTGTAATTTACTGTTCTTCAACATCCACACCTGGACATTTACTCAACCTGTTTATCGCTTCCAGCAAAACTTGTTAAAAATAAATCTTTGTTTGTCGTCCTAGTATTAATCTTCTCCGATTATTACTTCTTAGCTGCCTTCGGACGCTTTGCACCGTACTTAGAGCGGCGCTGTGTGCGGTTTGCAACACCTGCGGTATCAAGAGTTCCGCGAACGATATGGTAGCGAACACCAGGAAGGTCCTTTACACGACCACCACGAACGAGAACGATTGAGTGCTCCTGCAAGTTGTGTCCCTCTCCGGGGATGTAGGAGTTAACCTCCTTCTGGTTTGTCAGACGCACACGGGCAACTTTACGCATTGCCGAATTAGGCTTCTTAGGTGTGGTTGTGTAAACACGAACGCAAACACCACGACGCTGAGGACATGAATCCAAAGCCGGTGACTTGCTCTTGTCTACGAGCACCTTTCTGCCTTTTCTTACTAACTGTGAAATAGTAGGCATAATTGTAATTTTTAAATTTATATATTTTATTATTTATTTTTCTTCCCAAGAAAGAAACGAATATACTAACCCGTTTCGGGCTGCAAAGGTACGAACATTTTCTTAAACAACCTAAAAAACGAAGAAACAAAAATGCCGCAAACTCGGAAATTAATAAAAAATAACTATCGTTAACATTACGGCAAATTATTCCAAACAGCAAGTTATTAAAAAGAACAATAAAAGAGAAAGTGGCGAAGGGTAACAAACTAAAAACAAAAAAAAGAGTTATCAACAAAAAAAATCATGAGTAGGTGTTCAAAATTAATCGCATATATGAATCTTATAAAAAGGTTAAGCTTTCAAAAGCCCTATTTTTCATCAAAAAGACCGCGTTTCCATGAAGTTATAACATTTTCGTAACATCAGACGAGCCGTTTCAGTAAATATTTGTATCTTTGCATACAATTGCGCTTTGCTTGCAGCATAAAGGCCGACAGGCGCGACAACAAGACAAAAATATTTCAAACAATAAAAAACGGAACAGCGATGACCCGAATAGTGTACTTTCTTTTTTATGCTCTGTCCCTGCTGCCATTCCGCATCTTATACGGCATGGCAGATATCGGATATGTGTTCCTCTTCTATATTATAAGGTACAGAAGAGGAGTGGTGCACAGAAACCTTGTCACCTCTTTTCCCGAAAAGAGCCCTGAAGAGATCGGTGCCATAGAGCGCAAGTTCTATAGATGGTTCTGCGACTATTTCCTTGAAGCCATAAAGCTTCTTAGCATCAGCGAAAAGGAACTGCGTCGCCGTTTCACCATAATAAACAGCGAAGAGGTTGAACAATGCTTCAAGGAAGGTCAGGATGTGGCTGCCATCTTAGGCCACTATTGCAACTGGGAGTGGCTGTCGTGTGTTGGCATGAATCTGCCACTTGGACGTGAGACAGGTCTCATATATCACCCCCTTCGCAACAAGACGTTCGATTATCTGTTCCGCCAATTGCGTTCTCACGAGAAGCACAGTCGGGTAATCCCGAAGAAAGACATTTTACGTTATGTTATAGGTCGCAAGAAGGAAGGTGTGCGCAACATCTGCGGCTATATCAGCGACCAAGGGCCAAAGTGGACAAACATCCATCTGTGGCTACCGTTTCTCAACCACGAGAACACCCCTGTGTTCACAGGCGGCGAACGCATAATGCGAAAGATGAACAACGCCGTGTTCTATGTAGAGATGAGCCGGCCGAAGCGCGGCTATTACACCGCCACCTACAAACTCATAACGCGCACGCCCAATGACCTGCCTGACGACGACATAACACGCCGTTTCTTCTTAATGCTTGAAGAGACCATACGCCGAGAACCAGCCTACTATCTCTGGAGCCACAACCGATGGAAGCGGACAAAGGAAGAGTTTGACCGTCGTTTTGCTGTTGTAAATGGAAAGGTCGTGGAGAAGGAAAGGTAAAAAAGTAAAAAAGTAAAAAGGTAAAAAGGTAAAACAAAAAAGAAAGAGAAAGAGCTAAGGAGAAAAAAAACAAAAAGGGTGAAAGCCCACAAGTCTAAAATAAAAACAAAAAGCGAGACGGCAAAAGAGACGAACAGCAGATGAAAATAAAGACAACGATAAATCCGCGCTATGCACGCTACAAGGCTTTTGCCGAGAGCATGCCACAGGAGTTTGAACAAGGAGGAACGGTCATATACCGTGGCCATAACCTCATAAAAACGTTCATTGCACCCGATGGCATGGTCCTCAATGTCAAACGCTTTCGCCGTCCTCATTGGGCGAACCTGCTGGTCTATTCCACTGGTTTGCGCAAGCCGAAAGGACAACGTGCCATGGAATATGCCAACCTTTTGCGTGAGCGCGGCATCGGCACCCCCGACGTGATAGCCCTTGTTGAGGAGCGCAACGCCATCGGACTGTTGGGTTTCTCTTTTCTCATAACCATACAAGTCGACTATCCACATGAGCTCTATGAGATGGGCGATGCAAAGAAAGGACAATATGAGGAGCTTGGTGTTGCCGTAGGCCATCTTGCTGCCACATTGCATAAGCGTGAGGTGCTTCACAAAGATTTTACGCCCGGCAACATCCTGTGGAAGCGCGATGCCGAAGGGTTCCATTTCATGCTTGTCGACATCAACCGCATGGCTTTCGGTCCTGTGAGCAGATCAACAGGTCTGACGAGCATCTGCCGATTATGGGGACCTAAAGATTTCATTCGCATCATCGCAACCGAATATGCCAAAGAACGCGGATATGATGTGGAGGAAGCTGTAAGTTATGTAATGTACAAACGCGCAAAGTTTTGGAAACGCTACGGGCACAAACATCAAATAAAGTTTAAGCTTGAATTGTAAAAACAAAAACTCTTGACAAAAGAGATCAGCTTTTTGTAAAAGCAATTGGCATTTAAGAAAAAAAATACACCTTATTTATATATAAGACATGAAAATAGTTCTTTTCTGCGAGAACAAATACGCCATCGACATTCTCAACCCCATTCAAGAGCATGTCACGGCAAACAAACTGCCGCACGAGGTGCTGTGGTACATTCACCGCAAGAAGATAGACAGCTTTGCTTACGCTGACAGCGTGAGATGGACCAACTCCATGCAAGAGGTGTACGACTTTGGTCCCGAAGCCATCTTCGTGCCAGGCAACATCGTGCCCTACTATCTGCCGGGCGTTAAGATACAGGTGTTCCACGGCTATGCTGCCGAGAAGAAAGACCATTGGATTATACGTCGCTATTTCGACACCTACTTTACGCAAGGCCCCTACTTCACCTCACATTTCAAGGCACTTGCCGCCCAATATGGCGACTTTGAGGTGGTAGAAACAGGATGGCCCAAGCAAGACTGGATAAAACAGAACCTGCATCGCTATGATGCAGAGAAACAGGAACTGCTTAAGAAGAGCGGCAAGAAGAGCATCATCCTCTACGCCCCCACCTTCTCGCCAAAACTCACATCGCTTCCCCTTCCCGGCATGAAGGAGCAACTTGAGCGCTTGGCCAAAGAACGCGAAGCATTGATAATAATGAAATTTCACCCGCTCACCCGTCAAGAGTGGGCCGACGAATATAAGGCATGGGCCGACGGATGCTCCGACATAATGTTCATCGACAAGGGCGAAAACGTGACAAAATACCAACTCATGAGCGATGTGCTCATCAGCGACACCTCATCAACGGTCTACGAGTTTCTCTTGCTCTCGCGTCCTGTCATAACCGTCAACACCCTGTCTAAAGCCATCTATTGGGAGAACATCAATTCCCCCGACACGCTTCTTGAAGCCTATGACCACGCACTCACCGACCCTGCGGCCATATCCCTCCGCCAATGGATTGTCAACAACTATGACCCCTACCTCGACGGTCATGTGTGCGAGCGCATGCTTAATGCCGCTGCCGATTACATTAGCCGTCACGGCGTACCACAGAAGCGCAAGCTCAACCTCTGGAGAAAATACACGAGCATAAAAACGTTCGGTAGGATAAAAAGAGGCTAATATGCTTGGCAAGGAAAGCCAAAACACAGAGAACAGAAGACAAAACAAGCTTAAAACAGCTTGAAAAGGCACCACTAAGCCTAAAGAAAATAAAAATCATGCAAGAAAAACGACGCCCCATCGTTTAAAAGACAAAACAACAAGGATATGCTTAATTTCACAGTAGGCCCCGTCATGTCAAGCGAGGCAGTAAGAGCCATCGGCGCAGAACAGGTTCCTTATTTCAGAACAGCCGAGTTTTCCGCCACAATGAAGGAAAACGAGGACCTGATGCTTAAGTTCACCAAAGCCCCCGCACAATCGAGAGTGGCTTTCATCACCGGCTCAGGAACAGCTTCCATGGAAGCCACCGTCATGAACGTGTTTACGCCTGAGGACAAAGTTCTGGTTATTAACGGCGGTAGCTTTGGCCATCGCTTCGTACAGTTGTGCGAGATCCATGCCATCCCCCACACAGAGATAAAGTTGGAGATGGGACACAAGCTCACCGCTGAACACCTCGCCCCTTATGAAGGACAATACTACACAGGCCTGCTTGTCAACCTCGACGAGACATCCACAGGTGTGCTTTACGACATACAGCTCATAAGCCAGTTCTGCCACCGCAACAACATCTTCCTTGTGGTTGACAGCATCAGCTCGTTCCTCGCTGACCCATTCGATATGGAAGCCCTTGGAGTGGATGTCATGATTACAGGCTCACAGAAAGCGTTAGCCTGTCCTCCTGGCATCTCCATCATTGTGCTTGCCCCCAAGGCCGTGGAGCGTGTGAACAACCGCGAGGTAAAGTCTATGTACTTTAACCTTAAAGATGCGCTTAAGAACGGCGAACGCGGACAGACACCGTTCACACCGGCAGTAGGCATCTTGCGTCAGATCAACGCCCGCCTGAAAGAGATTGACGCCACTGGTGGCGTAGAGAGCGAGAACAGACGCATGGCCATGCTCGCCGCCGACTTCCGCCACAAAATTGAGGGCATGCCCTTCGACATCGTGTCAGAATCGCTGAGCAACGCTGTCACCCCGCTCCATCCCCACAATGTCTCTGCCTACGACATCTTCCTTTGTCTGAAAGACGAATACGGCATCTGGGTATGTCCCAACGGCGGCGACATGGCAGACAAGGTGTTCCGAGTAGGACATCTTGGCGCTCTGTCACCTGACGACAACACCACTCTCGTAAACGCACTTAAGGACATGCAGAAAAGAGGTCTGCTTTAACCGGCTGCTGTCAACCGACGAACGGCAGCCGCCAATCTCCAAAACAAACATTCCATATAAGCATCGTCCAAAAAGATACACATAAAAAAGCTAATAAACGAAATCCATTTCCATGATTAAGGTCATAACTTACGGAACATACGATCTGCTCCACCACGGACACATCCGCTTGCTACAACGCGCCAAGGCTCTTGGCGACTATCTCATTGTGGGCGTAACCTCCGACACCTTCGACCGTGAGCGCGGTAAGATAAACGTGCAACAGTCGCTCATGGAACGTGTGGAGGCTGTAAAGGCCACAGGCATCGCCGATGAGATCATCATAGAAGAGTATGAGGGTCAGAAGATTGACGACATAAAACGCTTGAACGTCGACATCTTCACCGTGGGAAGCGACTGGCGCGGCAAGTTCGACTATCTCAAAGCCTACTGCCGCGTTGTCTACCTTGAACGCACCTCTGGTGTGTCGAGCACAGAGATACGCAGCGAGCAGCAACCTGTGACGCTTGGTCTTGTGGGCGAGTCGCCTATCCTTAACAAGATAGAGCGTGAGAGTAGCTTCGTGAACGGTTTGGAGATTGGTCATGTTTTCAGCATCAACAACAAATATCTCTCCAACACGCTGCAAGCTGCCGACCGTCAAGCGGCCTCTTTTGAAGACCTGCTCAACAGTTCCGACGCGCTCTACATAATCTCTGCCCCCGAGCATCATTATGACCAGATAAAACAAGCAATCGAACGTGGCAAACATGTGCTATGCGAATCGCCAATGGCCTTGCAGACAAGACAATGGAAGGAGCTTCACGCGCTTGCCGCCGAGAAAGGGGTTGTGCTCATGGACGGCATCAAGACCGCCTACTCTACCGCCTACTATCGTCTGCTTCTGCTCGCCAAGGGCGGCATCATTGGCGACATTGTGAGCGTGGATGCCACCTGCACATCGCTTCAGAACTTTGAAGACCCCGACCCCACGCAAGACACACAGCGAAGCCTGTTCGAGTGGAACAGCATCTGCGCATGGGGTCCCACCGCCATGCTGCCGATCTTCCAGCTCCTCGGCACCAAATACTGCCGAAAAGACATCATAACACGCTTTATCAACAAGGAAAAGATGTATGACGGCTTCACGAAGATATCGTTCATCTATCCCCATGCCGTGGCTTCAATGAAGGTTGGCCAAGGTGTAAAATCGGAAGGAGAGATGATTGTTTCGGGCACAAAGGGCTACATCTATGTGCCAGCCCCATGGTGGAAGACCGACTACTTTGAGGTGCGCTATGAGAACCAGCAAAACAACAAGCGCTATTTCTACCAACTCGACGGTGAAGGTTTGCGCTATGAGCTGCTGTCTTTCCTCAAAGCCATACGCACAGGCAAAGAGTTCTCATATGTTGCCAACGACATCTCTAAGGCCATAACATCAACCATCGCCGACTTCTATGCCCACCAAGACATGACGGTTATTTAAGGGTAAAACGAAAAGTGAAAAGTGAAAAATAAGATTGAAAGGTGAGAAATAAGGTGACTGGTAAGAAATAAGGTGGAAGGTGGAAGATGGATAATGAAACAATAAGAATTGATATTTTAGAATCATAGAAAAGGAAATAAAGAAACGAACAATTCCTGTTAAAAAGGAAGACAAAGAAATTCCAGAACATTATGGCAAAGAAAAACATTCAGGAAGAAAAACGCATTAGCGACGAGCAGACACGAGAGCTACAAAAATACATTCTCGACATGTTGCTCGCCATTGACCAGGTGTGCCGTGAGCACAACCTGTGCTATTATCTCATTGCCGGCACCATGTTGGGAGCCGTGCGACACAAGGGATTTGTGCCATGGGATGACGATGCCGATGTGGCCTTGCCCCGCAAAGACTACAACGAGTTTGTGAAGCATGCCAACGAGTGGTTGCCCAAGCGATACGAGTTGGTTAGCGGACTGCAAGACCCGATGTACCCCTATCAGTTTGCGCGCATTCAGGACAAGGAGACAACCTATATCCTGCGCCGCAAGTTCAACTTTATCGGTGGTCTGCCCGTCGACGTGTTCCCCCTCGATGGCATGACAACCGACGAGCACGAGCAACGTAAGCACTATCGCCGCTACGCCATAGCCAAAAAGCTTCTATATTATTCTACCATTGACCCCTTGAAGCACGGCTACGGTCTGCATTGGCTCTTTGCCAAATTCATGCATAAGGTGGTGTCGCAAGACAAGGCTCACCGTCGCATGAACGATGTGCAGCGCGAGTACGACTACGATGCATCATCCCTTATTGCCGACCACGACAACAAGCCCGAGCGTGGCATCCTGCCCAAGGAGGTCTATGGCACCCCCACCCCTGTTGAGTTTGAGGGTCACACATTGATGGGTGTGCAGAAGCCCGACGAGTATCTGCGCTACTGTTATGGCGACTATATGAAGATGCCGAAGCAGCTTCCGCCACAAAACTTCCGTTATCTCGACCTGCACACACCCTATCGCGAATATTTGCGCATGAAGAAGAAATAAAAAAAAGGTGTCCGCATCCTTAGCACGAGCTGAGATGCGGACACCTTTTTTATATATAGGCTTTTAATATTCAAGCCTCTTGTTGTTTAAGCACTTTGAAGATGCTCCTCGCTGTCTCCTTCTGCCTTATTAGGCTTGTTCTCCGGCTTCACCTTGCCTTGTTTTCCAGGCTTAGACGAGTCGGAGGGCTTATGCGAATCTGAAGGTTTGACATGTGAGCCTGAAGGCTTAAGCGAACCATCCGGTCTGTTCGACGCTCCATTAGTTTTTGCAGGATTGTCAGTAACCTTACCAGGCGCTGTTTGCTGCTTACCGTCTTTTAACGGATTGGTCTTGTCCTCTTTAAGCGGCGTACCGTTCTGAACTGACGTTTCGTTATCCTTGCCTTCATTCGTCTGCGTGGCTTCACTACGGCGTGTCGTCTTTCCCGGACCTGATGTGTCAGAGTTTCTATCCGAATGTCTTCTTGTATCGCGAATCTCCACACCATTATGCTTGCGCGTGTCTTTCTTCATCTTCGGGAAAAAGATGCAACCCAACGCCAAGACAAAGACAATAATTGTTCCAAAAAGATACAGGTTCTTCGAATCAGACAAAAACTTATCCAATCCGTTTTTCTTTCCTTGACCACGCTGCCCCTTCATGCCCCGATAAGGATCGGTTACATTTCTGCCACCAGTCTGTCCAGCCATCTGAGGCATTGCTGTTGCCTCATTGTTATCAACAAACGTTGGTTCTTGTTCTTCATCGCCATCTTCAGCCTCAACAACGAAACGTTCATCATCGCCATCCTCAGCTTTAGGCAACGGTGGCAGCGCCGTGGTTTCTTTCACAGGTTTTCGCTCATCCTTTTCCTCAAGCGGCTCAGGCTCTCCTTCCACATCAAGGATGTGAATTATGAACGCCGTGTGGTTGTCGTGGTTATAATGGGTTGCCTCCGTTAGCACACGCACCTTGTTCTGGTCATCGCCCGTCATGGCAGAGAAGTTGAAGCAGATGTTGTCATCCTCCATCTGCTCCAGCATGCCGTCAGAGCACATGTAGAAATAGTCGCCGGGACGTATGTCGGTTATGTGCTTGACATCCGCTCTCGGTCTGCGCTCCATGTGTGGTTGCATGGCGCGTGTTATGATGTTTTTCTGTGGCGACAGCCGTGCCTCCTCTGGCGTAAGCTCACCAACCTTCACCAGGTCGTTAACCAGAGAGTGGTCTTCGGTACAGAAGAGTATCTGTGTCTCGGCAGCATCCTTTCCTGGGCGTATGTGGTAAACCCTACTGTCGCCCATGTGTGCAATGGTGGCACCTCCGGCATGTAGCTTAAGGAACGTCATGGTGGTTCCCATCTTCTTCACCGCCCCGTTGTCGTGAGCATCGAGAGCCTCGAACGCATCGGCCACAGCCTTTTGAAGCATGTCATCGGTAAAGAGTGCCTCGCTGTCGGGCACACTCGCCATAACCGAACGGCCCATAGCCTCACATACCGTTGCACTTGCCACCTCTCCCGCATCATGACCGCCCATGCCGTCGCACAACACGAACAGCCGGTCGCTGTCTTGCTGCTCGCCATTAGCAGGAAAAAGACTGTCCTCCTGGTGTGGGTTACCGTTGGCATCGACACGTTTGCCAAACTCCCAGATGCTATATGCTTTTAATTTGAATTTCATTCTTATCTGTTTTTTGTGTTCATTCAAAAAGAAATATTCGCAGCAATCAACAACTACAACTGCGTTCTCTCGCTATCATCAATGGTAAACTTCACATCGGCATCGGGCAGATGAAGGATGTCGCCGTGCTTCAAGATCAGACCATCGTCAATGGTCATACGATCGGTGTTTACGAAGGTCTCGTTCACACGCTCCTTATACAGCGATGCTGTGTGCATATACTCGCTGCCCACGCGCTGCACATCTATAACGATGTGCTCACGGCTCATGCGTCGTCCCTCACCCGTGTCTATCTGGAAATTTGCCGATGAAGCCTGAGCCTTACGTCCGATAACGTTACGTCCCGGACGAAGCACAAAGGTCTGTCCGTTGTTCACCACGGTCAAACGTCCAAGCAGCAGTTTTGGCGCACGGTTCTGTGCCGCGTTCTGGTTCAAGTCGGTCGGACGGTCACCAAGCTGTGTGTTGTCACTTCTCACCCCTTGACCTTGGCTGTTGCTGCCAGGCAGGTCGGTTCCTGGATCTTTTTGCACTTTGACCTGTCTGAACGCCAAGAACGGCGATTTCTGCTTACAGATGGGACACGTCACACTTTTGCTCTCTATGCCCGGCTGGTTTTTCACCGAGAGCTGCGCACCACAATGAGGACATCTAATCTTTATAACGTCTTGATTCATTTTTGTTTTCTTTTTATTATTATCTCTCACACAACAGCAATAATCGTGCGAGACCATTCATATTAAGTTTTTCCAAAAAAAATTACCATTTCATCACAGGCATGTTGTTGGCAAACTTGCCCCACATGACCGGATGCTGGCGGTTGCCAGAGAGCTGAATAACGCCGCTGTGCACATAGTTGAACAGCTCCTTGGCCGTTATCGTGCGGTCGCGGTTCTTGTCGGCTCCACCTCTCAGGCCTTTCACCAGATAGGTAGTAAAGAACCCGTTCTTCATGCCAGGCTTCTCCAGCGAAGTCTCGTTGCCGCGCGACGAGAGAAACAGCATGACGTTAGCTTTCTTTGCAGCCGAAACCGATGAATGACCGTTGTTGTTTGTTCTTATCTTACCTGCGAAACAAGCATCGGCAAAAATCATCTTGTTCTTACACTTGTTGTTTGCCATTCCGTCACGCACGACCGAATAGTCGAGCATGCCGTCATATGCCACGAAGCCACCAGGATATCCGTGTCCGCTAAAGAAGAACACCACGATGTCGTTGGCTTTAGCCTCGCCATACACCTTCTTCATGGCCGCCTTAATGCGTTTCTGTGTAGCCTGTTCGTTGAGCAGCAGCGAATATTTCACCTTTGTGTTCTTCGAATAGAGCCACGCCATGGTCTTTGCATCATTGGCAGGCAGCGTGAGGTCATTGGCTGTGCCGGGATAGTCGCTCACACCCACCGCCACAAGATATATTTTTGCTTCAGCCCTCTGCACTCCAAGAAGCGCACAAACGAAAGCCAAGATCAGTAAAACCGTTTGTTTCATATTGACAAGATTTTTAAAGATCAACCATACACTCATCGCCTGCTGCGCCACCCATGCCGTCATCGGCCGTCATGTGGTCGTCCATGCTTGCATATTGCTCTTCCTGACCTGCCCCGGCGGTGTGGTTCACCTGTGCGCTGACCATCTCTGTTGTGAGGTTCTGGTCAGAGATGTCCACTATCTCGTTCTGAGAGATCTGGTGGTCGTTGTTTGCATCTACAGCCAACACGTCAAAGGTGTTGTCGTCGTTAATGTCTATGAGCACAGCATCGTGGTTGTCATAGTTGAGCTGTGCATAAGTCACGCCAGTCTCGGCATCATGCTCAACACCAAGAATCTCCACTTCCACCTCATCGTCAGAGATCTCATCATCGCTCACAGCCACCACTTCAGCGTTTCCGCCGTTGGTCCCGGCGACATAGTCGGGTTCGCTGTTATCGGCAGTTGTGGCATGGGCACCGCCACTAGGAGTAGAGTCAATTACCTCAGCCTCTTCATTGGCTGCCGACTGAGCGCTCCAGTTGAAATGTGAGCCATAGGCATCGCGGTCTTCCTGTGACATGGTGTCCCATTCCTCAACTGTGTATGTGCTGTAGATATATCCGTGCCACTCGAACACGCCACCTGAGCCTACCTCAGCGCGTGCGGCGTTGAAAGCCTCGCCAAACGACATGCCGTCATTCACGCCCTGAGCCACAGGCACCTCGCCATCAGTCCAGTCGGGATGGCTGTCGCCTCCGTTGTCGCTTTCTTCTTCAGGCTTGCCTCCATCAATGACGTTCTCTGCCGGTGTGGCACTCATGAACATGGCGGCTGCGCCACCCAAAGCGGCAGATGCGCCAAAGGCTATAGCCACTCGCTTACCCATAGACACCTTCTTGGGCTGCACAGGAGCGTTGGTAGGCTCTGTCGGCTTGTTGTCAGCAAACCTGTTGTCGTCAAACTGTGTGCTCTCGTCTGCTGCGTTGTCGTAGCGTGTGTTCTCATTGCTGGCAGCCTTGCTGTCAAACTGAGTTTCCTCGTCGCGTGTGTTGCGGTTAGGATTGTCGTAAATGGTATTTTCGTTGTTCATGACTAAAATCGTTTTTTAAGTGAATTTTCTTTCGCCTTGCTTTTCAACCTTGTGCCTTAAGCACCTTTGTGTCATTCAGTCCACGCATTATGCTTCTACATAACCGTCCACATTGGCATCGTTCACATAGTCGGGCTCATAGCTTGCGTTCTGTGCCATCATGCCATCGTTGGGATTGTCAGCATGAGCCATCTCCTGTAAGGGTTGCATGGCAACGTTATGTCCTTCAAGGTTGATGACCTCATTGTCAGAGATCTGTCCGTCGTGGTTCTGGTCAACAGCCATCACATCGGCAATGCCGTCACGGTCGGCATCGATCACAACAGCCTGGGTCGTGCCATCAGTAATGACAGCCACATCGGCCTGTCCACCCTGTCCGTTGTCAACGGTCTGATAGTCGAGCACCTGCACATCCCCTGATGTCTGTCCTGCGGGTTGTGCCTGAGGTGTTGCGGGTTCTGTTGCCGGCTGCGCTGTCGGACCTGCTACGGGTTCTGCGACAACCTCTTCTCCAGAAGGCTCAGCAGCAGGTGCTTGTGCGGGATCAACATCAACCACGGGCACATCCTCGTCAGCAGTTTCCTCTGCGGGTGTAGCATCAGTAACGGTAGCCTCATCGCTCTCTGCTGCATGCATCTCGTTTGAAGCCATTGTTCCAGTCACAACGCCTACAGCGGCACCTATTGTTGAACTCATTCCTGAAGCGATATTCTGTTTTGCATTTTCCTTATTCATAATTGTTGATTTTTTATTTGTTAATAACGTTGTTTCTTGTTCACATTGCAAAGATAGAAACTATTTTCACGCCAGACAAGCATTTTCTTACATTCTGTATGAACTGCCACGATTAATCCACAAAGTGTTTTCTCAGTCAATAAAACACGTTGATAAAATCAGAATTTCCATCTCACCTGCATCTCCACGTCTGTCTGCGACGAGCGGTTTATGCGTTGCAGACCAGACCCTATGGTGGAGCGGTCGAGATGGTTCGTGACCGATGCCTTGGCCATGAACATCAGTCGGCGAGTGAAGTCGTAGCGCACGCGGAGGGCATAGTGTAAGCCCTCACCATAGAACATGGGAAAGGAGAAGTTGTACAGCAGCCCCCGTTCATAGACATAGAGACGGCTGTCGTAAGAGTCGGTATGGAAATAAGCCACGTTGCCGTCGACCGTCAGTCTACCCGTTTTAAAACCTCCACTCTGCATGACCATGTAGCCCTTGCTTGTGCTGTCTGCCGAAGCCAACGCCATGTCGGCTTGTGTTGCCAGTCGCCACACGTCATGTTGCACGATGGCAGATAGGCGCAAGCGCTGCTCTGTGCGGTCTGTCAGCCTCGTGTGCTTGGCGTTGTCGCGCTGTCTTAGACGCACGCGGTATCGCGCATTGAGCGTCAGGCGGTTCAAGGACAGCGTGGCCGCCAGCTGTCCGTCCCATGAGCGCGATGCAAACGACACCATGTATCTGGGCCATGGAAAGCGGGCATAGTCGGCATAGGCTGTGAGCAGCAACGGCGCTACCGGTCGCCACGCCATGCCCAGATACACGCCTTGCTCGTTGCTCACGTTGCCTCCATCGCTGAAGGCAGAGGCGAAGAGCGAGTGGTAGCGATACGAATAGTAGCGATAAACAAGACGGAGCGACAAAGAAGGCGACGGCGCAAAGGCCACGGTGTTGAGCGTTGCCATGCCTCCCGACGATGCCACGGCAGCCTCACCAGCGACCTGAAGGCGTGGTGAGAGATAGGAATAAGAAAGAGACGCGTTTCCAAACCTTTGGCCTTTCGGATAGAAACGACGGAACACGGCTGATGTGTCGGGCCTCAGCTGTCGGTTGAACGTTGTGCCCATGGCCGAGAGAGCCGCCGTGAAGCCTCCTGAACGCACAGCCATGCTTGCTCCGCCCACGGTCTGAGAGGTGTTTCTGCGGCGCGCCATCTCGCTCGCCGTGCGGTGGTAACCTGTCTTCAGGATGGTCTTTACCGTGGCGCTGTCTTTGTTCAGCGTAGCGTCGATCAGTCGGTGTGAGAAGAAAGCGGTGAGCGAGAGATGCCGTGACAGGTTTGCCGTGGCCGCCACGCCCTGCAGATAGTTGGCTTCCGAGCGCGACGAGTGTGGTCGCAGGCTGTTCGACGTTCGTGACAAGCCATCGAGTGATGCCGCCTTTCCAAAGCTGAAGTCGGTGTTCATCATCAGTCCCATGCCGAGCTTCATGCGGTAGCGTCCTGCCACAGCGGTTTTCAGCCACCCCATGTTTCGCACCACGGCATAGAAACTATAGAAATCGTACCCCAAGCGGTTACGCCCCGTGAAGAACGGCTCGCCAGCATCTTGTGAGGCTGTGAAGCCCGCTTCTATCTGTCTGCCGTAACATATCTTGTAACGCAGCCAATGCTTATATTTTGGTCCGAGATATCCCTTCTCTGCCCCTCTAAGGTCGCCCTCTCTATTATATAGAGGTATTTTTATTGCTGCCGCCAGCTCACTTCGGCTTCTTCTCAGCAACGTGTCCAGCGGTGGCAAGATGGCCTTTGGCTGTGGCTCACCGGCATACACAAAAAAGGCAAGCAGCCGGCGACGCATGGCATCTATTGACGGCACCATGGCCAGCTCGGCGAGTGAGCGTACAGGCCCATAGCGGTCGATATATTCGGCAAGATCCTGCAACTGCTGGTCCGTAAGAAAGACAAGGCGCTCAAGGTCTTCGCGCGTTGCCCGGTTGAGGTTTATCTTGTCTGTGGCAAGCTCAGCGAGCATGTCGTACACATCTTCTGCCTGTCCGCTCTCCATGTCCTCATCGTCGGCGACAAGCCCATACCAGTATTGCCAACCGCTGTCGTCGTCAGTGCCATTGACCCGGTCGCGGTTCTGCGCCTCACACCATGCAAGGGAAGACATGAGACATAGGACTAAAGCAAGAAATCGCATTATTGCCATAAGGAATAAGGTTTAAGTTAACAGTATGTTGGCAAAGGTAACCATTTAATCCTTATTTTTTGAGAAAAAGGGACAGATTTTTTAAAAACATTTGATTATTTTAAATTATTGATGTATCTTTGCGGCAAGGCACCAATACAATCAGTTATGAAACAGTCAGAAGAGCGATATATTAGTTTATTAACCGATTTTGGCTTTAAGCGAATCTTCGGAACCGACCTCAACAAAGATTTGTTGATAAACTTTCTTAACTCTCTATTTAATGGGGAGGAAGTTATAAAAGACGTAAAATATCTCAACAGCGAGAATGTTGGCGATGTGTTTACAGAAAGAAAAGCAATATTTGATGTATATTGCGAGAACGAGCAAGGAGAGAAATTTATTGTAGAAATGCAAAATGCTTATCAAACTTTTTTCAAAGACCGCTCTCTCTTCTACTCTACCTTTCCAATAAGAGAACAGGCTCCGAAAGGGTCCGATTGGAATTTTTGTCTTAAAAAGGTTTATGTTGTTGCCTTACTCAATTTCAAAATGAGCGATGAAGCATTTGACGCTTCTGACACCATTCACACAATAGCCTTGATGGACACAAAGACCAATAAGGTTTTCAACGCCAAACTTATGTTTAAATATGTAGAAGTTGGTCGATTTGACAAGACAGATGAAGAACTGACATCGTTGTCTGACAAATGGATGTTTGTTCTTAAAAATCTGTCACGTCTTAACAACAGGCCATCATCACTTAGAGAAAAAATATTCTCAAGACTGTTTGACGCTGCTGCTATTGCCCGCTTCACTCCTATAGAGCTACGAGAATATGAAGATAGTCTAAAAGCTTATCGTGACATAAAGAATTCATTAGATACAGCCGAAGCCAAAGGAAGAGAAGAAGGCATAAATATAGCAAATTTAGCTATTGCCAAACGTATGCTTTCCGATGGAATGGACATGGAATTAGTCTTGAAATACACGGGGTTAACAGAAAAACAAATAAAGAAATAGAACCAGACAACTTTTTCTTATCTGACATCTTGTTCAAAAAACAGCATGTAACAAACATGCAACATGTGAAGACAGAATAAAAGAGCAAAAAGCAATCGCCCTCAACAGAAGACGATTGCTTTTTGGGTTTTATCGAAAATGCGAACTATTGTTCTGCGCCCTTGTCAGCCACAGCTTGCTTGATCTTTTCTTCAATCTCCTCGCACAGCTCGGGGTTGTCGCGGAGCAGCTTCTTCGTAGCGTCACGGCCCTGTGCCAGCTTGCTGTTGTCATAAGAGAACCATGAGCCGCTCTTCTGGATGATGCCATACTCTACGCCGAGGTCCACGATCTCGCCAACCTTTGAGATGCCCTCGCCGAAGGTAATCTCAAACTCTGCCTTGCGGAAAGGAGGAGCCACCTTGTTCTTGACAACCTTCACGCGCACCTGGTTACCGATGACCTGGTCGCCGTCCTTGATGCTTGTAACGCGACGGATGTCGAGGCGCACGCTCGAATAGAATTTCAAGGCGTTACCACCTGTCGTTGTCTCGGGGTTGCCAAACATCACGCCGATCTTCTCACGAAGCTGGTTGATGAAGATACATGTGGTGTTGGTCTTCGAGATGGTAGAGGTGAGCTTGCGAAGGGCCTGGCTCATCAGTCGAGCCTGAAGACCTACCACGTTGTCACCCATGTCGCCCTCGATCTCCTTCTTTGGCGTGAGCGCAGCCACAGAGTCGACGACGAGGATGTCGATGGCAGCCGAACGTATGAGCTGGTCGGCAATCTCCAATGCCTGCTCACCATTGTCGGGCTGCGAGATCCACAGGTTGTCCACATCCACACCCAACTTGGCAGCATAGAAACGGTCAAAGGCGTGCTCAGCGTCAATGAACGCTGCTATGCCGCCCTGCTTCTGTGCCTCAGCAATGGCATGAATGGCCAGTGTGGTCTTACCTGACGACTCGGGGCCATAAATCTCTATTATTCGTCCCTTGGGGTATCCGCCTACACCGAGAGCGGCATCCAAGCTGATGCTGCCTGTAGGAATGACCTCTACGTTCTCTATCTTCTCATCGCCAAGTTTCATTATCGAACCCTTGCCGAAATCTTTCTCTATCTTTGACATCGCAGCCTGGAGGGCCTTAAGCTTGCCTTCCTGTGCGAGCGTCATTTCTTCTGATTTTGCCATATCTTTATGAATGTTGAATGTGCGGCAGAGCCGCAATGATGAATGTGGAGTGTGGAATGTCGGATGGTTTAAAATTCGATGTCCACGTTAAATAATTCATGCCAAGGCAGACCCTGCTTGTTGAGCTGTTCCATGAAGGGATCGGGGTCAAACTCTTCTACGTTCCACACACCGGGCTTGCGCCACAGACCCTTGAAGAACATCATGGCACCAATCATGGCGGGCACGCCGGTGGTGTAGCTCACGCCCTGCATGCCTGTCTCCTTGTAGGCAGCCTCGTGTGAGCAGTTGTTGTAGACATAATAGGTCTGCTCCTTGCCGTCGTTGCCTATGCCACGGATGCGGCAGCCGATAGAGGTCTGTCCGTCATAGTTCTCGCCAAGATCCTGCGGGTTGGGCAGCACTGCTTTAAGGAATTGCAGCGGCACAATCTTAACTTTCACCTTCTCCGAGGGGTTGTCAGCAAGAGGAGCCTCGTATGTGATCTCGTCGATGCGCGACATGCCGAGGTTCTGTATGCAGTCGAGATATGTGAGATACTGCTGTCCGAAGGTCATCCAGAAACGTGCGCGCTTGATGGTGGGATAGTTCTTCACCAAGCTCTCAATCTCCTCATGGTGGAGCAGATAGCTCTCCTTGGCACCGATCTCAGGATAGTTGAGCGGCTTATGGATCTCCAGCGGAGCCGTCTCCACCCATTTGCCATCCTCCCAGTAGAGACCCTTCTGTGTGATCTCACGAATGTTGATCTCAGGGTTGAAGTTGGTTGCGAACGCCTTGTGGTGGTTGCCCGCGTTGCAGTCGACGATGTCGAGATACTGTATCTCCTTGAAATGATGCTTTGCTGCATAAGCTGTGAAAATGCTTGTCACGCCCGGGTCGAAGCCACATCCGAGGATGGCGGTCAGACCAGCCTCCTCAAAGCGCTTCTTGTAAGCCCACTGCCAAGAATACTCGAAGTGAGCCTCGTCCTTTGGCTCATAGTTGGCTGTGTCGAGATAGCTGCATCCGCAAGCCAGACATGCCTCCATGATGGTGAGGTCCTGGTAAGGGAGCGCGAGGTTAACGACCAGCTCAGGCTTGTAGCTGTTGAAGAGAGCCTTCAGCTGCTCCACATCGTCGGCATCGACCTGAGCCGTCTTGATGTTGGGGTTGCCGATAGCCTTCACAATCTTGTCACACTTCTCCTTTGTGCGGCTGGCAATCATAAAATCGGTGAACACGTCAGCGTTCTGTGCAATCTTGAACGCAGCGACCGTAGCGACGCCACCGGCGCCAATCATGAGTACTTTTCCCATTTCTGTTTTTTTGTTATATTTGTTATTTTTGTTTTTTTCGTTTTCTCGTCTAAAAGAAAATTGTCATGAGCCGACGTTACCTCAGCTCTTCCGCCTTTATTCCGAGCGCGTTCATGAGCGAATAGCCGAGCATCTCCTGTCTGAAGTTGCCGCCTTTGAGAGGCACCATCGACAGCAACGTTATGCGCTTGCTGTCATCGTCGAGGTGTCGCAGCGACATCCATATACTGTCGAACAGGTCGTCCTCCTCCACGTTGGGCACGAGCATTACACGTTTCACCTCCTTCTGTGCGCACACCATGTCGAGCACATCAAGAAAGAAGTCGTTGCCCTTGACCACATATTCCACGGGAAAAGAGCTTATTATGAATTCGCCCAGATGGTCCTTGAACGCCTGTCCGTTGAGCTCATCGTCAAAGCGTGAGGGAGCAAAATTGTCCATCGCCTCCTTCTTCTTGCCATGAATGAGCACCACCTGCGTCTCGTGGTCACCCTCGCGCAGCCCGCCGTCGAGCGCCACACACTCTACCCATCGCGCCATGTCGGCCTTGGGCACACGGCGTCCTAACATACGCTCAAAATTAACGGTAAGGTCAAACGCCACCCTGTCCACATAATCGGCATCGACAATGATCACGTTTTCACTCCATTTTTCCTTGTTCATTTTCTCGTCTATCATAGTTTGCAAAGATACAATAAATGGGCGAAACTTGAAAATAAGTAGTGATAATTTTTTGAAACAAAAACAGGGACAACCGTTTGCTTCGCCGACCTGTCAGCCATAACGAAACAAACCGTTGTCCCTGTTGTCTTTTTGTTCTCTTTCCGATTTACCAGATGTGAGCACGCTTGTTCTTAGGCAAGAACAGCTTGTCGCCCTTCTTCACGTTGAACGCCTTGTACCAAGCGTCGATGTGTGACAGGGCAGCGTTCACGCGAGCCTCGTTGGGAGAGTGAGGATCCGACTTGACGAGGTAGTCGAGCACCTGCGGACTGGCGTTTGATGCCCACACGCGAGCCCAGTTGAGGAAGAAGCGCTGCTCAGGAGTGAAGCCGTCCTTCACCTCCAGCGGGTGCTCCTTCATTGAGTTTTGCAGAGCGCGGAACGAGATGTTCAGACCGCCGTTGTCGCCGATGTTCTCGCCGAGAGTCAACTCGCCGTTCACCTTCACGCCGGGGAGCACCTCAAACTTGCCGAAGCTCTCAACCAGCACCTTGGCACGCTTGTCGAAGTTGGCCTTGTCGGCCCCTGTCCACCAGTTGCGCTGGTTGCCTGTCTTGTCAAACTGGCATCCCTGGTCGTCGAAGCCGTGGCTCATCTCGTGACCGATCACAGCACCGATGCCGCCATAGTTTACGGCATCGTCGGCCTGAGGATCGAAGAACGGGGGCTGCAGAATGGCAGCGGGGAAGCAGATCTCGTTGGTTGTGGGGTTATAGTAGGCGTTGATGGTCTGCGGTGTCATCTGCCACTCGCTCTTGTCCACGGGCTTGCTCACCTTGCGGGTGAGATAATCGGTGGTCTTGTAGCGTGAGATGGCACGCAAGTTCTCATAGAGCGATAGCGAGTCGTCAACCTGCAAGCCCGAGTAGTCGCGCCACTTGTCAGGATAGCCGATCTTTACGATAAAGTTCTGGAGCTTGTCCTTGGCCTGTGCCTTTGTTGCCTCGCCCATCCATGTTGCCTCGTCAATGCGCTGTGCGAGCGCTGTCTGCAGGTTGTGAACGAGCTCAAGCATGCGCTTCTTGCTTGATTCGGGGAAATATTTCTCAACATACATCTTGCCGATGGCCTCGCCCAGCAAGCCGCTCACGGCCGACACGCTGCGCTTCCAGCGCGGACGGTCCTGGCTCACGCCGCTCAGCACCGAGCTAAACTTGAAGGCTGCTGCACGGAACTCGTCGCTCAGGGTGCTTGTGCCACTTGAGATGACGCGCGACTCGGCATAAGCCTTAAGGTCGTCGAGCGGTGTCTCTGCAAGAATTTTCTCCACCTCGTGTATAGGCTCAGGCTGACCCACGTCCACGCTGTCGAACACGGGGAATCCCTGTGCGAGGAAAATGTTACCCCAGTCGATGCCGGGATAATCGTTCACAAGCTGCATATAGCTCATCTTGTGATAGTTGGCGTTGATGTCGCGCAGCTTCACGGCACCGTAGCTGGCCTTGGCCAGACGTGTCTCTATGGCCATGACGGCCTCCATCTTATTCTTTGCTGTGGCCTCATCGTTGCCCACGAGCTTGAAGAGGGTTGTTATCAGTTCCTTATAGGCGTTGCGCACCTTCACGGTCTGCTCATCGTCGTTGAGATAGTAGTCGCGCTCACCCAGACCGAGACCACCCTGGCCAATGCCCACAATGTTCATAGAAGCGTTGCGCTGGTCTGCGCCCACGCCCATGTCGAACATCAAGGTGCCTATGCCCTCGAAATCGAGTGAAGAGGTAACATACTGATACTCGTGGATGTTCTTTATGGCAGCCACCTTAGCCAGATAAGGCTTCAGAGGCGCAGCACCCTCGCGATTCAGGCGCACGCTATCCATCATGAGGTTGTAGATGCTGCCTATCTTCTGTCCGAGCGAACCTTTCTGCTGAGGTTTTGTTGCAAACTCGTTGATGAGTTCCTGAATGCGCTTCTGGTTCTGCTCCTCAAGGTCTACGAACGCTCCGTTCATAGGATGTTCTGCATCGAGCGGATGACTCTTCATCCATCCTCCAGCTGCATAGCGGTAAAAATCGTTGCCGGGCTTTACCGTGAGGTCCATGTTGGCCTTGTCGATGCCCGATCCGAGTGTCTGCTGCGCGAAAGCCGATGTGGTGGCAAGCGCGAGCGACAACAGTAAGAGTTTTGTCTTCATTTTTATAAATTTATAATCTAAAAATTCTCTTTCGTTTTGGGATGTCTGTTCCTTAGACGTTGCAAAAGTACAAATTGCTGCACAAACGAGCAAAAAAATAATTGGAAAAAGGCACTATTCGCCAATTTATGGAGAATATTCTTCTTTTCCTTCATCTTTTTCACGAATATTCTGCCTGTATAATTATTCACTCAAAGAGCATAAATATGCAGAGGCGAGAGAGAAAAACGAAAAATCAAGAAGAAAGCAGAAAAGAGATATAGATAGCAAAAAGACAGAAAAAAGAAGGTTTTGCTATACAGTTTTGTTAACAAATGTGAAAAATCGGTTTGTTTTCCCAAAGAGCCTCTTTGAGGACGTCAAAGGGCCTCTTTGAGGCTGTCAAAGAGGCTTAATGAGAACGTCAGAAAGGCACTTTCATTTTGTCATTTGGGCTTGATGAAAAAACCATGCTTAGAAGACCGTGGAAAGTGCATAAATATACAGAAACGGAAGGAGATGACGGATTAAAGAGCGATGGCTTTAAAGCAAAGAAAAAAGCTTGCCGAGCAAAACAAGAAAGCTCGGAAGCAAAGCCCAGAAGGCTTGCAGAACAAAGAGAAAAGAGCCGGCAAACCTTGGCCGTTAAGCCTTGGAGCCAACGGTTCCCATCCACCGTCCGCGGAAGAGCTGAATGAGGAACATGAGGCCTCGGAACGTAAGCTCCACAGCCATGGCGATCCACACACCCTTCAAGCCGTAATGTGGGGCGAGCAAAGCAGCAAGCGTGAGGCGCACACACCACATCGACACGAGGTTGATGAGCATGGGGCGCAAGGTCGATCCAGCGCCCACACACACATAGTAGACCACGATGGAGGCAGCAAACATGGGCTCGGCAAAAGCCTCGATGCGCAGACACATGATGCCAAGCTGGCGAATCTCCTCTATTGGGGTGAGCAGGGCCATCATCTCGGGAGCAAACACATACATCACCAAACCCATGAACGCCATGACGGCCATGCCCATGAACGTGGTGCTATAGGCAAAACTGCGACACATGTCGCGTCGGCCTGCTCCCTTGCTTTGGCCCACAAGGGTGGTTGCAGCTTCGCTTATGCCATAGCCCGGCATGTAACACAGGCTCTCGGCAGTGATGGCAAAGGTGTTGGCGGAGATGGCCACGTTGCCAAGTGGTGCCACGATCATGGTGCTCACGATCTGTGCTCCGTTCAAGAACACCGACTGCAAAGCCATGGGCGACCCTATCTTCAGAGCCGTGCGCACATACTGGCCTGCCCAGCACCACAGCCGGCCGTCCTGACGCAAGCTCAATATGCGGTTGCGGAAGATGGCATAATAGCCTTGCACAGCCGTGCCGCTTATGATGGCGAGCGAGGTGCCGAGAGCTGCACCCATGACGCCCCACCCCAACACATATATAAAAATGGAGTTGAACAACACGTCGAGCACGCACACGCCCACGCTCACGATGCTCGGAATCTTCATGTTGCCCGAACACTTGAGCATGTTGCCACACAAACCCGACAACTGGAAGAAGGGCACGGTGAGGGCAAAGATAAGAAAATAGGTAGAGGCCTGGGGAGCGATGTCGCTTCCGCCGCCAAGCCAGTAAGGGAGGTAAGGGTGTATGACCAGGCCTGTAAGGGCTATTGTGAAGCTCACGATGGCTGTTGCCACGATGCCGTTGCGGAACACGTCGCGCGCACGTTCAAAATCGTTGGCACCAATATAGTGGGCCACCTGCACGGAGAAGCCCATTGACGCCGCGTTGGTTATGCTGCCCATGAGCCATGTGGTGCTCTCTATAAGACCTATGCTCGCCGATGCCTCTGTGCCGAGGTGTCCCACCATGGCAGCATCGATGAAAAACATCATGACGCTGGTTATCTGCGCGAGTATAGACGGAATGCTCAGCCCCACAATGAGGCTGAGCTTATCACGAAACGTCAACGGTTGTCCGTTGCGTATGCTTGCCAACAATGCATCGCTCTTTGTCATACAAGATGCAAAGTTACTCATTATCTGCAAGCAAAAAATCGTGGCAGCAAAACATTCACATTTATTAACGTACGGTCAGGCTGTTTGTTTCTCCCTAACAATTACTAAAAAATTTGGAGATTAAAACGAAAGACGCTAACTTTGTAACATCTTTTCGATACAAACAGAATTTTAAAAACACCAAAGAAATGAACACAAAGGGAATATACACAGCCTCTGCCGCCCGCTATGACGATGCGGAGGCCCTCTACAGCAGATGCGGCAAGAGCGGCGTGCTTCTGCCAAAGGTGAGCCTGGGATTCTGGCACAACTTTGGAGCGGTAGACGCCTACGAGCGCAGCAGAGCCATTACACACTATGCCTTCGACCACGGCATAACCCATTTTGACCTTGCCAACAACTATGGCCCTCCTTACGGCAGCGCAGAGGAGACCATGGGACAGCTCATGAAGGACGATTTTGCTCCTTACCGCGACGAGCTGTTCATTGCCACAAAGGCGGGATATGACATGTGGGAAGGCCCTTACGGCAACTGGGGCTCGCGTAAGTATCTCATGGCAAGCCTCAACCAGAGCCTTAAGCGCATGAACCTCGACTATGTGGACCTGTTCTACAGCCATCGTTACGACCCCAACACACCGCTTGAAGAAACCCTTCAGGCCATGGTCGACATCGTGAAGCAAGGCAAGGCGCTGTATCTCGGCATCAGCCGCTGGCCATTGGAGGCTCTAAAGTTTGCCGACCAATATCTAAAGGAGCGCGATGTGCCGTTGCTCATCTACCAAGACCGCCTCAACCTGCTCGACCGCGAACCACAGGAGAACGGCGTAACCCAATATTGTGCCGACCACGGCATAGGCTTCATCTCCTTCTCGCCGTTGGCACAGGGTCTGCTTACCGACCGTTATCTTAACGGCATTCCTGCCGACAGCCGCATGGCTAAGGAGCAATATCTCAAGCACAGCGCCCTCACACCCGAACTGCTCGAACGGCTGAAGACATGGAACGCCGAGGCAGCAGAGCGTGGCGAGACGCTTGCCGAGATGGCGCTGGCATGGATCCTTCAACAGAAGGGCGTGACAAGCGTGTTGGTGGGTGCCAGCTCGGTGGCTCAGCTTGAAAAAAATATGAAGTGTGTGCACGCAGCCAAGCTGTAAAAAGGTTTTATGAACAGCGTTAACAGGAAGGAACAGCGTTAACAGAAAGATAATAGCGCTAACAGAAAGAAATAACAAACACATTTTCAACCTATTATCATCTCTATCGAGCGCGACGGCGCTTGTTTGAGCCAATTTTCATCGTATAAATGCGAAAGTTCTGTAACGTTAACATAAAAACAAAGCCGTGAACAGAGGCTCTTTCTCCAAAGGCCTCTGTTCACGGCTGTTTTCTTCAATAACGGTTTTTCTGTTTTTCCAGAGCTCTCACACTTCCTTCCAATCGACCAGTCCCTTTCCCTTTTCGTCCAGTTCTATGGCAAGGGCAACGACCTTGCGTTTGTCGGCTTTGAAAGGCTCAGCATATTGCTTGGCTCTTATTTGCTCTGACGCAGCATCTATGCCGCCGTTGTTGCTTAGCTTCAGCTCCAAGACATAGATAAAACGGGTTGTTTCCACCACCATGTCTATTCTGCCCGTGGCAATCATCTTCTCCACCTCCACCCGGCAACCTATGGCGTTGAAGATGGTGCTCAACACAAGACGGTAGCGCTCCTCCATGTCCATGCTTGCAAGCTTCTTGTTGCTGTAGGGCACGTCAGCAATGAGAGCCTTCAGGCTTTTCATGGCTTCGGGCAGGTTGCCAATCTTTAGAGAATACAACAACATGCTTTGAGTGGTTATTACCTGTGCGTCCGATTGCAACGTCAAGGCGGGCAAGACAATCTTATAGAGAGCCTTGCGAACCTCATAGTTTGGAATGCCAAGCAAATAAACTCCATCCAGATAACCCTTTATCGTAAGATAACCCGACTGATAGAGAAACAGTTCGGCTCCACCACCTGTCACGTCAGAAGTTTCAAGGATATCGCGGTCTATCGGACAATTCTCAAAATTCTTCAGTCTTATTTCCATATCGTCAACAAACTTAGGAAGCAACGAAGTTGCGCCAGACGAAGCCCAATAGTTTCTCAACTTGGAATCGGCGAGGGCATTGATAAGACTGAACGGGTTGAAAACATCCACCATGTTATCATGACTGAAATGGTAGCCATCATAATGAGCCGTCAACAGCGCTACAGCTTCATCGAAGGTGCAGCCCTCATAATCTGCCAACTTGTTTATTTCGGGTTTGAAATCGCGCAGCATCTCGTCCTTGGTTATGCCGCATAGAGCAGCATATTCTGGCTCAAAACTGATGTTGCTCAGATTGTTGAGCACAGAGAAGAGCGAGATTTGCGTAAACTTGGTGATGCCTGTTATGAAGACAAACTTCTCATATTTATCGTCGGCTTTCAAGATGGCAAACACTTCCCTGTAGATGCTGGTGCATGCTTCGTGGTGAGGAGTTTTCCAGGAATGCTGCAATGGAGAGTCGTACTCGTCAATAAGAATGGCCACTTGCTGTCCGGTCTGATTATATGATGTTCGGATGATGGCGTCAAAACGGTCGGCAAGTTGGGCTGTTGGCTTAGGAGTTATGCCATATTCATTCTCTAATCTATCGAAAGTAATGTCAAGATAAGAGCGCAAAGTATCTGGCTCTGCTCCTGCACGGCTCATGTCGAGACGGATGACAGGCCGCTTCACCCATTCCGTCTCCAGTTCCATGATCTTCAACCCCTCGAAGAGTTCCTTCTTTCCTGTGAAGTAGGCTTCGAGTGTATCTACAAGCACCGACTTGCCAAAGCGGCGTGGGCGGCTTAGGTAATTATACTTTTTTCCCTCATTGGCAAGATGCCAGATAATGTCTGTCTTGTCAACATAAAGGAATCCTTCCTTTCTTATTTCTTCAAAAGATTGGATGCCCACAGGCAATCGTCTGTTGTTTGTCTCTACCATAGGTTTCTGTTTTTTGTTTCCTCTTGCAATCTTTGCCGAGGTGAAGCTTATCTTCTGCAAAGATAATGCAAACCGAGAGCAGAATATCAAGCTTGCTTGAATATTATGCCGAGGTGAAGCTTATCTTCTGCAAATATACAACAGTTTTTCCAATTTTCCAATGCTTTTTGCTCCTTTCTTTGAGCATTATTATGCTTTAATGATTTTATTTTGAGAGAAATGCGTAACTTTGCATAAGACATAAGATAGGCTACAAAAGCAATAAAAAAATATGAAGACACTTCCGTACATTGTGTTCAGCTTTCTCATGCTTTGTGCTTTGGGTACAGGCATAAACAGTTATCGCCGAACAAAAAGCATGATAACCCAGGATGTTAACAGGGCTTTGGAGCAAGTGCTTGCGAAGATGCCTGACGATGTGGTCACGACAGACACCATACGCTGTTATCGCAACTGCCTCACCATTGCCGAGTTGAGAGACACGGCAGGCATCGCCATGCGTACCGTGCGTAAGGATGGACGTTTGGAAACAACGTTGGTGGCAGAGGCCAACTGCGGCTTTGCCACAACCTTAAAGATGTCTGACCAAAAGGCTTCCGGTTCCCTTTTCATGATCGGAACGATGTGGCTGTTGTTAAGTTTGTGGCACACGAAAAGGAAACGCCCCGAGCTGATGGCGCAAGGACTGTCATACGGAGGCATCGTGTTCAATGGCGACAAGTTTATGACGCTTTCTGGCGAGCAGATTCATCTTACGCCTATGCAACATTCGCTGCTCAAGATGTTCATAACGACAGAATCGCATACGCTGTCGAAACAAGAAATCTGCGACCGTCTATGGCCTAAAAAGCCTGATGCCAACGACACGCTCTACACGCTGATAAGACGAATAAAGCCTGTCATTGAAGCCTATGGCTCTCTGAAAATCGAGTCGGACAGAGGCAAGAGCTATAGTCTGAAAATCAAGTAGATAGATTTTTTGTCGGACAATTGTCAGGGAAATGTCAGACAAATAAATTGGCTTTCTTATAAGGAGAATATAATTTTGCACCTAAATAAAAAAAGGTGCAAAATGAAACGATTAATTACGACTTCCGTCATTCTGTTTTTCGCCTTCTGCGCTTACGCTCAGGATACGAACAAGACCATAACGCTACATGAGATAACGGTAAAAGCAGCCAAGGTCGTGAACAGACCCGACGGCATGACAATATACCCCACAGATGCTCAAAAGCAAGCATCGAACAATGGCTACAGCATTCTTGAAAAGCTCACACTCGCCAATCTTCGTATCGACAACATCAACCACACAATTTCCGTTGTCGACAACAGAGGAGGCGTTCAAATAAGAATTAACGGAATTGTGGTGGGCAAGCAGGAGATGTTGGCCCTTGACCCAAAAGAAATTGCTAAGATTGAGTTCATAAACAACCCTGGCGTTCGTTATGGCGATGGCATAGCCTATGTCATTGATATCCACACACGACGGAGCGAAAGCGGCTATACGCTCGGCACAGACCTCACCTCTGCACTTACCTCCATGCAAGGCGATGGCATGGTGTACGGAAAGCTTAATAAGGGAAAGAACGAATGGTCCTTTTCATATGACATGAGCGGGTATAAGAACAATGGCTCAAAAAGCACGCAATTGGCAGAATATACCTTGACAGACGGCAGCATACACACCATCGAACGAAACGACATAGAGACGCTTCGCAAAACGATAGCGCACGAAGCAAAACTGACCTACAACTGGGCCGACTCTACGACAACCGTCTTTCAAGCATCTGTGAGCGGAACGTTAAACAACACCCCCAACAACTATAACATTAAGGACATCGTTGACGGCACTCGCCAATATAGAGCTACAAACCGAGAAAAAGACAAGAGCTGTTCGCCTGTATTGGATCTTTATTTCTTTCGTCAACTAACGCCACGTCAGTCTTTTACAGCCAATGCTGTAGCCACTTATATCTCCACGCAAACAGGCAGCTATTATGACGAGGGCGCTCCTTACCAATATGATGTGGACGGCAAGACGGCTTCTTTGCTTGCAGAGGCAATATATGAGAACAGGCTGAACCCCTTCACGCTCTCAACAGGCTTCAACTATAGCTATAAAAACATCAAGAACAACTATCTTGGCGACGCATCCTCTCTGACTAATACAAGCAACAACCGCTTATATGCCTTTGGCGAAATTAAGGGCACTCTCCAACAACTGCGTTACACGTTAGGAGTTGGCGCAAGTTATATCCATTACACGCAGAACGGGCATAAATATAACTTCTGAACCTTTCACCCAAAGGCATCGGTAACATACCAAATTAATAACGAGTTGCAGCTGAGCTATACCGTTCAGATGCGGGACAAAGTGTCGCGAATAGCCATGACAAGCGATGCTATGATCCGCACCAATAGCATGGAATGGACTGTAGGCAATCCAGACCTGAAACCGTCACACGACATGGACCACCGCCTACATGTTTCATACAACACCAGTCGGTTGCAGACCTTCGTTGAAGGTTATTACAAGCAATGTCTAAAACCGAACATGGCTCACTATGAGCGAACGGACGGCAATCAGTTTCTTTATACCCAGATAAACCAAAAGGAGATTGATGCGCTGGATGTCTATGCGTACGCAAGCTATTGGCTCTTGCCCGAAAAGCTTCAGATTGCAGCCAATGGAGGAATTTACAGATGCTTCAATTTCGGTTACGATTATACGCATTGTTACACCTCGTGGTTTTATGCGGGCAGCATAACAGCTTATCTCGGCCATTTCACGTTGCAAGGATACATCGACAACGGCAACCGTTTCTTGGAAGGCGAATTGAAAGGTTACAACGGGGCCTATTCGGTTATGAAAGCATCATACACATGGCGCAACTTGCAATTTTCATTGTCATGGGCAAATCCATTCAACAACAATTACAAGTCGTACGAAAACGAGTTGCTGAACCGCAACATCTATAAGCACACTATAGGATATTCCAAAGCCAGCGGCAATCTGATCTCCTTGAATATCTCATGGCGACTGAGCCGAGGAAGCAAGCATAAGTCGGCGGAAAAGAG
>UQTI01000037.1 GCA_900543975.1 uncultured Prevotella sp. | reverse complement strand
ATTATTATATTTTAACAGATATTTTCTCAAATTTACAAAAAAGGAAACGCCATAAGGCATTGTTATTCAACAGCATGCGAAGTGATGTGGGCGCACACAAGCACAAGTGGAACAGATGCCAGAAAACAAAAAAGGAGAGAATAAAGATAAGATAAAAAGAAGCAAAAAAACGGGTGACGAGCAAAGACCAATTGTTCGTCTGCTCGTCACCCATTAAAGGTCGCTTGTAAAAAAAAGCTTGTAAAAGATGTGAAAGATGTCTGCAAGAAACAGGCCGTAAGAAATGTTATCTGCGTCTTATGCACATTTGCCTTACGGTAGCCCCATCCTCATCGGCAAGAAACCTGATGGTGCCAGATGTGTTGGGCTGCTGTCCTTGCCGGTCGCTCACGAGGGGCGTGTTAAGGAAGATGTCGCGGCCGTTGACCGTCACCGTGACCTTGTTGTCGGTAACGCTTATGTTGGCCGTGCACCATGCAGCCTCATCGCCTGTCGGAAAACTCTTGCCGTCGCCGGCAAACGGATGCCAGTGTGCATCGCCTGCAAGCCGGGCGCCGAGCTTGTGGTGAAGGGTGAGCACGGGCATGGAGTGAATGTAGACGGTCAGCGTGCCTCCGGCAAGCCAGTCGAAGGTGAGATCAAAGTTTTTCAGCTCGTCATACATGTTCCAGTAGCCTCTTGCCCCCATCTTCGTTGGAGCACTTGCAAGGTTATAGCCTCCTGCCGTGCCACAATGGTCAATGGCATCGAGCACATCGTCAATGGCTGTGCCTACGCCCTGCTCGTCATAATGGTGTATGAGCGATTGCTTCGAAGCTTGCAGCATGTTGTAGACGTGGCGCCCGCCGTTGACCTGAGGGGCATTGGCAACGATGTCGTGTGTGGCAGCGCCGACGGCATCGTAAAGCGATTTCTTGTCATAATAATGCCTGATGTAAGCCAAAGCCTGAACGGTGTGTGTGGCACCGAGCGCCACGATTATTTTCTGTCGCAGCAGGTCGCTTGGCTCCAGCTCGTCAGCGGCACGCAACAGCAGGTAGCGCTCGCCGTCGGTGGCACCACACGCCTCTGCCATGGTCACATAACGCGCGAGCAAAGCGTCGCGTGCAGCGCCCGCCTCTTTCTTTGCAGCCATGTCGAGCAGACGCGCCATGGCCACGGCAGCCGGTTCGTTGAGCATCAGATCATCGGCTGCGGCGTCGCGCTCTGCACGCATAAGGTCCACCGCCTTGTCCAGACTCACCGTCCAGAACGGCAGGGCCGACGGCTTGGGAAGCGCCTTGGCCTTGGGAGCCTCTACAGCATGGCCCTCACGCGCCTTTATGACCTTTTGCAGGTTGGCCTCTGCTTCGCCCATTGCCTCGTTGCTGCCGGCTGCTGCGGTCTTGCCGTCAGCTGTCTCTCTTTTGAGCAGGTCGTTCAGCTGCGCATCAATGCCCGGCATGTCTTTAAGCACATCAAAGGCTGCCGCCGCCATGTCGGGGTCAGAGAGATACATGGCAATGTGTTGCGCGTCGGCAGGCTTAGCCACCTTTTTCAGCTGGTCAAGATAGTGAAGACGCGCCTCTGGGCTGTCGCTGCGGTCGATGGCCTTCTTCAGTCCGTTGCGCACCAGGTTCACATAACGCTGCCCGTTGGCTGTCAAGCTGTAGGCTGTTATGTCGTCGATCAGCCGCACACAGGCTTTTGCCTGTCGTGCGTCGTCGGGGTCTCCCATTCGGCTGAGCATGTCTATGCTCACGTCGGCATCTGCCGCCAGCTTGTCTATCAGCTCGTCCTTTGGTGTGTGGCCCGTAAGCGCAATCTGGCTTATTGCCTCGTTTGCCGTCTTCTCTATCACGCGACGGCTCGTCTGTGCTTGTGATGTGGCACAGAAACACATTAAGAGTAAAAATATCGTGAGTTTTTTCATATCCGCGTGCAAAGGTACTCTAAATTGAAGACAAAACAAAGAAAGCTTGCTTTTTTGTTATGACATCAGAACTTTCTTAAACATAAATAATATTTACGTCGCGCTTCGCGCCCGTTTTTTTTTGAACATTCTTGCGCTCCGTAGGTGCTTAGGCGCTTCGCGCGGTGTTTGAACATTAATTTCCATTAATGACCCATTAATTATCATTAATACGCGCTTCGCGCAGAATATTGATGTTCAAAGCCGCGCGAAGCGCAAAAAAACGCTATATAAATAAGGTATATTAAGGCAAAAGTCCCCGTTTTTCCCTCAAATACCATAAACGTGGTATGCCGAATGACCCATTTGTGCTATTTGGTATGTGGGAAAAAGGGCGTAACTTTGCAATCGTAAAAAAGAAACAAAACAAAAATATTAACAATAAGCTTCTGTGTGGAGCTGTAAGACCAAACATCAACGAGCTGTTCAAGAACAAGCGCTCACATGCAGGTCAAGAGCAAACAACGGCAGAGGCACACAAAAAGAAAGGAAAACGTTTATGAGCAACAAGAAACTTCACTTCGAGACACTCCAGTTGCATGTAGGACAAGAGAACCCCGATCCCGCTACCGATGCACGCGCGGTGCCAATATACCAGACCACCTCTTATGTGTTCCGCAACTCACAGCACGCTGCCGACCGCTTCGGCTTGCGCGACGCCGGCAACATCTACGGTCGTCTGACCAACTCTACACAGGGCGTGTTTGAAGACCGCGTTGCAGCCCTTGAGGGAGGTGTGGCAGGTCTGGCCGTTGCTTCGGGTGCCGCCGCCGTGACCTACGCTCTTCAGAACATCGTTCAGGCTGGCGACCACATCGTTGCTGCCGACAACCTCTATGGAGGCTCTTTCAACCTCATAACCCACACGCTCGCCACACAGGGCGTCACCAACACCATCGTCAACGTGAACGACCTCGAAGCCCTGGAGGCAGCCATACAGCCCAACACCAAGGTGGTATATGCCGAGACCTTCGGCAACCCCAACTCTGATGTCACCAACCTTGAGGCTGTGGCAGCCGTTGCCCACAAGCACAACATTCCGTTCATCGTCGACAACACCTTCGGCACACCGTTCCTCATCCGCCCGATAGAGCACGGAGCCGACGTGGTGGTACACTCAGCAACAAAGTTTATCGGCGGCCACGGCTCAAGCTTAGGCGGCGTGATCGTTGACGGCGGCACCTTCGACTGGAAAGCCAACGCCGACAAATATCCCTCTCTTGCCAAGCCCGACCCCTCTTATCACGGTGCCGTGTTTGCCGACGTGGCAGGAAAGGCAGCCTTCGTGACCCGCATACGCGCCGTCATCCTTCGCGACACAGGTGCCACCATCTCACCCCTCAACGCCTGGATCTTGCTCCAGGGCCTTGAGACCCTCTCGCTGCGTGTGGAGCGCCATGTCTCTAACGCCCTGAAGGTGGTCGAGTTCTTGGCCAACAACCCGAAGGTGGAGAAGGTCAACCACCCGTCTCTGCCCTCACATCCCGACCATGCCCTCTACCAGAAATATTTCCCCAACGGCGGCGGAAGCATCTTCACCTTCGAGATAAAAGGAGGCCAGGAGGCAGCATGGAAGTTTATCGACTCGCTTCAGATCTTCTCTCTCCTTGCCAACGTTGCCGACGTGAAGAGCCTCGTCATTCACCCCTATACCACCACCCACTCGCAGATGAGTCCTGAGGAGCTGGCACAGCAGCACATCACGCCCTCTACCATTCGTCTGAGCATCGGCACCGAGCACATAGACGACATTCTGGATGACCTCAAGCAAGCATTCGACAAAATTTAACAATAACAAAACGACCATATTATGACTAAGATAGCAAAGAAGCTCACTGATCTTGTGGGCAACACACCTCTTCTCGAACTTGGGAAGTTTTCTACACTTAAGGGTCTTAAAACGCCTGTCATCGCAAAGGTGGAATATTTCAACCCCGGCGGAAGCGTGAAAGACCGCGTGGCACTCGCCATGATTGAGGATGCCGAAGCGAAAGGCATCCTTAAGCCCGGCGCAACCATCATCGAGCCGACGAGCGGCAACACAGGCGTGGGCTTGGCTTTGGTGTCGGCGGTGAAGGGCTACAAGCTCATCCTCACCATGCCCGAGACCATGAGCGTGGAGCGGCGCAACCTCGTGAAGGCCTACGGCGCAACGGTGAAGCTCACACCCGGCAAGGACGGCATGCCAGGAGCAATAAAGGCTGCCGAGGAGCTGCGCGATTCTATCCCCGGTTCTGTCATCCTGCAACAGTTTGAGAACGCCGCCAACCCCCGTCGCCACTACGAGACCACAGGCCGTGAGATCTGGGAGCAGACCGACGGCAAGATCGACATCATCGTGGCTGGTGTTGGCACAGGAGGCACCATCTCGGGCATCGGCAAACGCTTGAAGGAGTATAACCCCAACATCAAGGTTGTGGCTGTGGAGCCCGCCACCTCGCCCGTGCTGAACGGCGGCAAGAGCGGTCCCCACAAGATCCAGGGCATCGGTGCCGGCTTCGTGCCCAAGACCTACGACGCATCTGTCATTGACGAGGTGCTCGACATCGACAACGACGATGCCATACGCACAGGCCGCGAGTTGGCACGCGAGGAGGGTCTGCTCGTCGGCATCTCTTCAGGTGCTGCCGCCTTTGCTGCTGCCGAGCTGGCAAAGCGTCCCGAGAACGAGGGCAAGACCATCGTCGCCATTCTCCCCGACACAGGCGAGCGTTACCTCTCAACCGTGCTCTACGCCTTTGACGAGTATCCGCTGTAAGAAGAAAGAGCATCTGCTGAAAATGAGCATCTGCTGAAAAAGAGCTTATGCTTTAAAAAGCATCTGCTGAAAAAGAGCTTATGCTGAAAATGAAAAAAGCTTATGCAAAAAAGCATCTGCTGAAAAAGATGCTGTAAACGAAAAAAACGAACAAGCCATAGTAGACAGAGGCCTTGACCGCAAGCGCGGCCAAGGCCCTGTTTTTTTATCCAAGACTTTTGGATAAATAAGAAAGGAAGATTGTGACGGTTTATTTTTCATACAGCAACAATTTTTGCGAGAAAAGTTGCCCTTTAAATTATAAATGGTTATATTTGCAAAAGCTGCAAAAAAAGCTTGCAGAACAGCACAGTATGAAATATCCAGTAGGAATACAAGATTTTAAGTCCATAATAAATGGCGGTTATGTGTATGTGGACAAGACAGCCCTGATTCACAAGCTGTTAGATGAAGGCAAAATTTATTTTCTGAGTCGCCCGCGGCGGTTCGGCAAGAGTTTGTTGGTATCTACGCTCGAGTATTATTTCAAAGGGGAAAAGGAACTTTTCCAAGGCCTTGCCATAGAAAAGTTGGAGAAAAACTGGGAGACGTATCCTGTGTTCCATATTGATTTCAACAGCACCGACTTTACCGACGGACAGGCTCTCCGCAACAAGCTCATGGCCTATGTGTCAGAATGGGAGGATCACTATGGCGTTGTGCCTGTAACCGGCCAAGGCGTTGGCGACCGCTTCGCCCATGTGCTTGAGCACATACACAACACCACAGGCAAGCGCAGCGTGGTGCTCATAGACGAGTATGACAAGCCGTTGCTCGACGTGCTTGACACTGGCTACCGCACGAAAGGCACCAACGGCGAGGACATTCTGATAGAGGAGTATAACCGCAACATCCTTAAAGGATTCTACTCCACGTTCAAGGCAGCCGACGCACACCTTCAGTTTGTGCTGCTTACAGGCGTGACGAAATTCTCGCAGGTAAGCGTGTTCAGCGGCTTCAACCAGCCTGCCGACATAAGCATGGACAGGCGCTTCGAGGCCCTGTGCGGCATAACCAAGGACGAGATGGAGGAGGTGTTTCATGATGTTATGGACAATATGGCCGCTGAGCAGGGCGTGTCTCCGCAGGAGATGAGGGAAAAGCTCAGGCTACAGTATGACGGCTACCATTTCGGGCAGCGCCTCACAGACATCTACAACCCGTTCAGCGTGCTTAACGCCTTCAGCAAGGGCGAGCTGCGCGACTTCTGGTTTGCTTCGGGCACACCTACATATCTTATACGCCTGCTCAACCACACACACGAGAACCTTAACGATCTTACAGGCAAGTATTATGACGTGGCTGACTTTATAGACTACAAGGCCGACGCCGAACGCCCCCTGCCCATGATTTACCAGAGCGGCTACCTCACAATAAAGGCCTACGACCCCCTTACAGGCACCTTCATGCTTGACCTGCCCAACAACGAGGTGAAGCGCGGCTTCGCCACGGCCATAGCCAACATCCATTGACGATTGGGAAATGAGATGACACAAATGCCTAACAGAAACTCAGAACATTAAGTAAACCTTACACGATGAAACGCAACAACATCATCATATTGTCGGTTATCCTTGCCCTCGGGCTGCTAACCATGCTCGCCATGCCGCAGCACAAGGCTGTGAAGCCCGCCAACGAGGCAACCATAGACCCGGCAGCCATGCTGCGCGTGCTGGGAAAGGTCACGGGCAAGGCGGGGGCATGGCTTGAGGCACGCCGACTCGACTCGCTCAGAAACATCCCCGACTCTATTGGCGGCACGCTGACCTTCAGCGACGGCAGCGCCGCCGTGGGCGTGGTGGTGAGCGACGGCATCAGGATAATGCGCACCGACTCGACCGGACATTACGCCTTCAGACGCGACAAGAACGCAAAGTTTGTGTTCTACACCGTGCCCAACTACTGCGAGGTGCCTGTACACTCCGACTCCGACTACACCGCCTGCTTCTACCTGCCCATAACAAGAAAGCGCAAGCAGTATGACTTCCGCCTGAAGCGTCTGCCCCACGGCAAGGAGCGCTCCTACAAGATGATCGTCATTGGCGACCCACAGGTCACAAACGCCATGAACCCGTTCTACACAAGCGTCGACGACAACCCCATCGAGAAAAGCGATGTGGCACGCTTCACCGACGAGACGATGACCGACATACGCCACACCATAGAGCAATGGCCCAAGGACATGCCCGTCTACGGTCTGAGCATGGGCGATGACGTGCAATATTATGGCGGCTACAACGCCACGCTCGAACGGCAGATACGCGCGGCGCTCGGCAGCTCGCGCATGCGCCTGTTCTCCGTCATAGGCAACCACGACCAGGACGGTAACGCCCTCTACCGCAGGAAATGGGAACAGAGCTGGGGACCCACCGACTATTCGTTCGACCGTGGCGACGAACACTATGTGTGCCTCAACAACGTGCAGTTTACAAAGAGCAAAGCCTACTGGTCGCCAGGCGAGCTCACCAACCGACAGATGCAATGGCTGCGCCGCGACCTCGCCTTCACACCTCGCCACAAGAAGGTGGTGCTCTGCTACCACATTCCATTCACCTTCGGCACAACGCCCAACGAGAAGGCGCACCCGCTGAACATCGCATCGGAGGTGGGCCACTACTCGTCATCGCGCCTCTCTCAGCTCCTCGCCCTGCTGCGCCGCTTCAAGGGCGGCTACGAGCTGTTCTGCGGACACACCCATTTTGCCATAAACCACGAGATCTCTTTCGAGGGCCACGACATCATGGAACACTGTCATGCTGCCGCCTGTGGCAACATCTGGCAGTCGAACATCAACATCTGCGGCACACCCAACGGCTATTATGTCTACACCTTCGGCGAAGCTGCCATAACCGACTGCTACTATAAAGGCACCTTCTGGCCCGCCAGACGACAGATGACGCTCTTCCGCGCCGACACCAACTTCAACGGCGAGTCGTATGCCAACGACTGGAACCTGCCACGCTCCACCAACATGCTGGTGGCTAACGTGTTCAACGCCGACTCAAGATGGAACGTCACGGTCATAGAAGACAGCATTGAGCACCCCATGTTCCGCATAAGCAGCAGGGGGCAAGACGCCTTTGCCGCGGGCTACCACCACAAATATTGCAAGGCCATGCCCTTCCGCTTCGTGAGCAAGAGCAACGGCTATCTCATCATGAACCACCTCTTCTATTATGAACCGAAACGCCGCAACAGTCATCTCACCGTACGCGCCTACGACCCCTACGGCAACGTGTATGAGGCAAGCAGCTATGAGGTGGTGACGGCGCCGTTCAACAACTTTGCCCACTATTATAAGAGAAGCAAATGAAAACCCTACACGAGAAAGGCGAACAAAAACCGTTTGCAAGACATTTGACAAGACCACGCAAGCAGATGTAACCGCATTGTAACATCATTGCAACAGATGTGAACAGGCAAGGGCGTAACTTTGCATCGTGATTCATCAGATCACGACAACAACAAAACTCATCACCGAACAAAAAAAAGGACAAGGATATGGAACAGAAATATAAGATTCTGGTAGTGGACGACGAGCAAGACCTGCTCGAAATTCTGAAGTTTAACCTTGAGACCGAAGGTTACGAGGTCGAAACAGCCGCATCGGCAGAAGAGGCTCTGACCCTCGACATCGGCTCGTTCAACCTCATGCTGCTCGACGTGATGATGGGCGGCATGTCGGGCTTCGCCATGGCGCGAAAGCTTAAGGACAACCCTGCCACAGCTGCCATACCCATCATCTTCCTCACGGCACGCGACACAGAGAACGACACGCTGACGGGCTTCAGTCTGGGAGCTGACGACTACATTTCGAAGCCGTTCTCCATCCGTGAGGTGCTGGTGCGCGTAAGAGCCGTCATTCGCCGCACAGCCGACCCCGCAACCACGTCGGCCAACGTGCTGCGCTATCAAGGCATAGAGATGAACCTCGACAAGAAGACCGTGACGATCGAAGGCACGGACGTGCCGTTCACCAAGACCGAGTTTGAGCTGCTCCACCTCCTGCTCGAGGAGCGTGGCCGCGTGTTCTCACGCCAGGAGCTCATAGACCGCGTGTGGCCCAAAGACGTGCTGGTGCTCGACCGCACGGTAGACGTGAACATTACACGTCTGAGAAAAAAGATCGGACCGTTCGCCAAATGTATCGTCACCCGCCTCGGCTTCGGCTACTATTTTGACGCATGAAATAATGAACTTTAAAAGTTCATTTTCTCAAAAGTTTAAGCTATAGAATTCTTCACTCTTCACTCTTCACTCTTCACTTAATATATGTCCATAAAACCTTTCACCATAAGCGTAGGCAACAAGCTGTACCTGAGCGTGCTCTCCGTGTTCGTGCTCTTTGCTGCCGCCTTCATCGTGTTTCAGCAAAGCCGCGAGAAACAATATAAGATCGACTCGCTCAACATTCGCCTGCAAGACTATAACGCCCGCATGGAAGACTGGCTGCAAGAGCGCCCAATGCCATCGGAGGAGGAGCTCGACCGCTATGTGGCAACACATGCCATGCCCGAACTGCGTGTGACCCTTATCAACAGACAAGGAAAGGTGATCTACGACAGCCGCCTGAAAGACTACTCGCAGCTGCCCAACCACCTGTCACGGCCAGAGGTCAAGAAGGCGGTGACAACAGGTACCGGCTCAACGGTGGAGCGTAACAGCACCACGCTGAACGACTATTTCTTCTACTCCGCCACACGGTTCAACGCCAACGGCCTCATCATACGCAGCGCCTTGCCTTATGACAACAACCTGTCCGAATCGCTCAAAGCCGACCAACACTACATCTGGTTCGCGCTCTCTGCCATGCTGGTGCTCGTCATCATTCTCTATCGCTTCACAAACCGTTTGGGCGACAACATCACGAAGCTGCGCACATTTGCAACACGGGCCGACCACGGCGAGTCGCTCGACACGGAAGACCTCATCGCCTTCCCCGACGACGAGCTGGGTGAGATTGCAGAGAAGATCGTCAAGATATATAAGCGTCTGCAGACCACACGCCAGGAGCAAGACGTGCTGAAACGTCAGCTCACACAAAACATCGCACACGAGCTGAAGACACCGGTGGCAAGCATTCAAGGCTATCTGGAGACCATACTCGACAACCCCAACATAAACGAAGACACCAAGGAGCAGTTCTTGAGACGCAGCTTCGCCCAAGCTCAACGGCTCACGGCGCTGCTGCACGACATCTCGACCCTGAACCGTCTGGACGATGCACCGACGGAAAGAGATTTTGCCGATGTCGACATAGCAACGATGGTGGAGGGCATAGAGAAAGACACGGCCCTACAGCTCGAAGCCAAGCACATGGCGTTCGTGAACCAGCTGCCGGAGCATCTGGTGGTGAAGGGCAACCAGAGCTTGCTCTACAGCGTGTTCCGTAACCTCACTGACAACGCCATTGCCTATGCCGGCGACGGAACGACGATAAACCTCACGGCCGAGGAGGTGGGCGACGAGTGGCACTTCGCTTTCAGCGACAACGGTGTGGGCGTGCCTGCCGAGCATCTGCCGCGCATCTTCGAGAGGTTCTATCGCGTGGACAAGGGACGCAGCAGAAAGATGGGCGGAACGGGGCTCGGACTGGCAATCGTCAAGAACGCCGTGCTCCTGCATGGCGGAAAGATAAGCGTGCATAACCGCCCGACAGGAGGTCTGGAGTTTAACTTCTATATCTTGAAAAACGGGAAGAAATGATGGGGCTGATTTCCAAATTATAAATGCAAAAGTTCAGTATATATAAAAAAAGGCAAACTCGCTGAACCTCACGGTTCTTGAGTTTGCCTTTATCTTTTATGCTTTATAACCAATAAGCTTTATAACCTATTGTCATTATTTGACCTCAATGTTCTTCAAGGTCTTCTGCTCTTCCTTGACCTCTTTAGGAATGACCACGGTGAGCACACCGTCAGCAACCTTGGCGCTTATCTTGTTGCGGTCGACGTCGTCGGGCAGAACGTAGGTCTGCTCGTAATTGCTGTAAGAGAACTCGCGACGCAGATAGTGGACATGCTTCTCATCACCGTTCTTGTCGTCTTTCTTCTCTTCCTTGTGCTCAAACTTGTTCTCGATAGCCAGTTTGAGGTTGCCCTCATTGTCGATGTTTACGCGTACCCACTCTTTCTTAAGACCAGGCACAGCCACTTCCATCGTATAGTCATCGGCTGTCTCCTTAACGTTTACAGCAGGAGCTGTGGCGTTCATGCGGGGCATCAAAGCCGTATCAAAGAAATCGTCATCAAACCAATTGTTCAACCAATTCTGATTATTGTTTCTACGAGCTAACAACATAATAAAAACCTCCTAATTTCTATTTTTCTCATCCTCTGTTCGGCTTGCGCCTCCCTCGGGACTTCTATTTGTTTTTCTTTAATTAATTATCTGTTTTTTGAAAGGTCCACCGTTCAGGTCTTCGGTTCCAAGCTCTCGCTCTTCCCCTCGGCCCTTTTGGCTTCGGCTTTCACTCAACATAATGCAACACCCGTGCCACAGCGGTTTTACGCACAAGGCATAGCCTTCTGGTTGTCAACATTGTCAAAGCCAGATGACATTGTTGCACGAAAAGCCAAAATTTTTAAACTTTGCTGACGGGAAATTAAACAATGCTGACAAAATTTTAACTCATGCTTCGCATGTCTAACTTTCGCAAATGCATATTCTCAAGCAAACGTCGCCGAAGGCGGCGAACATCCATAACCGCTGGTGAAGAGAGCGAAGCGAACGTAACCTGCGGTTTCACAGCAATATAATAAAAACGTCCTCGAAGAGGGCGAACATAGGTAATAATAGCACAGCTTGCTTATGTTCGCCCTCTTCGAGGACGTTCTGGCAAGCAACAAAGTCAAGCGCGGCGACGTTCTTGTCTAACGCTTGTGAGGAGAAATTATGAAGGAATAGAAAGCTCAAAACAAGCGAACAAAAATGAATAAATATGCAAAAACAAGAGACGAAACGCATAAATATCCAAAACAGCGGTTGTAAGCAGAAACATATATTTTGCTTTCTGTTTTCAAAATATAGCGGGGTTTAACTTATTATTTTTGTTAACAACTCTTAAAAACAGGGTGGTTTTGTCAAAGAGCCTCTTTGAGGCTGTCAAAGGGCCTTAATGAGCTCGTCAAAGAGCCTCTTTGACAACGTCATTTGGGCACTTTCAAATCGTAAGTTGGGCTCTTTTAAAACGGCTCTAAAAAAGGCCCGAAAAATGCATAAATATACAAAACTGAGACCAATGTTTTTTCCGTAATCTTTTAACGAAAATGGTCCATTTGTAACCATTAATATTCATAAATTCTTATGGTTGCTTTTTTTAAGAAAAGAACATTCTTTGATTTCGATTTTTTCGATAAATTTGTAACAAGATTACAAAAGAGCGCTTACAAAACAACAGTAGAGCTATGAGCAAAGCAACACAACAAGAACATAAAAACCATAAAAGCAGATGACAACAACACGACACACAGCCACAATGGTGGCGGCAGCCTTAATGGCCGTGCTGCTCTCGGCATGCGACAAAGTGTTCGACGTGCATCCTTACGATGTGAGGGTGAAAGGCGAGAAAGGCATGAACGCCAAGCAGGCGGCACTGATAGAAAAAGCCACGCTTGGCAAGGACACCATTCGCTTTGCCTTCATCAGCGACACGCACCAATGGTTCGATGAAACGAAGGCCGAGATAAGAGACATAAACAGACGAAAGGACAGCATCGACTTTGTGGTACACGGAGGCGACATAACCGATTTTGGCGGCACGCGCGAGTTTGAGTGGAGCCGTGACCTGCTGAAGGGTCTCACCGTGCCGTTCGTGACGCTGCTCGGCAACCACGACTGTCTGGGCACGGGAAACCAGAGCTATGAGGTGATCTTTGGCGACCCCGACTTCAGTTTCATTGCCGGAGGCGTCAAGTTTGTGTGTCTTAACACCAACGCCATAGAATATGACTACTCGCGGCCCGTGCCAAACCTCGACTTCATGGAGCAAGAAACAACAAAAGACGGCGAACGCTTCGATAGAACGGTGCTGTGCATGCACGCACCACCCTACTCGGAGCAGTTTAACAACAACGTGGCCAAGGCGTTCAACTTTTACACCAAGATGTATCCAAGACTCTTGTTCTGCCTTTACGGACACGGACACCAGATGGAGCAACACCGGTTTTTTGACGATGGACCCATCTACTATGAGGTGTGCAACGCCCCGAAGCGACATTATTACATTTTCACCATAACCCACGAAAACTACAGCTATGAGATTATCGACTTTTAAACCCGCGCTCGCCACGCTGCTGCTCGTCATGGCGGCCTGGTTCTACGCGACCTCGGCTGAAGCAGCCTGTTTCTTGCAACAAGACGAGACAGACATAGACACATCGCTGACAGACACCACAAACACGATAAGCCGATACGACCGACGCATTCACCGCTACCGAAAGCAATGGAACTCGCTCATACCGACGCAGCACGTCATGCAGTTTTGCGGTAACATGGGTCTGGTGTCGGTGGGCATTGGCTGGGATTATGGCCGTCGCCGACAGTGGGAGACACAGCTGCTCTTTGGGTTTGTGCCAAAATATGACAGTCACAACGCCAAGATCACGATGACGGTGAAGCAAAACTACATTCCGTGGTCGATCTTCATAAGCAACGGATGGAGCATTGAGCCGCTGCAATGTGGCATCTACCTGAACACGGTGTTCGGCCACGATTTCTGGACCAAGCAGCCAACAAAATATGAGAGCGGCTATTATCCTTTCTCCACCCGCTTGCGTCCGAACGTGTTTGTTGGCGAGCGCATCACAAAGGCCGTGCCCAACAACCGCCGCAAATATATCAAGAGCCTCAGCTTCTTCTACGAGCTGAGCACCAACGACATCTACGTCATGCACCTCGTCCACACCGGCAGCATGGGCTTCTGGGACCTCTTCGGTTGTCATTGGGCATCAAGGCACAGCTGCTGTAGAGAGGGGCAGGAAGAACTTTCCTAAGGCAAGAATGTCTCTACCTCATCGCTTCAGATGCGGCTTGTCCTTGCCGTTGAAGCTCTTTACCTTCATGCCGAGCTGGTCGGGAAGGATGGCGTTGAGGAATATGCCCACGAGAGCGGCGAGGGCAAGACCGGAAAAGGTGATGGGGCCAATCTTCACGCCACCGTCGGTGCCATACTGCACGCCGATGGACACCACCAGGATGAGAGCAGCCACAAACACGTTGCGCGATGAAGAGAAATCGACAGAGGTCTCGACAAGGTTTCTCACACCGACGGCAGAGATCATGCCGTAGAGAATGAGACTCACACCTCCGATGGTTGCTGCCGGCATAAGGGCGATAAGACACGCAAACTTGGGACAGAAGCTGAGCAAGATGGCGAAGCAAGCAGCCAGGCGGATGACCGCAGGGTCAAACACGCGGGTGAGGTTGAGCACGCCCGTGTTCTCGCCATAGGTGGTGTTGGCAGGAGCGCCGAAGACCGAAGCGAGCAGCGTTGCCAGACCGTCGCCACAGAGCGTGCGGTGCAAGCCAGGGTCCTTGATGAAATTTTTGCCCACGGTGCTCTGTATGGCGCACATGTCGCCGATATGCTCCATGATGGTCGCGAAAGCTATTGGGAAGATGGCAATGACGGATGTGAGGATAAGGTCAAAGTTGGGGTCTTTAAGCACAGCAAAGGAGGTGCGCTCCATGTTTAAAGGCAAGCCTATCCATGCTGCCTCACCAAGCTTTGAGAAGTCGACCTCGCCCATGGCTGCCGCCAAGACGTAAGAGCCGAGCACGCCAAGCAAGATGGGAACAATCTTTATGATGCCACGTCCCCAGATGGAAGAGCCGATGACGATGGCTATGGCTGTGATGGCGAGGAGCCAGTTTTGCTGACAGTTGCTGATGGCAGAGCCCGACAGCGTGAGACCAATGGCTATGACCATGGGGCCCGTGACCACGGGCGGGAAGAAACGCATGACCTTGTCGGTGCCAAACATCTTGAGGAGAAAGGCCATGACAAAATAGAGCACAGAGGCGGCAGCAACACCCAGACAGGCATAGTTGAGCGCCATCTCGTCGGTGAGACCTTGCGCCACACACAGCTGCTTGACCGAGGCGTAGCCTCCCAAGAAGGCGAAGCTGGAGCCAAGGAAGGCAGGAACCTTCATTTTTGAGACGATGTGGAAGATGAGGGTGCCTATGCCGGCGAAGAGCAACGTGGCGCTCACATCGAGTCCGGTGATGAGAGGAACGAGGATGGTGGCTCCAAACATGGCAAACAGGTGCTGTATGCCGAGCACCACAAATTTAGGTTTTCCCAATTGGCGGGCATCGTATATGCCCTGGCGGTCTGTGTTCATTGCGTTATGGTTTTTCTGTTCTAAAAAAAATTACATCTCAATAAATAACGGACATACTGTTCTTTTATTGTACTTTTGTTTGAGCACCAACTTAAAAGTTGTAACTTTGCATCTGCAAAGGAAAACAACAAAAGGAAACAAAAAAATTCAAGATAACATGACACAAGCCAAAGAAAGACCGTCCGAACGGCTATGGAACGCCGATTACATAAAGGTGATGACCACCAACTTTCTGCTCTATTTCGCCTTCTACCTGCTCACGCCGCTGCTGCCACTGTATCTCAGCGAGCAGTTTGGTGCAACCAAAGACACGATAGGCATTGTGCTGAGCGGCTACACCGTGGCAGCTCTTCTGGTGCGTCCGTTCTGCGGCTATGTGGTCGACAGCTTTGCACGCAAGAAGGTGCTCATGGTGTGTCTCACCGCTTTCTTTGTGTGCTTTGCAGGCTACATCGCAGCAGGCACAATTCTCATGTTTGCCATCTGCCGAACGCTCCACGGCGCACCCTTCGGGGCGGTGACGGTGGCCAACAGCACATGCGCCATTGACGTGCTGCCGGCCTCGCGAAGGAACGAGGGCATAGGGCTGTATGGGTTGAGCAACAATTTTGCCATGGCCATAGCCCCGTCGGTGGGAATATGGCTGCACGATGCGGTGGGCAGCTACATGGTGCTCTTCTGGATTGCCCTCGCGGTGGCCGGCTCTTCCGTGGTCATTGCAGGCACACTGAAACTGCCGGAAAAAGAAATCATAAAAAACAAAGACAAGCTGTCGCTCGACCGCTTCTTCCTGACACGCGCGTGGCTGCTGGCTATAAACATTGCCATGTTTGGCTTCTGCTGGGGCGTGCTCAGCAACTATCTCGCCATCTACAGCAAGGAAGCACTGGGCATTACGGGCGGCACAGGCACCTATTTCGCCATTCTATCCTGCGGCCTGTTCCTCTCGCGCCTGCAAGGACGCAAGGCGCTGCGCGACGGCCGACTGACACAAAACGCCATGGAGGGCATGTGTCTGTCGCTCGTCGGCTTCATCTTGTTCGTGGCGGTGCCCCATCCCGTGGCCTACTATCTGTCGGCAGCACTCATCGGTCTGGGCAACGGCCATCTTTATCCTGCCTTCCTCAACATGTTTGTGGCGGTGGCACGCCATGACCAGCGCGGCACAGCCAACTCGAGCATTCTAACAGGCTGGGACCTGGGCTTCGGCATTGGCTGTCTGCTGGGCGGCGTGGTGGCAGAACATTGGGGCTATGGTGCCGCGTTCTGGATGGTGGCGCTCGAAAACGCTTGCGGCGTCGCGCTCTTCTTCATGGCCGGACGACAATTCTTTATAGCAAGAAAGAGAAGCGAGTGAAGCGGAAGGGGTGTGTGAAGCCATAGGACCTTAACACGCCTTGAGAGCCCTTGCCTCAGGAACGAGGCTCAAAATCATTTCACAACAACCTTCACGGTCTTGCCCTCCGACTTGAGCAGATAGAGACCGGCAGAAGGTGCCGTGAGGGAGCCGCGGCCGTGCATAACAAGACGGCCTGACGGGTCATAGAGCGAGAGATCGGCACCGCTAAGGCTGAACGTGCGGCCTTTGACCTTAAGTCTGGCAACAAGGTCGGCAGAGATATCATCTACGGCACTCGCCTCAACCTTGTCGTAGATGTAACCATAAGTTGCGGTGCTGTCAAAGTTTGTCCGTTTGTTCGTCTTCACATGCATGGTGACACGCCCCTCGCTGTCGTAGGTGTAGGTCTGCTTGTTTACCATTTCCAAGAAGGGGAACGAAAGGCTGCTGCTGTATGACACAAGGCGACCATCGGCGCGACGCACATATTCGACCTCTTGATGAACACCGTCTTCCTCATAAAAATAGCGGCAGGTGAGGCCGTCGTCAGACACGCTGTAGCCTTCCTTCGACATTAGCCAACTGTTGCTGTCGCTGTCCCACTCAAAACAGATGTCGAGGGTGCTGTCGCCCGAACCGCACACAACAGTGGGGCTGACGGACAATGAACGGAAACCGTCATAGCTGTCTTCAAACGCCACGGGCTCAATGTATGAAAACTCGCGGGGCGAGGCGGAACGGAGCGAACGGCCCGTGAGACCAACAAACTGAGACGTGGCGGCATCCCACGCATATTCGCGAACCCAACATTCGGGACCAAACAACATCTTCTCACATCTGCCCTTAGGAACAATGGTGCCGTTCCGGTCTTTTTCACATGTCGTGTAGACGTAGATGTCGCCGTCGAAATGGGCTTCTGTCAACGCCTCAATGTTATCTACCACCCATCCCGCATCGTGCCAACGGCTGTGGGTTATGCTGTGGGCAGCGATGTCGTAGACAGTTTTTTGCGTCATCGCTGTAAACGTTTCGTCTTCGTAGAACACAACGTTCAAACCGTTTCCGGTCTTTTCTTTTTCAGCATAGCGGGCTGCATATTCTGTGGTCTCGTCATGCGGATCTTTATAACGATATTCCACTTCGCGCACATTTCCGTTTTCCAAATAGCTATACTCGCGACGCGAGATATAAGAAACCGATGACTCGCCTTCCTGGACAAGGCGGCTGCGACAGACAGCGGCGCGTCCAAGGGCATCGGTAGTGATGTCGAGATATGTGCCATTGCGGTAGGTGAAAGAGAGATTGGCAGCAGCAACCCATGAGTCGCCACTTTTCATGACAAACGTCGGGACAAAGCTGTTAAAAGAAGCATCAGACACGCTGCCCTTACATTTCAGCTGCTTCTGCAAGCAGCCGGCAGAGTCATAGAGACCGATGTAGACGGCGCTGTCCTTGAAGTCTTGCAAACTCTCCCTACGGTTTTTGTCGGCAACGGTGAAGCTGCCGTCGGAACAGAAGCAGACCTCTCCCTCACTTTTTCCGTCGGCGTCGTAACGCCGGTATGTTGTGGTGGTTGAACCGTCAGCAGCGCTGTGTCGCTCCTTGGCTATGCCGTGGCCGACCCACGAACAGGTGTAGGTCTGGGTGGGGAGGTTGGTCACAGCATCATAACAGGCAGAATGGCGGTTGCCGTTGGCTTCGGTCACAGGCAGCTGCAGATACTCGTTGAGCGAGCACACACGCCATGCCTTGGGTGTGAGCTCTGCCGTTTCGCCTACATAAACGACAGAATAAGGCTTTAACGTAACGTCGTTCGTCGACGGATCAAGCTGCACATCGGTCATCGAGCCCGACTTCGACACGTTGCCTTCGCCAGCATATTGGGTCTTTATGCATGCCGTCTCGACATAATGGCCGTCAAAGAGCAGGCTATATGTTGTCGTGGTATAATAATCTATCGCTGTGGCTTCGGGCGACGAGTAAGAAAAAAAGGTACAGGTGTTCTGCCCGTTGTCGACCTTTATCTCCGTTCTGTTGGCTGGATAATTCCATCGGTTGGCCACATAGCACCCCTTGGCTTTGAGCCACAACGTCTGCGATATTGATTTCTCGGAACCGGAGACGTCATACAGACAATAAGAGCTGCGATAGCCCTCGGGGCCATTGTCGTAAGCGAAGGTGCTCTTTGAACTCAACACGAGATTTGAGTTGGCAGAGTTGTTCTTATATTCGGTTTCTGATGTTAAACGGTTCAGCTCATCGTATGTGCGGACGGTCTGCTCGGTAGGCGTGCGCTTTTCATTAGTGACATTATAGACAACGCGCTTGGTCCAAAAACCTTGGGCGTTGAGCTCAAACTCATATTCCGTCTTTGATCCGTTGGTCCCTACGACCATCAAGGGCAAACCGTTGGGGGCATAGGTGTAGGTGTAAGAGAAATTATCGTTCGTGTTCTGCGATTTGCTTTCATATCTGTAAACAGACGACACAAGACGCTCTGCGGTATCCGCCTTAGGGGAACATGTCACAGGGCGCGTCACAGGAGCAGGGGCAACATGCTGCACCAGATGCATGTGAGGCATATTTTCTGGAGCTGATGTTTGAGATGTTGCTTGAGATGATGATGTTTTAGCTGTTGTTTGAGCAGAAAGCGCAAGACACGCCGTTAGAAGGAGGACTGTTTGGTTCATATAGATAAGGTTGTTTTGTAGACAGCATTAACCAAAAGGCCCACCACCAAGCCGAAAGAGGTTTGGTAGTGGGCCTTATCTTAATCTCCTATTTTTATAATAGCGGCTATCGTTGCTACAACAAAGACCTTACCGGCTTGCGTTGATGCTGTTTTAAATAGCCTTTAGGAGCCTTCGTTTCGTTTTTAAGCCTCGCCCTTGGTTGTGCCGTTGCCGAAGGGAGCGATTGTGCGGTCACCTGCGGGCTGCTGAATCTTATCCTCGGCGAACTGGATAGGGCCGAAAGTCTGCTCATAGCCTTTGATGTTCTCCTGAAGAGAGAGCATGAGACGCTTAGCGTTCTCGGGAGTCATTACCACGCGGCTGCACACTGCGGGATGCTCCAGACCGGGAAGGGTGCGCACGAAGTCGAACACTACCTCGCTGGGAGAGTGAGTGATTACTACCAGGTTGGCATATTCGCCAAGAGCCACTGCAGGGTTTGTGAACGAAAGACTTGCCTGCTGGGGCTGATTCTGCTGATTGTTGTTGTTGTCCATTGTAAAATGATCGATTTAGATATTTATTAATTTTGTTTGTTTAAACGGCAAAAAAAACTGACGGTATCCTGCCAACTACTGTCGAAAGGGGTGCCGTCAGTCTGTTTGTCTAATGCAAAGGTAACATTATTTTTGAAATTTGCAAAAAATAATGCTATAAATAAATGTTATAATCTAACACAAAAAGGACACACCCCTAAAAAGAGGTGTGTCCCTTTTATAACGTCTTATCGTTTTTCTTATTTCTGGTTGTCAGAGAAATCGATAACATTCTTGCGGTTGGCCTGCATGCGCTCATAGTCTTCCTTTGAGCCTACAATCAGACGCTCCCACTCGCGGAGACCTGTACCGGCGGGGATGAGGTGACCGGCGATAACGTTCTCCTTCATGCCTTCCAGACGGTCTACCTTGCCACGGATAGCGGCCTCGTTGAGCACCTTCGTTGTCTCCTGGAACGATGCAGAAGAGATGAAGCTCTTGGTCTGGAGAGCGGCGCGGGTGATACCCTGAAGGATCTGTGTAGATGTTGCGGGCACGGTGTCGCGCACCTGAACCTGACGGAGGTCACGACGCTTCAAGCTTGAGTTCTCGTCGCGCAGCTTGCGGGCCGACACGATCTGACCAACCTTGAGCACATCGCTGTCGCCTGCATCGACAACATACTTCTTGCCCCAGATGCGGTCGTTCTCCTCTGCAAAGTCGAGCTTGTCGACAATCTCCTGCTCGAGGAATGTTGTATCGCCCGGTTCGTTGATCTGAACCTTGCGCATCATCTGGCGAACGATAATCTCGAAGTGCTTGTCGTTGATCTTCACACCCTGCAGACGGTACACGTCCTGAACCTCATTCACGATATACTCCTGAACGGCGGTCGGACCCTTGATGGCAAGGATGTCGCCCGGTGTGATGCTACCGTCAGACAACGGGGTTCCGGCACGCACGGCATCGTGCTCCTGTACAAGGATCTGCTTTGACAGCGACACGAGATATTTCTTCTGGTCACCGGTCTTGCTGGTAACGATGATCTCACGGTTGCCACGCTTAACCTTGCCCATGGTAACCTCACCGTCGATCTCAGACACAACAGCGGGGTTGCTCGGGTTACGAGCCTCGAACAGCTCGGTAACTCGTGGCAGACCACCGGTGATATCGCCTGCCGAACCGGCAGCACGAGGAATCTTCACGAGGGTGGTACCTGTCTTGACGGTCTGGCCGTCTTCAACAACAACGTGTCCTCCCACAGGGAAGTTGTAGGTACCGATAATCTCGCCATTTGCATCAAGCACATCGCAGGTCGGCACCTTCGACTTGTCCTTAGAGTCGACGATAATCTTCTCGGTAAGACCTGTGGCGTCGTCGGTCTCAGCACGGTACGTTACGCCCTCAACAACATCGTTGAAGCGCAGGGTTCCTGCATACTCGGTAACGATAACGGCGTTGAACGGGTCCCACTTGGCAATGAGATCGCCCTTCTTGACCTCGTCGCCTTCCTTGAAATAGAGTGAAGAACCGTAAGGCACGTTCACTGTTGCAAGGGTGATGTCGGTATGCGGGTCGATGAACTGAAGCTCGGTAAGACGGCTCACAACCATCTCACACTTGATGTCCTTCTCGCCGTCGTTCTCGATGAACGGCACGACACGGATGTCCTCGAAGTGGAGCTTGCAGTCGTTCTTTGCTACGATAGAAGCGTTGGCGGCAGCGTTACCTGCCACACCACCGGCGTGGAAGGTACGGAGCGTAAGCTGTGTACCAGGCTCACCAATGGCCTGTGCGGCAATCACACCTACTGCCTCACCCATCTGAACCATGCGCTGTGTTGCGAGGTTACGTCCGTAACACTTCATGCAGACACCGTGCTTGCTCTCGCAGGTGAGCACAGAGCGGATCTCAACGCTCTCGATGGGAGAGTCTTCGATGGCCTTGGCTATAGAGTCGGTAATCTCTTCGCCGGCAGCCACGAGCAGCTCGCCTGTTGAAGGATGGATAACATCGTGAACAGACACACGGCCAAGGATGCGCTCAGAGAGTGATGAAACCACCTCATCGCCGTTCTTAAGAGCGGTGCATACGAGGCCGCGGAGCGTACCACAGTCTTCCTCGGTGATGATCACATCGTGTGAGACGTCAACAAGACGACGTGTGAGGTAACCGGCGTCGGCGGTCTTCATAGCGGTATCGGCAAGACCCTTACGGGCACCGTGAGAAGCGATGAAGTACTCGAGCACTGACATACCCTCCTTGAAGTTGGAGATAATAGGGTTCTCGATAATCTGGTGTCCCTCGGCACCGGCCTTCATAGGCTTGGCCATAAGACCACGCATACCTGAGAGCTGCTTGATCTGGTCCTTAGAACCACGGGCACCTGAGTCGAGCATCATGAACACGGCGTTGAAGCCCTGGTCAGCCTCGGTCATCTCTTTCATAAGGATAGAGGCGAGGTCGTTGTTGACGTGTGTCCAGGTATCGATCACCTGGTTGTAACGCTCGTTCTCTGTGATGAAGCCCATGTTATAGTTGTCCTGGATGGCACGAACCTCGTCCTGGCCACGGTCAACGATGGCTTTCTTTTCTGGCGGGATGATGATGTCGTCAAGGTTGAACGACAGACCAGCCACATAAGCCATGCGATAACCAAGGTTCTTGATGCCGTCGAGGAACTCGCATGCACGAGCCATACCTACGGCCTTGATTACGCTTGAGATGATGCCGCGGAGGGTCTTCTTAGAGATGATGTCGTTGAAGAAGCCTACCTCGTCAGGGATAATCTGGTTGACGATAACACGACCTACCGAGGTCTCCACCATGCGGGGCTGCAGCTTGCCGTCGACAAGATCGGTAACGATAACCTTTACAGGAGCGTGGAGGTCACACTGGCCCTCGTTGTGGGCAATGATTGCCTCTTCAGCACCGTAGAAGGTCAGACCTGTGCCCTTGGCACCGGGACGCAGCTTGGTGATATAATAGAGTCCGAGCACCATATCCTGTGAAGGCACGGTGATAGGAGCACCATTGGCAGGGTTGAGGATGTTGTGGCTCTGAAGCATCAGGATCTGAGCCTCAAGCACAGCCTCGTTGCTAAGCGGGAGGTGAACAGCCATCTGGTCACCGTCGAAGTCGGCGTTGAACGCGGTACATGCCAACGGGTGGAGCTGGATAGCCTTACCCTCGATGAGCTTAGGCTGGAACGCCTGGATACCCAGACGGTGAAGTGTAGGAGCACGGTTCAGGAGCACGGGGTGACCCTTCATTACGTTCTCCAGGATGTCCCAGATCACGGGTTCACGACGGTCAACGATCTTCTTGGCGCTCTTGACGGTCTTCACGATGCCGCGCTCGATGAGCTTGCGGATGATGAACGGCTTGTAGAGCTCGGCTGCCATGAGCTTAGGCAGACCACACTCGCCCATCTTCAGCTCAGGACCTACGACGATAACCGAACGTGCAGAATAGTCGACACGCTTACCGAGGAGGTTCTGGCGGAAACGTCCTGCCTTACCCTTGAGAGAGTCGGACAATGACTTCAGCGGACGGTTGCTCTCACTCTTCACAGCGCTCGACTTGCGTGAGTTGTCGAAGAGACTGTCGACGGCCTCCTGAAGCATACGCTTCTCGTTACGGAGAATGACCTCAGGAGCCTTGATCTCTACGAGTCGCTTCAGACGGTTGTTACGGATGATCACACGACGATAGAGGTCGTTGAGGTCGGAAGTTGCGAAACGGCCGCCATCAAGCGGCACGAGAGGACGGAGCTCTGGCGGGATAACGGGAATGATCTTCATGATCATCCACTCAGGACGGTTCATGTCCTTGCTGCCACGGAACGCCTCTACAACCTGCAGACGCTTCAGGGCCTCTGTCTTGCGCTGCTGTGCCGAGTCGTTGTTGGCACGGTCACGCAGCTCGTATGACAGAGCGTCGAGATCGATGTTTGCAAGCAGGTCGTAAATGGCCTCTGCACCCATCTTGGCGATGAACTTGTTAGGATCGCTGTCCTCAAGATAGTCGTTGCTTATTCCGATCTTGTTGTCAAGGATGTCCATGTACTCCTCTTCTGTGAGGAGGTCCATCTTGTGTGAACCGTTCAGCTCGTTGCCTTCCTCGTCGGTACGTCCTGCAAGGGCACCCGGCTGGATAACCACATATTTCTCATAGTAGATTACCGCGTCGAGCTTCTTTGTAGGCATGCCGAGCAGGTAGCCAATCTTGTTGGGCAGAGAACGGAAATACCAGATGTGTGCTACAGGCACCACCAGCTCGATGTGTCCGCTACGCTCGCGACGCACTTTCTTCTCTGTTACCTCAACACCGCATCGGTCGCAGACGATACCTTTGTAACGAATGCGCTTGTACTTGCCACAGGCACACTCGTAGTCGCGTGTCGGACCGAAGATGCGCTCACAGAACAGACCGTCACGCTCCGGCTTGTAGGTACGATAGTTGATGGTTTCAGGCTTGGTTACCTCGCCATACGAATTTTCCAAAATCTCCTCGGGAGAAGCGAGACCGATGGTAATCTTCGTGAAATTATTTTTTACTTTTGTATCTTTCTTGAAAGCCATATCTTATATGAAATATTTAGGGTGTCAGGATTAATCAAGTTTGATGCTCAGACCGAGACCGCGAAGCTCATGGAGCAACACGTTAAGCGACTCGGGGATGCCAGGTGTTGGCATGGGATCGCCCTTGACAATGGCCTCGTAAGCCTTTGAACGGCCGACGGTATCGTCCGACTTGATGGTAAGAATCTCCTGGAGCACATGGCTTGCGCCGAAGGCCTCAAGAGCCCAAACCTCCATCTCTCCGAAACGCTGTCCACCAAACTGTGCCTTACCTCCAAGAGGCTGCTGTGTGATGAGCGAGTAGGGACCGATTGAACGTGCGTGCATCTTGTCCTCAACCATGTGACCGAGCTTGAGGAAGTAAGTGACACCCACGGTGGCGGGCTGGTCAAACTGCTCACCTGTCTCACCGTCATAGAGGTGTGTAGAGCAGAGGTGAGGCAGACCTGCCTTGTCAGTCCACTCAGAGAGGTCCTCAAGATGAGCACCGTCGAAGATAGGCGTAGCAAACTTGACGCCGAGCTTGCGACCGGCAGCACCGAGGATGGCCTCGAAGATCTGACCGAGGTTCATTCGCGAAGGCACACCCAGCGGGTTCAGCACCAGGTCTACAGGACGTCCGTCCTCGAGGAACGGCATGTCCTCCATGCGTACAATCTTCGAAACGATACCCTTGTTACCGTGACGACCGGCGAGCTTGTCACCGACACCGATCTTACGCTTCTTGGCGATGTAAACCTTGGCCATCTGGAGGATACCTGAAGGCATCTCGTCACCGATGGTGATGGCAAACTTCTTACGCTTGAGCTCAGCATCGAGGAGCTTGTACTTGCGTATGTAGTTCATGATGAGCTTCTGGATAAGACCGTTGGTATGGTCGTCCTCTGTCCATCCGTTCGACTGTATGCCGTCATACTCAAGGTTCTTGAGCTGTGTAGCTGTGAACTTGCTGCCCTTTGTGATGATCTCAGCACCGCTGTAGTCTTTCACACCCATAGAGGTCTTGTCCTCGGTGAGGGTGAGGAGCTTGTCAACGAGAATGTCCTTGAGGTCGTCGTTCTTTGCCTCATACTCCTCGTCGATCTTTGCCAGTGTGATCTTGTCCTGTTTCTTCGACTCACGGGTCTTGACAGCGCGTGTGAACAGCTTCTTGTCGATAACGACACCGCTGAGTGAAGGATTGGCTTTCAATGAAGAATCCTTTACGTCACCGGCCTTGTCACCGAAGATAGCACGGAGGAGTTTCTCCTCTGGTGAAGGATCGCTCTCACCCTTTGGTGAAATCTTACCGATCATGATGTCGCCGGGCTCAACACGGGCACCGATGCGAATGATACCGTTGTCGTCGAGATCCTTGGTTGCTTCCTCGCTAACGTTGGGGATGTCGCTTGTGAACTCCTCCATGCCGCGCTTTGTCTCGCGAACCTCAAGAGAATACTCGTCAACATGCACTGATGTGAGCACATCGTCACGGACAATACGCTCTGAGAGCACGATGGCATCCTCATAGTTGTAACCCTTCCAAGGCATGTAAGCCACGAGGAGGTTGCGGCCAAGAGCAAGCTCGCCGTTCTCTGTAGCATAACCCTCGGTAAGGATGTCACCAGCCTTGACACGCTGACCCTTGTTACAGATAGGACGCAGGTCGATGGTCATGTTCTGGTTGGTGCGACGGAACTTGGGTATGCGATACTCCTTAAGAGCAGGCTCGAAGCTTACAAACTCTTCTTCCTCTGTGCGATCATAGAGAATACGTATGGTTGTAGCGTCAACGTAGTCGATAACACCCTCACCCTCGGCTGTGATCATGGTGCGAGAATCCTCACACACCTGTTTCTCAATACCTGTTCCTACGATAGGAGCATCATTGTGGAGCAAAGGCACAGCCTGGCGCATCATGTTACATCCCATGAGCGCACGGTGACCGTCGTCGTGCTCGAGGAAAGGAATGAGTCCGGCAGAAACCGAACCGATCTGCTGAGGAGCAACGTCCATGAGGTCTACCTCTGAGGGAGGCACAACAGGGAAGTCGGCATCCTGACGACACTTTACGACATCGCGGATGAACGTTCCGTCGGGACGAAGAGGTGCGTTACCCTGACCGATGATGTGATCTTGCTCTTCTTCGGCTGTGAGATATACAACATCCTCGTTCTTCAGGTCAACGACACCGTCGGTTACCTTGCGATAAGGTGTCTCGATGAAGCCGAGGTCGTTGATTGTAGCGTAAACGCAAAGAGAAGAAATAAGACCGATGTTAGGACCCTCAGGGCTCTCAATAGGACAGAGACGACCGTAGTGGGTATAGTGAACGTCACGCACCTCGAAACCTGCACGCTCACGCGACAGACCGCCAGGACCAAGAGCCGAGAGACGGCGCTTGTGTGTGACCTCAGCCAACGGGTTGGTCTGGTCCATGAACTGAGACAGCGGGTTCGTTCCGAAGAACGAGTTGATAACGCTCGAGATGGTCTTTGCGTTGATAAGATCGGTCGGTGTGAACACCTCGTTGTCGCGCACGTTCATGCGCTCACGGATGGTGCGGCTCATACGGGCAAGACCGATAGAGAACTGGTTGCTCAACTGCTCACCCACTGTGCGTACGCGACGGTTAGAGAGGTGGTCGATATCATCGACGTTAGCGTTGGAGTTGACCAGCTGGATGAGATACTTGATAATCTCTATGATGTCGTCCTTTGTGAGGACACGAATGTCAGAATCGGTAGAGAGACCGAGCTTGCGGTTGATGCGGTAGCGACCAACCTCACCGAGATCATAACGCTTGTCTGAGAAGAACAGGTTCTGGAACACCTCGCGAGCTGATGCGTCATCAGCAGGGTCGCTGTTACGCAGCTGACGGTAGATGTAAAGCACAGCCTCTTTCTCAGAGTTGCTGGGATCCTTCTGAAGGGTGTTGAAGATGATGGCGTATTTGCTTGCAGCCTCTGCATCCTTGTGGAGAAGTATTGAAGCGGTGCCGCTCTCGAGAATTTCATCAATGTTATCCTCTGTGAGCTCAGTCTCACGCTCCATAATCACCTCGTTACGCTCGATAGATACAACCTCACCGGTATCCTCGTCTACGAAGTCTTCGTTCCAGCTCTTCAGCACACGGGCAGCAAGCTTGCGACCAATGGCAGCCTTCATGTTCTTCTTGTTGACCTTAATCTCCTCAGCAAGGTCGAAAATCTGAAGGATGTCCTTATCAGTGTCGTAGCCGATGGCACGGAGAAGAGTTGTTACAGGCAATTTCTTCTTACGGTCGATGTAAGCATACATCACGTTGTTGATGTCAGTGGCAAACTCGATCCAAGAGCCCTTGAACGGAATGATTCGTGCAGAATAAAGCACGGTTCCGTTAGCATGGACACCCTGTGAGAAGAACACACCGGGTGAACGGTGCAGCTGTGACACAACAACACGCTCGGCACCATTGATTACGAACGTGCCGTTGCTTGTCATGTAAGGGATAGTGCCAAGAAAGACGTCTTGTATGAATGTACCGAAATCCTCATGATCGGGGTCAGTACAATAAAGTTTCATCTTAGCCTTCAAGGGAACACTATATGTCAAGCCGCGCTCCAGACACTCATCAATTGAGTAGCGGGGCGGGTCGATATAGTAGTCAAGGAATTCAAGAACAAAATTGTTTCTTGTGTCCGTGATGGGGAAGTTCTCAGAGAAGACCTTATACAAACCGTCATTCTTGCGCTCCTCAGGTGGCGTATCCAACTGAAGGAAGTCTCTAAACGACTTTAGCTGCACGTCGAGAAAATCCGGATAGGGCATCGGATTGTGGACGCTGGCAAAATTTACTCTGTTATCAACAATTTTTGAAGCCATTAGAAGATATTAATAGGGTGTTGAAAAATCTAAAAGTTTTAAAGACACAAAAAGGTTAGAACCCGCCTACTTAGCAGATTCTAACCATTAATATGAAAGTAAGAACAAAGGCTGAAAAACTTCAACCTTTATTCCTTACAAGATGCTTGATTACTTCAGCTCTACCTTAGCACCAGCCTCTTCGATAGCCTTCTTCAGGTTCTCAGCCTCTTCCTTAGAAAGACCTTCCTTGATTGTTGAAGGAGCACCGTCTACGAGATCCTTAGCCTCTTTCAGACCAAGACCGCAAGCCTCCTTAACAGCCTTTACAACCTGGAGCTTTGCGCCACCAACCTCAGCGAGAACAACGTCGAAAGAAGACTTCTCCTCAGCTGCGTCAGCTGCACCAGCAGCGGGACCAGCAGCTACAGCTACAGCTGCAGCAGCGGGCTCGATTCCATACTCGTCCTTCAGGACTGTTGCCAACTCATTTACTTCCTTTACTGTAAGATTTACTAACTCTTCAGCAATAGCTTTGATATCTGCCATTTTATTTTAATTTTTTTATTTTTTTTGTTAATGTTTGTTTGAAATATTACTCAGGACGCTCTCCTAAAGTCTTGAGAACACCATGAATTGTGTTGCCACCTGACTGCAAAGCAGAGATAACGTTCTTTGCGGGTGACTGGAGCAGTGCAACGATATCTGCAATAACCTCGTTCTTGCTCTTCAGAGAAACCAAATCCTCAAGCTGGTTAGCCTGGAAGAATGACTCCTCAGCGTAAGCTGCCTTGAGGGCGGGAACACCTGCCTTCAGGTAATCCTTATCCTTCAGAAGCTTAGCAGGAACATTAGCGGTCTGAGCGAACATCACAGCTGTGCTGCCCTTCAGTGCTCCATAGATGGGCTCAAAATCTACGTCAGAAGCCTCGAGAGCCTGGTGAAGAAGGGTGTTCTTAACAACAACCATCTTGATACCGGCCTTGAAGCACTTGCGACGAAGGTCGCTTGTAGCCTCTGCATTGAGTCCGTGAACGTCGACCAGATAGAAATGAGGATACTCCTTCAGTTTCTGACCGAGTTCAACAATAATAGTATCTTTTACTTCTTTTTTCATTGTACAAAACTTTTAGAGTTACTCACAAGTCTTAGGATCAACCTTGATACCCTTACTCATAGTGCTAGAAATAAAGATACTCTTGATGTATGTACCTTTAGCAGCAGCAGGCTTCAGTTTGTTAACAGTGGCGATGAACTCCTTGGCGTTCTGGAAAATCTGCTCCGATGTGAAGCTAACCTTACCTATAGAGGTATGGATGATTCCAGCCTTGTCAACCTTGAAGTCGATCTTACCCTGCTTAACCTCCTTAACTGCCTTAGCAACGTCCATAGTAACAGTGCCGCTCTTGGGGTTAGGCATCAGGCCACGGGGACCGAGTACACGGCCGAGGGGACCAAGCTTACCCATGCATGAGGGCATTGTGATGATAACATCAACATCTGTCCAACCACCTTTGATCTTCTCGATATACTCGTCAAGACCAACATAGTCGGCACCTGCCTCTTTGGCAGCAGCCTCCTGATCAGGTGTACAGAGACAGAGAACGCGGGTAACCTTACCGGTTCCGTTAGGAAGAGAAACGACGCCACGAACCATCTGGTTGGCCTTGCGAGGGTCTACACCCAGGCGAACGTCGATATCGAGAGATGCATCAAACTTGGTGGTGGTAATGTCCTTCACCAGCTGTGATGCCTCTTCCAAAGAGTATGCTTTCCCTGCTTCAACCTTATCAGCGACTGATTTCTGATTTTTTGTCAGTTTACTCATTTTCTTAATTGAAGTTTAATTATTATTCAGGGAAGTCCCCTTTCACAGTAATACCCATACTTCTAGCTGTACCGGCTATCAGTCTCATGGCTGACTCTACTGTAAAACAGTTGAGGTCATTCATTTTGTCCTCTGCAATAGCCTTTACCTGCTCCCAAGTTA
>UQTI01000036.1 GCA_900543975.1 uncultured Prevotella sp. | reverse complement strand
GTACGGCCTGTACCACCACCTGAAGCTACTGAGAAGTAGGGCTTGCCAGCGAGCACGCGCTCCTTCTTGTATGTTCCGGCAACCGGGTGCTGGAAACGTGTCGGGTTGGTAGAGTTACCTGTGATAGACACGTCAACATCCTCGCTCCAGTTGATAGCTACACCCTCACGAACGTCGTTTGCGCCGTAGCAGTTAACCTTTGCACGGGGACCGTCAGAGTAAGCGATGCGGTCAACAACCTTCAGCTCACCTGTATAGTAATCAAACTCAGTCTTAACGTATGTGAAGCCGTTGATACGGCTGATGATCTGTGCAGCATCCTTGCCAAGACCGTTGAGGATAACGCGCAGAGGATTCTTACGAACCTTGTTGGCCATCTCAGCAATCTTGATAGCACCCTCAGCAGCAGCGAACGACTCGTGACCTGCCAAGAAAGCGAAGCATTGTGTCTCTTCGCGGAGCAGACGGGCAGCGAGGTTGCCGTGGCCAAGACCTACCTTACGGTCGTCAGCAACAGAACCGGGAATGCAGAAGCTCTGCAGACCGATACCGATAGCCTCGGCAGCATCGGCAGCTGTCTTTACACCCTTCTTGATAGCGATAGCAGCACCACATACATAAGCCCACTTTGCGTTCTCGAAACAGATACGCTGTGTGTCTTCACACATCTGGTAAGGATCGATACCTACGCTCTCGCAAATCTCATTGGCCTCTTCGATAGAGTTGATACCATTCTCTTTAAGAGCGGCAAGCACCTGGTTGATGCGACGCTCCTGGCTTTCGAATTGAACTTTTCTTATCATTTCTGTATCTCCTTATTCTTTACGTGGGTCAATAGATTTAACAATTCCCTGCTCGGCTGTGGTGCGACCATAGCTGCCTGTGAACTTCTTGACAGCCTCGTTGGCGTCCATGCCGTTCTTGATAGCTTCCATCATCTTGCCCAGGTGAACATACTCGTAGCCGCAAACCTGGCTGTCCTTGTCAAGGAACATCTTGGTGATGTAACCCTCGGTCAGCTCGAGGTAACGTGTGCCCTTGGCAACTGTGCCATAGAGGGTACCAGTCTGGCTGCGCAGACCCTTACCCAGGTCCTCAAGACCAGCGCCGATAACGAGTCCGTCCTCAGAGAAGGCGCTCTGTGAGCGACCGTAAACGATCTGCAGGAACAGCTCACGCATGGCTGTGTTGATGGCGTCGCACACGAGGTCTGTGTTCAGAGCCTCAAGAATGGTCTTTCCAGGCAGAATCTCTGAAGCCATAGCTGCTGAGTGGGTCATACCAGTACAGCCGATAGTCTCAACGAGACACTCCTGAATAACTCCCTCCTTGATGTTCAGAGAGAGCTTGCAAGCGCCCTGCTGGGGAGCACACCAACCGATACCATGGGTATATCCAGAGATGTCTTTAATCTCCTTGGCCTGAATCCATTTTCCCTCTTCAGGAATGGGGGCGGGTCCGTGGTTAGGACCTTTTGCAACAACGCACATGTTGTTGACTTCGTTAGAATAAGTCATATTCCTTTACTTTTATTAATAAAATGAATAATAAAATACCGTATTTATTTAGTGCAAAGTTAATATAAAGTTTCGAAATATACCTACTTTTAGGTATTCTTTTTCACACTTTAACCTCATTTTTCATTATTCACGTCTTTGTTTTAGTTTTTTGTTGTAACTTTGCAATCTATATTAGACATTTTTATTATATATTTGTTTGGCAGCAAACTGTATGGTAAGCTCCAATAAAAAAACATTATTTGGCTATGACAGAGGAAAAGGCAAAAATAAAAGACATAGAGTTGCAGAAAGCATCGGAGGAAGGCATGGATGCCTTTGTCGACGTTTTTGTGAAACACACATATGAGCTTGTGGGCGGTGAGCTTACTGCCGACACAATGGCACGCCTCAATGCCGACCAGATAACGTTGCTTGCTTACAGCATCTTGCGCGACGAGGTCATGAACGGCGGCTACATACAGCTTATCCATAACGGTTATGGCGGATTTATTTTCATGAATCCGTTTGCCCGCGCCGTGAAAGAGTGGGGGTTGGTGGAGCTTGCCCGTCATGTGCGCAAGGTTATACCTTTATATAAAAAGTATAAAGACAAGATTGAGGCCGACTGCACCGACGACGAGTTTATGGCGTTGTTTGAACAGATGCCCGAGTTTGACGATTATGACGACGACTTTGTAGTGAACGAGGAACGTTGGACAGCTCAGGTGGCTTATTACATAGACGAGCATGTTGACCGTTTTGCCGTCATAGAGGCATAATAAAAAAGACATCAAGGAAAGATGAACAAGGAAGAAGAACTTTTGAGAAAGAAAAGTCCTGTGCAGATAAAGAACAAGAAGGCGTCGTTCGAATATTTCTTTATGGAAACATTCACAGCTGGCATTGTCCTAACAGGAACCGAGATAAAATCGATACGAATGGGCAAGGCGAGCCTTGTCGACACATTCTGTTTCATAAACAATGGCGAGATATGGGTGAAGGGCATGAACATTTCACCTTATTTCTATGGGTCTTACAACAACCATGAGGCGAAGCGCGACCGCAAGCTGTTGCTTAACAAACGCGAGATACATAAGCTTCAGGAAGCTACAAAGCAGATTGGCTACACTATTGTTCCAACGCTTGTGTTCATTGACAAGAACGGACGCGCGAAGATGGACATTGCTTTGGCTAAGGGTAAGAAAGAATTTGACAAACGCCAGACGCTAAAAGAAAAGGAAGACCGTAGAGAGATGGACAGGGCAATGAAGCGATTCTAAATAGACCTGTACATTTTTTAATGTAAAATGAGAGCTGCTGCTTTTATAAAAAGTCTGCTGCATAAATTAAAATATGGTTGCCTATAAAAGCCGATACTTATATAAAAGAAGGCTGCGCTTTATTGGCAATATTGTTGTTTTTAATGACCCCTCCAAGAGAAAAAGATGAATTTGAAAGAGAGAATCAAAGACAGAATACTTGTGCTTGACGGCGGCATGGGAACGATGATCCAGCAATATGGCTTGGAGGAAAAACATTTCCGTGGCGAGCGCTTTGCCAAGGTCGGCAACATGTTGAAAGGCAACAACGACCTGCTCAACATAACTCGTCCTGATGTAATAAAGGACATACATAGAAAATATCTTAAGGCTGGGGCCGATATAATCACGACAAACACCTTTAGCTCACAACGCATTTCGCAAGCCGACTACACGTTGGAGCCTTATAGTGCTGAGATGGCTCTTAAAGGTGCGCAGATAGCACGCCAATGTGCCGACGAGTTCAGCACGCCCGACCATCCACGTTTTGTGTGCGGAAGCGTTGGTCCGACAAACAAGACATGCTCCATGTCGCCAGATGTCAATGACCCAGCTGCACGAGACATGACTTATGATGTGTTGTTCGACGCTTATCTTGAGCAGATGGAAGCTCTGATTGAAGGTGGCGTTGATGCCATTCTTATGGAGACAATATTCGACACGCTAAACGCAAAGGTGGCTATGGATGCGGCTCTCGTGGCCATGAAGAACCGTGGCGTCGAGTTGCCCTTGATGCTCTCTGTAACCATAAGCGACCTTGCCGGACGCACGCTTAGCGGACAAACTCTTGAGGCGTTCCTGGCAAGTGTGAGCGAATATCCGGTCTTCTCAGTAGGTCTCAACTGCTCGTTTGGAGCCCCACAGATGATGCCGTTCCTTCGTGACCTTGCTTCAAAGGCACCTTATTATATTTCCTGCTATCCTAATGCAGGACTGCCCAACTCGTTGGGACTGTATGACGAAACTGCCGACACGATGGCGCCGCAAATAGCCGAGATTGTGGATGAAGGGCTGGTCAACATCATTGGCGGATGCTGTGGTACAACAGAAGAGTTTATTGCCCGTTATCCCAACATTGTGAAAGGCAAGAAGCCTCATGTGCCTGTAAAAAAGCCGTCAACCATGTGGCTTAGCGGTCTTGACCTGCTCGACGTAACGCCTGATGTGCGCTTTGTCAATGTGGGCGAAAGATGCAATGTGGCTGGATCGCGCAAGTTTTTACGACTCATCAATGAGCATCAATATGCCGAGGCTCTGACCATTGCCCGCAAACAGGTTGAAGACGGAGCGTTGGTTATTGACGTGAACATGGATGACGGATTGCTTAACGCCAAGGAGGAGATGGTGACCTTCCTGAACCTTCTTGCTTCGGAACCGGATATTGCAAGGGTGCCTGTCATGATCGACTCGTCCGACTGGGACGTGGTGCTTGCCGGACTGAAATGTTTGCAGGGCAAATGTATTGTAAACTCCATCTCCTTAAAGGCTGGAGAAGAGCAGTTTAAGAGCCATGCCCGCGACGTGAAACGCTTTGGAGCCGCTGTTGTGGTGATGTGCTTTGATGAAGAGGGACAAGCCACGACCTACGACCGCAAGATAGCTATTGCGCAACGTGCATATAACATTCTAACACAAGAGGTTGGCATCAACCCGTTAGACATAATCTTTGACCCAAACGTATTAGCTGTGGCCACGGGTATGGAGGAGCACGACAGCTATGGACTTGAGTTTATTCGTGCCACAGGCTGGATAAAACGCAATCTTCCAGGAGCACATGTGAGTGGAGGCATAAGCAACCTTTCGTTTTCGTTCCGTGGAAACAACTACATTCGTGAGGCCATGCACGCCGTGTTCCTTTATCACGCCATTCAGCAAGGCATGGACTTTGGCATTGTGAACCCTGCCTCAAAGGTGACATACGGAGAAATTCCTGAGGACCAGCTAAAGGTCATTGAGGATGTTATTCTTTATCGCGACAAGAATGCATCTGAACGTCTCATCGAGTTGGCAGAAAAGATAAAGGAACAGGCGGCTGCAACAGGTGGCTCAAACAGCAAGAGTGCTGCAACAGCCAACCCCGAATGGCGAAACGACACGGTCGAGAAACGTCTGCAATATGCGTTAAAAAAAGGCATCGGCGATTATATTGAGGCCGACATTAACGAGGCCCTGACCAGTTATCCTCATGCTGTCGACATTATTGAAGGTCCCTTGATGGCAGGCATGAACGAGGTGGGCGAACTTTTCGGATGTGGAAAGATGTTCCTTCCTCAGGTTGTAAAGACGGCACGCATCATGAAACAGGCTGTGGCTGTGCTTCAGCCTTACATAGAGGCCGACAAGACAGAAGGATCGTCTGCCGGCAAGGTGGTCATGGCAACCGTTAAGGGCGATGTTCACGACATAGGTAAAAACATAGTAGACGTGGTTCTCTCATGTAACAACTATGAGGTCTATGACCTTGGCGTTATGGTTCCTGCCGATCAGATTGTGAAGAAAGCAATAGATGTAAAAGCCGACATCGTGGGTCTAAGCGGACTGATAACGCCCAGCCTTCAAGAGATGGTCAACGTGGCAACAGAGATGCAGCGTGCTGGTCTTACCATCCCTCTGTTCGTGGGTGGAGCAACAACAAGCGAGATGCACGCCGCCTTGAAGATTGCGCCTGCTTATGATGGCCCTGTTATCTGGACAAAAGATGCTGCCCAGGTGCCGTTGGCCGCTGCCCGCATTCTGAAAAAAGAGGCACGCGAGCAAGAGAAACGCCGGTTGGATGAACGCTATGCGCAACTGCGTGCCCAATATGCCGAGAAGCAACAACTCCTCTCGCTCGATGAAGCTCGAAACAAGAAGCTCGACTTGTGGGGTGACAAAAAACAGGCATAAAATTATGAGATAAAAATAGGCGCAAAACGAAAGTGGCGCAGAAAAAACAATAAGAAACAAGACAGTAAAGTTTAATCGTATTCACAGATATGGTTTTTAAGAAAAAAAGAGTATGGCATTGTTTGCCTGGCCAGCCCATTACCGAGCTTGACGAGAAGGTTATGTATTGGGAGAATAAAGGCAAAACGGTTCCTTCGCGCAGTCTGATAAAGACCCCTGAGCAGATAGAGGGAATACGTCGTAGTGGTGTTGTTAACACAGGCGTTCTTGACGAGGTTGCCAAGCAGATACATGCTGGCATGAACACTCTCGAGATTGATAAGATTTGTTACGACTATTGCGTTCAGCATGGCGCCACTCCCGCCTGTCTCGGCTATGAGGGTTATCCAAAGAGCGTGTGTACGAGCATCAACGAGGTGGTGTGTCACGGCATTCCAAAAGAAGAAGATGTTCTGCAAGAAGGCGACATCGTGAATGTCGACTTCACAACCATTCTTGACGGCTATTATGCTGACGCTTCACGCATGTTCATCATAGGCAAGACCACTCCCGAGAAGGAACAGCTGGTGCGTGTCGCCAAGGAGTGTTTGGAGATTGGAGCTGAAGCAGCCAAGCCCTATTGTTTTGTTGGCGACATAGGTCATGCCATCCAGAAACATGCAGAGAAATATCATTATGGTGTGGTTCGCGACCTCTGCGGACATGGTGTGGGATTGAAATTTCATGAAGATCCAGAGGTTCTCCATTATGGTCATAAAGGCCAAGGCATGCTTATCGTTCCAGGCATGGTGTTCACCATCGAACCTATGATAAACATGGGCACATGGAAGGTGTTTATCGATGCCGACGACGAGTATGGTTGGGAGGTGATTACAGGCGACGAGCTGCCAAGCGCACAATGGGAGCACACGTTTGTGATGACAGAACATGGTGTTGAAATTCTTACACACTAAGACATTTCTTAACAGAGAATGGTCTTGACTAAGATTTTTCTTAATTAAGATTGTTCTTGACAAAGATTGTTTTTTAACTTAGTTTGTTGTTTAAAGCAATAGTAAAAAAAATGGAAGAAACAACTGATAAGAAAGACATTTATATATTAGGTATAGAGAGCAGTTGTGACGACACGTCGGCAGCTGTGTTGCGCAACGGCGTTCTGCTGAGCAACGTTACAGCCTCACAGGATGTTCATCGCGAGTATGGTGGCGTAGTGCCCGAGTTGGCTTCGCGTGCCCATCAACAGAACATCGTACCTGTGGTATCGGCAGCCCTTAAGCGTGCTGGCGTAACAAAAGAGCAGCTCACGGCTGTTGCCTTCACACGCGGTCCCGGACTCATGGGATCGCTTCTTGTGGGCGTGAGCTTCACCAAGGGGTTTGCCCGTAGTCTTGGCATTCCCATGATCGACGTTAACCATCTGCAAGGTCATGTAATGGCCCATTTCATTAAAGAAAGCGACGACGACACCTCGGCACCTCCATTCCCCTTCATCTGTCTGCTCGTTAGCGGAGGCAACTCTCAGATCGTTAAGGTAAACGCCTATAACGACATGGAGGTTCTCGGACAGACTATTGACGATGCTGCTGGCGAGGCCATCGACAAGTGTTCAAAGGTTATGGGACTTGGTTATCCTGGTGGTCCAATTATTGACCGCCTTGCCCGTCAAGGCAACCCCAAGGCTTATACCTTTGCTGAGCCCCACATCCCTGGGCTCGATTACAGCTTCAGCGGTCTTAAGACATCGTTCCTTTACAGCTTGAGAAAGTGGGTTGTCGATGATCCCGATTTTGTGGAGCATCACAAGAACGACCTTGCAGCCAGTCTTGAGTTTACCATCGTCGACATTCTTATGAACAAGCTTCGTAAGGCTGTCAAGCAAACAGGCATCAAGCATGTGGCTGTGGCTGGCGGCGTGTCGGCAAACAACGGTTTGCGCAACGCTTTCCATGAACATGCTAAGAAGTATGGTTGGACAATTTACATTCCTAAGTTCAGCTACACCACCGACAACGCAGCCATGATTGGCATTACTGGCTATTATAAATATCTTGACCACGATTTCTGCACCATCGATAAGCCTGCCTTTAGCAAGGTGACATTTAAATAACGCCATGAGCTTGAGCAGAAAAACATCTTGTGCATGAAAAAAAAAGCTTTCTGAGCTTGAAATAAACGTCTTATGCGCATGGGCAGATTTTTGTCAAAGAGAAAGAGAAATAAAAACAAAAAATAAAGAATAGAATGGAATTCGAAAAGAAAGTATTAAGCCGTGAGATACAACAGTATCTATATGAGTCGGGACAGACAGTAGGCACAGCTGAAAGCTGCACAGGCGGACGCATAGCAGAAGCCATTATTGCCGTTCCTGGAGCATCGGCCTATTTCAAGGGAGGCATTGTTTGCTACACAAACGAGGTTAAAGAAAATCTCCTTGGCGTAGACCACCAGCTGCTCGAAGAGAAGACAGCTGTATGTGAAGAGGTGGCCGTGGCCATGGTGAAGGGTGCCATTAAAACTCTTAATGTAAACTATGCAGTTGCAACAACGGGCGTGGCAGGTCCTGGCGGCGGCACAGCTGACAATCCTGTTGGAACCATTTGGATTGCCTGCGGTTCGGCTGACGAGGTTGTGACCCTTAAGCTTACCGAGGATTTCGGTCGCGACATAAACCTTGCAATCGCCACAAGCAAGGCTCTGCAACTTTTGCTTAAGTTCCTTGCCGATCATGCTCCCAAGAAGGAGAGCGATGAAGATGCAAAGGAGATTGTGATAGGTAAGTAGTTTTGCACTTCCGTCCTTACGGAAATTATATGAAATAAATGAAAATATTGAAGGAAGTTAACTGACGTTGTTATTGTTTTGCAACAAAGCAACATTGTCCGTTAACTTCCTTCTTTGTTTTACCTTCTTAGCAGACTTTTCTTCATTCACATCTTCAGCCAGTTGTCCACAATGGTTCGTCCGTCGGGTGTGAGCACGCTCTCGGGATGAAACTGGATGCCATGAATGTCGTAATCTTTGTGGCGGAGAGCCATAATCATGCCGTCGTCTGTCGTGGCTGTGACCTCAAGGCACGAAGGTAGGGTGCTGTTGTCAACAACCCAACTATGGTATCGTCCCATTTTAATTCTCTCAGGCAGCCCGTCAAATATCGGATCGTTGCCCAACTGCGTACCTTCTGTCTGCACACCATGATAAACATCAGACAGGTTTATAAGTTTTGCACCAAACACCTCTCCAATGGCTTGATGCCCAAGACACACGCCGAGCATGGGTTTGCGTCCTGTATATGTTCGAATGACGTCGAGAAGCAATCCGGCTTCTTCAGGAATGCCGGGGCCCGGACTCAAAATGATCTTGTCAAACTGTTCAAGCTCTGGCAACTCAAACTGGTCGTTGCGCACAACGGTCACGTCGGCACCAAGCTCCTTCACAAGGTGTGACAGATTGTATGTGAAGGAATCGTAGTTGTCTATTATTACAATCTTCATAATTTCTTGTTTTTTTACATTTCTTCTGCCAACGCTATTGCGCGTCGCAAAGCCCCCAACTTGTTGTTAACTTCCTGCAGCTCATAGTCTTCGTTGCTTTTTGCCACGATGCCGCCACCTGCCTGGAACCACAGCTCGCCGTTTCTGCTTACAAACGTTCTTATGGTGATTGCTTGGTTCAGGTTGCCGTTCATGCCAATATAACCGATACATCCGCCGTATGCTCCACGGTTATGAGGTTCATACTCGCTGATTAGCTGCATGGCTCTCACCTTTGGAGCGCCCGACAATGTTCCTGCAGGGAACGTGTCTATGAATGCTTTTATAGGGTCTGCGTTGTCGTCAAGCTCTCCGCTCACACGGCTCACAAGATGAATGACGTGAGAATAATATTGCAGATCCTTGTAGAAGTCGACCTTCACGTTGTGGCAGTTGCGGCTCAAGTCGTTTCGTGCAAGGTCAACGAGCATCACATGCTCCGCGTTCTCTTTAGGATCATTACGCAGATATTCGGCACCTTGTTTGTCGGCCTCCGCATCGCCTGTGCGCTTTGTCGTTCCTGCAATGGGGTCGATATAAGCCTTTCGGCCCTCAATGCGGCAATGGGTCTCGGGTGAGGAACCGAAAATGCGGAAGCCGCCAAAGTCGAAATAGAACAGATAGGGCGATGGGTTAATGCTTCTCAAAGCACGATAGAGCTTAAAGTCGTCGCCCTCATAACGTTGAACAAACCGGCGAGAGATCACTATCTGGAACACATCGCCGCGCAGACAATGTTTTATGCCGCGACGAATGTTGGCCTTATGTTCCTCATCGGTAAGCGGCGAGGAGTAATTGCCTACAGGATGGAATCCGTAGGGCTTCACGCTTTGTCGGTTTATTCCCATCTCAAGAGCGTCGAGCTGACTGGCTCCTTGCTTTTCCATGGCCTCTTTATTGGCTGTGTCTTCCACGAGGGTCACGAGGGTCATCTTGTTGTTGAAATGGTCAAAGACAATGATGTCACGATACATTATGTAGAGCATGTCGGGAGCATCGTTCTTCTCCATGGTTGTGTCCTTGACGTTGATGTTTTCAAAATAGCGAACGGCGTTGAACGAGGTGTAACCATACAGTCCGCAAAAGCGTGCGTCTTCGCCTTCTATGCTGAACGCATGTATGAACTCGTTTATTGCTTTGTCACAACGGTAGGAGCCGTTCACCTCATGTGTCTGACTCATTCCGTTTGGAAAAGCCAGCGTTGCCTTACCATGGCTTATAGCCACGCTACCAAGCGGATAGATTCCTACAAACGAACTGCTGTTTGACGCATCATGATAGTCGGAACTTTCCATTAACGCGCTTTGCGGATAAAGGTCACGCAAGCGCATGTAGACAGCCACGGGGGTGTAGAGGTCTGCCAATATTGTGCGTGAGAATGTTTTATATTTAAACATATTCTTTTTCTTTTTACATTAATGAACCCTTTTTGTTAATGAACAATCTTTTAATGAACCATTTGTTAATGAACCATTTGTTGATGAGCCATTTGTTGATGAGCTTTCTTTTAACAACCCCCTGCAATCAGAACTGTCCATATTCTCCAGCCATGTCTTTATTTGCGAGATAGGTTTCAACGTCCTTGTCTCCTCGTCCGCTCACGGTCAGCACCACCACATCGTCTGGCTGGAACGTAATCTTCGAGAGAGCAGCCACGGCGTGCGCGCTCTCTATAGCTGGAATGATGCCCTCCATTCGTGTGAGCTCATAGCCTGCTCTTATTGCCTCGTTGTCGTTAATGGCCAACACATGTGTGCGTCCCTTTTTCGCAAGGTCAGCGTGCATGGGACCGATGCCAGGATAATCGAGTCCGGCCGATATGGTGAACGCCTCTTTTATCTGTCCGTCGTCGGTCTGCATGACAAGCGTACGTGCTCCGTGAATTATTCCCTCCGTACCACAATGCATGGTTGCTGCCGTATAGTCGGTATCGGTTCCGTGGCCGCCAGCTTCTGCCAGATATATCTTCACGCGGTCGTCATCAATATAATGGTAGATTGTTCCAGCTGCGTTGCTGCCGCCTCCCACACACGCCACGAGATAGTCGGGATAGTTGCGTCCAATCTTTTCCTCCAACTGCCATTTCAGCTCTTTCGATATGATGCTCTGCATCTTTGCCACGATGTCGGGGTAGGGGTGTGGCCCCATTGTGCTTCCCACGATATAGAACGTGTCTTGCGGATGACAGCACCAGTCGCGAATGGCTTCTGAGCAAGCGTCGCTAAGCGTCATGTTGCCTGTTGTCACGGGGTGCACTTTAGCTCCCAGCATCTTCATTCTTTCCACATTTGTGTGCTGACGCTCCACATCGGTCTTTCCCATGAAGATCTCACACTCCATGTTCATGAGCGCACAAACCGTAGCCGTAGCCACGCCGTGCTGTCCAGCCCCTGTCTCGGCAATAATGCGCTTCTTGCCCATCTTCTTTGCCATCAAGATCTGTCCCACCGTGTTGTTTATCTTGTGTGCTCCTGTGTGGTTCAAGTCTTCGCGTTTAAGATAGAGTTTGCAACCATATTTCTCGCTCATGCGCTTAGCATAATAGAGAGGCGAGGGTCGTCCCACATAATCTTTCAGCAAGGCGTAATATTCGTCCTGAAACTCTTTGCTCTCTATTATCGGCAGATAAGCCTTCTGCAAGTCGGTCACACATTTATATAATATCTCAGGCACATAAGCTCCTCCAAACTGGCCGTAAAATCCTTTCTCGTCAACCTTATATTTCTTTTCCATCTTTATCTCTATTTTTTGTTCCGCTTTTTTTATAAAAGAAAATTCTGAACCTCTTGTCTGAAACTTCCCTGGTTAGCCGTCTTTGGTTAGCCGTCTTTGGTTAACCATCTTGGTTTCCATTCTTTGGCTAAACCCTCTTGGCTCAAACATCTTTTTTTTTGTGTTTCTGCTTTATCCTCTTGTCCTCATTTCTCAAGAGCTTCAAACAGCTTGTCGAGAGCCAGCGAGGGATCTTGTGTTTCTCTAAGAAGGGTCACAAACTTGCTTCCTATAATTGCTCCCGCGGCGTTGTCTTGAGCGCTCTGCAACGTTTGTTTGTTGCTTATGCCGAAGCCAATCATGCGTGGGTTGCGAAGGTTCATTGAGTTGATGTGACGGAAATATTCGAGCTTTGCGTCGCCAAAGCTTTGTTGTACTCCCGTGATGCTTGCGCTGCTCACCATATAAATGAATCCGTCTGTGTGTTCATCAATAAATCTTATTCGTTCCTCGCTCGTTTCAGGCGTGATCATCATTATCACGCGCAGATCGTAACGGTCTGCAATAGGCTTCACAACCTTCATGTAGTCGTCGAAGGGAAGGTCAGGGATGATCATTCCCGACACGCCAGCCTCCACACAACTCTTGCAGAAAGCTTCCACGCCATAGTGCATGATGACGTTAAGGTAGCCCATAAGCACAAGCGGAATGGTCACTTCTTGCTTTATGGCTGTGAGCTGTTCAAAGATGCGCTTTAGCGTCATTCCGTTCTTTAGCGCCATTGTTCCCGCGCTCTGAATAACAGGTCCGTCAGCCAGAGGGTCGCTAAACGGGATGCCCACTTCTATCATGTCTATGCCACGCTTCTGCATGGTCAGAATCACGTCGGCTGTGCCTTCAAGCGTAGGGCATCCGGCACAGAAATAAAGTGACAACAGTTTGCGGTCGCCTCTCTCAGCAAACAGTTTGTTGATCTTGTTCGTTTTATCCATAGTTATCCTTGTTCGAAGGTGGCATTAAAACGTCACCATGAGTTTAAAATTATTGTGTGTTTCTTACTCTCTGTTAGTTTCTAACGGTTCTTTATCGTTTCTGTTAGTTTCTAACACTTTTTTATCTTTTCAATAAAGCCACGCAACATCTCCACGTCTTTCACGCCTGGAGCTGTTTCAAAGCGCGAGTTCAGGTCGATGCCTGCAAACATGGGGTGATCAATTTGCGATATGGCTTCTGCATCGTCGGGGCCAATGCCTCCGCTCAGCAAGAACGGGGTGGTGCCGTGATAATGGTTTAGCAGAGACCAGTCAAACTGTCTTCCGCTTCCTCCTCTTGTGTCACACTTTGTGTCGAAGAGTAACATGTCTGCCACTCCTTCATATTGTGCACACGTCTCAAAATCGGCAGCAGAACTGATGCTTATGGCCTTAATGATTTTAAGGTTTGGAGCAATACCGTCTGCCACGCTCTCTTTTAGGTTCTCGATCATTACCACACTTTCCTCGCCGTGCAGCTGCACATAGTCGAGAGCATAATTATATATTCGGGTGATAATGTTCTGAGGCATGTCATCCACAAACACGCCCACACGCTTAGGATGTGTCTCCTGTGCGTCTGCCGGCTTCTCCTGTTCGTTTGTCGGCTGTTGATTTTTTAGAGCTTTCAGCCGCGCTTCCGAGTAGTCGGGCATGGTGCCGGCACATGAGCTTATCATCTCCACATATCTCTTGCTTTGTGGCGCAAAGATAAATCCTGTCATGTCGACCCCAAGATCGTCAACAGCCTTTATGTTTTCGGCCTCGCGCAGTCCGCATACTTTTATCAGCATAATGTTCTGTTTTTTTATGTTTTTGGTTTAAGTTTTTAATCTTAGCCAAGCATCTTGTCTCAAGTTTTTTCTTGTTTCCTTTTCTGCTTTTCCTCATTTTGACCAAAAGACAAAAACCTTAATGTTCTCATCTAAGCGCTTTTATAAATTCTCCAAGCGCCTTTCCGGGGTTTTCGCTCTTCATGAAGTTTTCGCCAATAAGGAAACCGTTGAAGCCAGCCAGACGTAACGTCTGTACCGTGTCGGGGTTAGATATTCCGCTCTCGCTCACACAGCACGCATCCTTTGGCAGACGCGCTGCCAGACGAAACGAGTTTTGCACGTCGGTTATGAACGTTCCGAGGTTACGGTTGTTTATGCCGCACATGTCGCGTTGAAGGTCAACCACATCAGCATATTCGGTTTCAGCCTCACTATGCATCTCCAACAACACCTCCATCTGCAGGTCGTGTGCCATTCGTGCGAGAGCGCCGCATTCGTTCTTCCTCAGGTCAGCCGCAATAAGCAACACGGCCGAAGCACCACACAGACGAGCTTGAAAGAGCTGATATTCGTCTATCACGAAGTTTTTATAGAGCATCGGAATGTTTAAGCCGCTCTCCTTTGCTTTCAGCATAAAGCTGTCAGCTCCGCCAAAAAAATGCTCATCTGTCAAGATGCTTACAGCTGCCGCTCCGTTCTGCTCATAGGATAGTGGAATTATATCGGGTTGTCCTTCCTCCTTTATCCAACCTTTCGAAGGCGATTTGCGCTTAAATTCAGCAATAATGCCTGTCTCTGAGCTTCTCAGCGCCTTGCTCATGGAGGGTGGGGCTGGTGTAGAGTCTATTATCGCCTCCACCTGTTTGTGTATCTCGCGTTCGCTCAGAAGCTGCTTCATGCGCTCCACCTCCGTGCGTTTATGAGCCACGATCTCTTCAAGAATATCTTTCATGCCGGTTTCTCCTTTTTGGGGTTACGAGTTGAGCTCCACAAATTTCTTGAATGTTTCAAGAGCCTTGCCGCTCTCCAACGATTCGCGGGCTATGTCGAGACATTCTTCAATAGATTTCTGTCCTTTCTCATAGACCTGAATGCCGAAGGCTGCGTTTGCCAACACAATGTCTTTCTGCGCAGGAAGCGCCTTGTTGGCAAGCACGTTGTCAAAAATCTGAGCAGCCTCTTCCTCCGTGGCGCCAGCCACAAGTTCCTCAGGGCGAGCCGTTCGCAGGCCGAGGTCGGAGGGTTTGAAGATGCGCTCATAGTTGTTGGTCGTGACCTTGAAGTTGCCTGTAAGCGAAATCTCGTCGTAACCGTCGATGCTGTTTACGATGGCATAATCTATTCCGATTTTCTGATACACATTATTATATAGGCGCATTTGGTCAAGATTTGCCACGCCGAGCAACTGACATTTTGGCTTCGAGGGGTTCACAAGCGGACCAAGCAGGTTGAAACAGGTAGGAAACTGCAGCGCCTTGCGTATAGGGCCGACAAACTTCATGGCGCGTGCAAAGAGCTGGGCGTGCAGATAAACTATGCCACACTCGTCTATAGACCGGTTAAGCTTGTCGATGTCGTTTGTAAACTTTATGCCATGGTGCTCAATGACGTTCGAAGCGCCGCTCTTAGATGTAGAGGCATAGTTGCCATGCTTTGCCACCTTGTAGCCCGCGCCTGCAATAACGAAACACGATGTGGTTGAAATGTTGAACGTGTTCTTGCGGTCGCCGCCTGTTCCAACCACATCTATGTAGCGGTCACAGTTGAGCACGGCCGGCACGCCGCTCTCCAAGATGCCGTCTCTGAAGCCCAAGAGCTCGTCAACGGTAATGCCTCTCATCTGCAACCCTGTGAGCAGAGCAGTAATCTGTTCTTCAGGAAACTCGCTTCGTGTTATTCCTAACAATATGTTTTTTGTCTCCTCACGAGAAAGTTCCTCGTGGTTCAACATTCTGTTCAAGATGTCTTTCATTGTTGTCATGGCTCAATATTTTTTTATGTTTGTAGTGTTTACCCTTTTTTTTCCTGCCGTTGCTTCTTGTTCTTTTTCTTACCCTTGCTCCTTGTTCTTGTGGCCTGCGGTCCAGACAATCTGTATGAGGCTGAAGAGCAGGTCTGTCATCTAAAGAAAAGACTTGAAGTTTAAAGAAAAAGGCCTGTCGTAAGAACGGCAGGCCTTGTAGAGATCGGGGTATATTGATTATCCACACAGGTTTGGCTTCTCACGACTTTTCAATCACGAGCTACGCCACCACCATATGTTAGAAATCATGTTATACATAATGTTCTCCTTTGTTTGTTTCTAATATTTTATGTTTTCAATATTTATTGTTGTAATTATCATTACGGTTGCAAAATTACACATTTTCTTTAAACCAACAAACTTTTTGTAAGTTTTTTTGCTGTTTCTCTTAATAATTTACATTTTCTATATAATAATGTACTCAAGTTACGCATGTCTTCGACATGTTGAAAGTAAACAGGGAGATTGGCCTTGCAGGTTTATGCCTTGCGAACAACGATTGTTAGGAAAAAACATATGCGCTTAAAGAAGATGCCCAAGCGTTTTCATGAACTTTTGAAAAATATTTTGTTCGAGATGTAATAAACTTTTCAAACGGGCGTTATTAAGATAACGGAACAAAACAAATAAAAAATTGCCTATGAAACATTTTACCCCAGAAGAAATGAAGCCGTCTGAAAAGACGCTTGCCGTCATTCGACAGATGGCCTACTCGTACACGTTTCTTGTGAAAAGTGGGCTGCCTAAAAGTTATTGTCTGAACTAACGACTTTGTTGAAACAACATCCCGAACGCCCCTTGTAAAGGACATTGAAAGAGTGAACACTTTTTGTTGAACAATAAAAACAAAGCATAAACAAAACCAAACACAATGAGTATTCTGATATCGCCGTCACTTTTGTCGGCCGATTTTCTTCATCTTGAGAAAGATCTTGAGATGATCAACCAAAGCGAAGCCGACTGGCTACATCTTGACATCATGGACGGTGTGTTCGTGCCTAACATCTCGTTTGGCTTTCCTGTTATCGACGCCGTGGCAAAGGTGTGCAAGAAACCCCTTGACGTGCATCTCATGATTGTGCAACCGGAGCGTTATGTGGAACGTGTGGCAAAGACAGGGGCCATGATGATGAACGTCCACTATGAGGCTTGCACGCACCTTCATCGCACAATACAGGAGATCCATGCAGCTGGCATGAAAGCAGGCGTGACGCTAAACCCGTCTACACCTGTGAGCGTGCTTGAAGACATAATAGGAGATGTTGACATGGTGCTTCTCATGAGCGTGAACCCAGGCTTTGGCGGCCAAAAGTTTATTCCTAACACCACGGCCAAACTAAAGCGTCTGCGCAAACTTATTGACGAGAGCGGAAGCAAAGCCATCATTCAGATCGACGGCGGCGTGACCGATGTTACAGCTCCTCCTCTCGTTGAAGCCGGTGCCGACTGTCTTGTGAGCGGAAGCTACATCTTTAAGCAGGCTGACCCCATAGCAACCATTAAGGGGTTGAAGAAGGTGAGATAAATGCTTTATCGAAAAGCAGATTTCCCCTTGCGGTCTGTAAAAAAACTCATACAGTATGTAAAAATTTTACACGGTCTGTAAAAGCACACCATTCTCTCGGGCCATGCGTCTCATGTTCAAGATAGCATAACGCATGCGTCCGAGAGCTGTGTTTATGCTCACGCTTGTTGTTTCTGCAATCTCCTTAAACGACATGTCCTGATAATAGCGCATATAGACAACCTCACGTTGTGGCGTGGGCAGATTGTCAAGCAATCGTCTCACATCTGCCATGACCTGTGTGTTGACAAAATGGTTCTCGATGTTGCTTTCAAGCAGGTCTACAGACCCCATGTTTGCAAGGTTCTTGTTGTCGGGACATTCTACCACAGGGTCAGCAGCCGTGTCGCGGAACGAGTCCATAATCACGTTATGGGCTATGCGCATGACCCAGGCGCTGAACTTTCCCGTTGTTGCATACATTCCCTGCTGAAGGCGGTAAATGACCTTCAGAAATGTCTCTTGAAATATATCATCTGCCTTGTCTTGATCGTGCACGATGAAAAGGATGTATGAAAAAATCTTTTGCTGAGTGCGATTAAGCAACACGTCAAAGGCGCGATTATTGCCATCAACATATCTCATGGCCAACTCTTCGTCGGTCAATTTCTCCAATGTTTTCATTTCTTAACTTCTTTGAATTTAAGTAAATGTGTTTCGATAAGCAATAATAACTTTTAAGTGTTGAATAATCTGTTCTTGGGGCTGAGAAGCAGCCTATCAGATGCAAAGGTATATAAAAAAAATGAAAAACAAAAAGAAACAATAAAAAAGCTATTGTATTTTTTCTTGCAAGTGGCTTTATTCGTAGCTTAAGCCTAAAATAAGGCTCATAACTTTCGCATGTAGTTATTGACATATAACCTCAAGAAAGCGCCGCCTTGCTTTTTGGGCAAGCGACAAAAGTGAGCGTGGCGACGCTTTCTTGAGTTGACAATTGTTTGCAAAATGCGTTAATCATGTACTTGCGGAAGTTATGTCGTAAAAGACCAACTCGTCACTTTCCACAAATTGTTTCCATCGAAAGCTTTTCAAACACTATGTCGTAGTGGCTTTCCACGCTGTTTTCCTCCATCAAGAACAAGATGTTGCCCTTGTTGTCATGAATCATGGTAGAGTAGGCCGAGAGCGTGTTGCTTACCTCGTAACAGCCTTCCCAGTTGGCAGCCACGCTTTCGGGCGTAGCATAGTCGGCTGCCGATTTTAGCTCCTTATAGTAGATTGCTACCTTTGTTCGCTCAGGACCGAGCGGCACGCTCTGCAGGAGCATGGTCTTTTTCTTGCCGTTTATCTTAGCCTTTGCCTGCACTAGCTCGCCGTTGCAAGCGTTGCTGCTTGCCTTTACGCCCTTGTTCTCTGCTCCAGAGAAAGCCACCGGGCCCCATCGTCCTGCTGCCGTTTTAGCGTTGTCATAGCTGTAGATGTTAAAATATCTGCCGCTGCTCACACGGCTGCTTAGCAGCACATCGCCGTTAGGCAACTCCTCCACTTTTGCTTCGTCACCCTTAGGCGCAGCCTCCTGTGCGTTAGCTTGTGCTCCAAGCACGCCCCATGTTTTTCCGAAATCGTCGCTATAGAGCACGCGGTTGCCACGGTTGGTTGCCAACGCCGAGTAGATGCGATAGTGGGTTCCAACCTTTATCTTCTTGCTTTGCACCATTCGTCCGCTTGTGAAAAATGCTCCTTTTATATCGGGCATGAGCTTATAAATTTGGTCCGTAACGTCTTCACCTTGCCATGTTTTGCCTTCATCTCGGCTGCAATAGCGTCCCATCATTATTGGTTGCTCTCTACTCGAGTCGAAATAACTTATTCCGCCTGAAGCACACATAAGCAGCAGTTCACCTGTCTTGTTGTCTGCCACCACAGCAGCATCGCCGTGTCCACAGTTGAAGTCGGTTGCCACCTTACTACCGCCTTGTGCCACCATCTGTTCGTTTTCGCTCCATGTCTCGCCGCCGTCGCAGCTTGTCTTCATCACGATATCGAGATGATGCCCCCATCCAATGTCGGTTCCGTCATAGCGATGGTCGGTAAATGCGATGATCTTGCCCGACTTACATTGCACTATGGCCGGAATTCTGTACTGTCCCTTCATCTTGTCAAACAGCACCTTTTTGCTGGCTGTCATGGGCATTGCTATAAGCAGCAAACAAGCTATGGCCATCGTCTCTTTCAGCCATTTCTCTATCCGTTTTTTCATAATTCTTTTTTGTTGATTTTGTTAGATTGTTATTTTGTTCGATTGTTATTTTGTTCGATTGTTATTTTACAAAATAAAGCTTATTATTAACCTTTTTTATCCACACGCAGTTTCTCGTTCGTGTAAGTTATGGTGTAGCTTTTGCCCCGTTGCGTATTGAAGTTCAACGTCTTGCCGTTGTAATGTACCTTGCATGGCTCTCCCGATTGCGACACGACGGTTGCCTGAACCAGCTTGCCGCCACGCCATGTTAGGTTTACCAAGAAGTTGCCACGGGCGCGAAGCCCCTCAACAGAACCTTCTTTCCATGCGTCGGGCAGGGCGGGAAGCAGATGCAGGAAGCCCATGTGGCTCTGCAAGAGCATCTCCGTAACGCCAGCCGTGCCGCCGAAGTTGCCGTCAATCTGGAAGGGAGCGTGTGTGTCCCACAGGTTGTCGAGCGTGCCGTTCTTAAGCAGGTTGCCATAGAGCTTGTAGGCGTGGTTGCCATCGTGCAGACGGGCCCATTGGTTCAGCTTCCAGCCCATCGACCAGCCTGTTGCGCCGTCTCCTCTGTGCTCAAGCACCACACGCGATGCCTTGGCAAGGTCGGGCGTGGTTACTGGCGATATGGTGTGGCCCGGATGCAGACCGAACAGGTGGTTCACATGTCTGTGTTCATCCTTTGGGTCATCAATGTCGCGTGACCACTCCATGAGCTGTCCGTAGCGTCCTGTCTTGTAAGGGGCTATGTGCTTAAGAGCGTTTTCCCACTCTTGACGTTCCTTGGCATCGCGTCCCAACACCTTGCTTGCCTCAATGGCGTCTGTCAAGATCTCGCGCACCACGGCGTGAGCAAAGGTAGCACCCTCGTCAACGGGTCCGTGCTCGGGCGAGGTCGATGGAGCGGCTGTGAAGATTCCGTCTTTGCGTCGCCACAGATAGTCGGTAGCAAAGCGTGCGCTACCTTTAATGATGTCGTAAGCCTCATTAGCCAGAAACTTGCGGTCGCGCGTATAGTCGTAATAGTTCCACAGATGCGTTGCAAGCCACGGTCCGGCAAAGGGTGAGAAGTTCCACGACATGTCCTCGCTTGCAAGGGGAGAGGTGAAGCCGAAGATGTTTGCCGAAACCGATGTTGTCCATCCTCGAGTGCCGAAATAAGACCGTGCTGTCACCTCGCCAGGCTTTATGAGCGTTTTTATGAACTCAAAAAGCGGTTGCTCACACTCGCTGAGGTTGGTTTGGCAGGCAGGCCAATAGTTCATTTGCAGATTGATGTTCGTGTGATAATCTACACGCCACGGTCCGTCCACGTTGTTATGCCACACGCCTTGCAGGTTGGCTGGCATATTGCCGGGGCGCGACGAGGCGATGAGAAGGTAACGGCCAAACTGATAGTAGAGTTGCTCCAGATAGAAGTCAGCCTTGCCCTGCCTATAGTTAGCCAAGCGTTGTGTTATCGGCAGGTCTTCCGTGCCTTCTGCCGCATTGTTTATGTTCAGCTTCACGCGGTTGAAAAGCGCGGCATAGTCGGCATAATGTTCCTTCAGGAGAGCTTCAAAGCCCTTGGCTGTGGCCTGTTCCATCCACCTCTTTGTGGTTGCTTCCGGGTCTACGCCCACATAGGCCAAAGGATCGTCAAACGAGGGAGCATAAGACGGTTTGTAGTCGGTATCGAGACTTATCAGGAACACCACCTCATCGGCTCCGCAAACCGTCAGTTTCGCGTCTTTGTTGTTGACGGATCCTCCCTTTGTCAGGGCTTTCATGCGAATGCAATATTGCATGTCGTTATTATCTAACCTTGCGTTCCAAAGCAGCCCGTCGTTGCCATGGGCGGTCATCGTGCCCTCCGACACGGGGTTCTTGGCATAAGAGAGCACCAGGTTCTGCTTGCCGCCTTCTGAGGCTGTGAAGCGCACGGCCATGATGTTGGCAGGATAGCTCACAAAATAGCGGCGCTCATATCTCACCCCGTCCTTCACGAACGACACGTTAGCCACAGCCGAGTCGAGCGACAACGAGCGGCGATAGCCTGTCATCCCGACCTCGCTAAGCCCTGTCTCTACATACAGCTCGCCTGCCGTGGTGAAGCTGCCGAAGCGGAAGGGTTCTTCTGCCTTCGCCTCATAAGGCACGTTGCTGTTGAAATGCTTGCTCGTGAGCTGCGCCGCCTTCTCCCAGTTGTTCTCCTCAAACGCCCGGCGTATGTCGTTCATCACGGCTGCCGATTGCTTGTTCACGTCCCAATAGCGGCGAGCTCTCTTCGAGTCCTTCCCGGCGTTGGGACCTCCTCTCCACAGCGTCTTCTCGTTGAGCGTTATGCGTTCCGCCGCAACCGACCCCATGACGTTTGCACCGATGGATCCGTTGCCCAAAGGAATTGACTGCGACTCCCATTCAGGATCTGGGTTTACGGCTGCATCGCCCGCCGCAACGGGTTTGCACCTGTTTGTTCTTTCGTCTTGACGGCCATCGGCACATCTCTCGCGATGTCCTTCATACCACACTTTCTGTCCACGCAGGGTTGTAGGTGTGTCGAACCAATAGTAAAGCTTTTGCTGCCCCTTCGTCATGGTTGACGAAAGCACAATGAGCATAAAGGTAATGAAAAATCTGTTTAGCATATATGTAGATTGAAGAAAAGATGTTGTTTAAGTTATATGTTACAAATTTACTAAAAAAAAACGGAACGTGCAAGAAAAATAGGATAATTGTGCCTTGAAAAATCAATCTCAATTAATGTGCCATAGCTACGCCGACAAGCGTGGTTCTACGCCGTTTTCCTCTTCTGACCGTCTCAAAACCGCTTGTTGGTGGCGTTTTATGAAGCCTCAAACGGAAGATAAACACAATTCTTGCGCAAGGTTGCGAGGTATCAGAAGAGTGTTTTTGCGAAAAAAACTCGTTTTTTGAGGAGAAAATGCCCTTTTTGAGCTTTTATTGAGACTGGGAAATGTTGGAAAAATGTTATACCAAAAAAGCTGTAACGACCTGACACAAGGCCTTTTAGAGGAAAGTACATACTAAGGCAAAGCGTTTCAGTTTCAGTTGTTTCAGTTGTTTATAAAGGGGTAACGCGTTTCACTCTCTTTATATAATATATTGATTATTAATTAGTTATAAATGTTTAATAAAGGGGTTTGAGACACAACTGACCTTAAAAAACGAACTGAAACTGAAACAACTGAAACGCTTTGGCGAATCATAGAGGAGATAAACCTTTGTAAATGAACGTGTTACTTTTTTTATTGAGCCCTCTTTAAAAATTCTTCCGCTCTTTCCAGATCGTCAGGCGTGTCGATGCCGATAGTTTCTATATCCGTCAGTCCCACCTTTATCTTATAGCCGTTTTGCAGCCAGCGGAGCTGCTCCAGACTCTCAGCTTTCTCGAGCGACGACATGGGGAGGCGTGTTATCTCATGCAACACCTCTTTTCTGTAAGCATAGATGCCTATGTGCTTGAGGAAAGGGAAATGTTTAAGCCATTCCTCATGTTCTACGTTACGAACGAAAGGAATGACGGAGCGTGAGAAATACATAGCGCAACTGTTGTTGTCGAGCACAATTTTTGGCGAATTACAGTTGTCAACAGCCTCCATGTCAGCAAAAGGTTTGCCCAGGGTTGCTATCTGTGTCTGAGGATCATCGAAGCAACGGCACACGGTCTCTATCTGGCTCTTGTGTATAAAAGGCTCATCGCCTTGAATGTTCACCACAACATCGCAGTCGCTTCCCAGTTTTTCTACCGCTTCCTCTATGCGGTCGGTGCCGCTCTTATGATCTTCGCGCGTCATAACGGCCTTGCCTCCAAACGCCACGACAACATCATATATGCGCTGGTCGTCGGTAGCAACATAAGCGTCGTCGAGGGTTTCTGCCACCATGTTATAAACTCTTTCTATAACATATTTACCTCCAAGCATGGCCAATGGCTTGCCGGGAAAACGTGTTGAAGCGTAACGTGCGGGGATTATTCCAATAAATTTCATGACTTTTGTTGTTTAAACTAACTGATATTTCTGCAAAAGTATACAAAAAATAAGTTATTAAGCATGGTCGACTGTCTTTTTTTTGAAAAAAAACTAAATTCCTTTTGCGCTTTCACTTAAAATGGCTAATTTTGAAAAATCAATTACATGTAGAAGATTTATAGCTACAAAAATCAGAAAAGGGTAGGGCGGTCTACCAACTATATTAAACGGTAGACAAAATCTACAAAACAAAAATGATGTAGACAAGTCTACAAAAACAAAAAATATAATTATGCTCATAAACAAAATATACCTGCTGTCAACAATGTTTGCTTTTTTGCCCATGTGGAGCTACGCACAGAAAATAACGCTCGGAGCTTGCACAACAAGAGACGGCGGTGCCTACAAAGGCGAGATGCAGGCAGGCAAGCCACATGGCAAGGGAACAGCTGTCTATAAGAACGGCGACACCTACGAAGGACAATATGTCAAGGGCAAACGTCAAGGACAAGGCATCTACTCGTTCTCTGACGGAGAAAAATATGAAGGCGAATGGTTCCAGGACCAGCAGCACGGGCTCGGCACCTATTATTTTATGAACAACAACAAGTATGTCGGATTGTGGTTTCGCGACTATCAGCAAGGCCACGGCGTGATGTACTATTATAATGGTGACAAGTATGAGGGCAACTGGCTGCAAGACAAACGCTCTGGCAAAGGCAAATATTCGTTTGCCGGAGGAGCTTATTATGAAGGCAGTTGGCTCGACGACAAGAAAAACGGCAAGGGCGTGTATGTGTGGGGCGATGGCACGATGTATGACGGCAATTGGGTCGACAACCAACGCTCCGGCAAGGGCACAAACAAATATTCTGACGGCGATGTCTACATCGGCGAGTGGCTAAACGACGAGCAAAACGGAAAAGGCATTTACAAGTTTCAGAACGGCGACGTGTATGAGGGCGACTATCTTAACGGCGAGCGCACAGGCGAAGGAATATTCAAGTGTGTGAACGGCGACAAGTATGTAGGACAGTTTAAGGAGGGTTACATGTGCGGCATGGGAACCTATACCTGGAAAAACGGCGACATCTACACGGGGCAATGGAAGAACGACCTGCAAAACGGGCATGGAAAGCTCACAAAGAAAGGTGGCGACGTGTTTGACGGAACGTTCAAAGACGGCAAACCCGACGGACAGATAATAATACACTATGCCAACGGAAGCAAGTATAAAGGAACATTCAAGCAAGGCAAACGCAACGGACCTGCCATCGAGGAAGACCGCGAAGGCAAACGCTTCGAAGGGTCTTATCTTGACGATAAACGCGACGGAAAATTCGTGGAGAAAGACCGAAACGGGAAAATTGTCAAGACCGGACACTATGAAGGAGGACGAAGGTTTGACGACTAGCGCTTTGCACAATGAAGAACATGTAACGTCGGACGTTGAATGTGAGAACAAAATCTTTTCAAAATATATCTATGAAAACTGAAAATGTAAAAAAATCAGGCCGTACGAGCCGTACAAAACACATCGGTTTGGTACGCAACGATTCCTATCTTGAACCCTTTGAGGAAGCCATCAAGGGACGCCACGATCACGCCCTTTGGAAACTGGGGTGCCTGACAAGAAATGGCAAGACGAAGCTTAGCGACTTTGCCAATGGGCACAACTATTATGGCTTGCATAAGCTGAAACGTGGATGGGTCTTCCGCGAGTGGGCACCCAACGCCACACGCCTCTTCCTAGTGGGCGATTTCAACAAATGGCAAGAGAACGAGAAATATGAAGCCCACCGCATTGAGGGTACGGGCAACTGGGAGCTGAAGCTAAAGGAGAAAGACCTTAAGCACGGCGACCTCTACAAGATGCATGTCTACTGGGAAGGCGGTTTTGGAGAGCGCATACCTGCATGGACACGACGTGTCGTACAAGACGAGCAGACAAAGATTTTCTCTGCACAGGTGTGGAACCCGGCAGAGCAGTATGTGTGGAAGAAAGAGACCTTTAGGCCAAAGAAATCGCCGCTTCTCATCTACGAGTGCCATATAGGTATGGCTGAGGATGCGGAGAAAGTAGGCTCCTACGATGAGTTCCGGGAGAACGTGCTGCCGCGCATTATAGCCGACGGCTACAACTGCATACAGATCATGGCCATACAGGAACATCCTTACTATGGCTCATTCGGCTACCATGTGAGCAGCTTCTTTGCTTCGTCAAGCCGCTTCGGAACACCTGAGCAGCTCAAGCGTCTCATCGACACAGCCCACCAGCACGGCATTGCTGTAATAATGGATATCGTCCACAGCCACGCCGTAAAGAACGAGGTTGAAGGTCTCGGCAACCTTGCCGGCGACCCAAACCAATATTTCTACCCAGGCGACCGACACGAGCATCCGGCATGGGACAGCCTCTGCTTCGATTACGGAAAGGACGAAGTGCTCCATTTCCTTCTGTCCAACTGCAAGTATTGGCTTGAAGAATTCCACTTCGATGGCTTCCGCTTCGATGGTGTGACCTCAATGCTCTATTATAGCCACGGTCTTGGCGAAGCGTTCTGCGGCTATCAAGATTATTTCAACGGACATCAGGACGACAACGCGATCTGCTATCTCACGCTTGCCAACCTCCTTATACATGAGGTCAACCCACAGGCCATCACCATTGCAGAAGAGGTGAGCGGAATGCCAGGCTTGGCTGCCAAGTTTACCGACGGAGGATACGGGTTCGACTATCGCATGGCGATGAACATACCCGACTATTGGATAAAGACCATCAAGGAGCAGCCCGACGAGAACTGGAAACCCAGTTCTATATTCTGGGAGCTGACAAACAGACGTGCTGACGAAAAGACCGTGAGCTATTGTGAGAGCCACGACCAAGCATTGGTGGGTGACAAGACAATAATCTTCCGGCTCATCGACTCTGACATGTATTGGCATTTCCGTCAAGGAGACGAGAACGGCAACGTGCACAGAGGAATAGCCCTGCACAAGATGATACGCCTGGCCACGGCCTCTACCATAAACGGAGGCTACCTCAACTTCATGGGCAACGAGTTTGGACATCCCGAGTGGATCGATTTCCCACGAGAGGGCAACGGATGGAGCTACAAGTATGCACGACGCCAATGGAACCTCGTTGACAATCAGGAGCTCGACTACCATTTCCTTGGCGACTTCGACAAGGAAATGATAGCTACGATAAAGAGCGAGAAAAACTTCCAGCGCACACCTGTTCAGGAAATATGGCACAACGACGGCGACCAGATACTGGCTTACATGCGCGGAAACCTCATCTTCGTCTTCAACTTCAATCCGACAAAGTCGTTTACCGATTATGGATTCCTTGTGCCAACAGGCTCTTATGATGTTGTTCTAAACACAGATGCCGTGAAATTTGGAGGCAACGGTCTTGCCGACGACTCCATCACGCATCTCACAACTTATGATCCTCTCTATATGGAGGAACGCAAAGAATGGCTGAAGCTCTATATTCCAGCGCGCTCAGCTGTTGTATTAAAGAAAAATTGAAATGATCATTTCTAACAAGAACAATAAGTATGTGCGCACTCTGTGCGCCATACTTTTTTGTGTTTTCACACTTCTGTATCTATATTTTTATCAGGCAGACATAATGATGTTCACACAGCATGTGTGCTCCGACGGACAGACCCATTATCATCGTGTCGTGGGCGCACTTCTTGTGACATTCATTCTTATGCTCATACAGTTCGGAGTGGGCCGACTGTTCAAGCAGCTCGACCTCCTTTACGCTCTATCTTATCTGCCGTCGCTCATGCTGCTCACGGCGCTTACAAGCATAAGGCTTGAGAGCGGCATCTATAGCTTTGGTCCTTGGGGCTATGTGTTGCCCATCATGCTTGTGTCCTTCATCCTTGTGCTCTGCGTCATGAGGAAGGTGAGCTACGACACACGCTTCATGTACCATTACAGCATTCAAATTCTCACCCTCTCCAACCTCGCCATCATGCTCTTGTCATTTCTTGGCGTGCTCACGCTGAGCAACAGCTCCTACAAGCTTCATGTGCAGCTCAAGGCCGAGCGCCTGATCATGGAGAAAAACTATGACGAGGCTCTCGATGTGCTTGCCAAGAACGACCGTCCCGACTCATCGTTGACCATGCTTACTGCATTTGCGTTAGCACACAAAGGGGAGCTTGGCGAGCGTCTGTTCTGCTACCCTCTGGCAGGAGGTTCGGCAGCCTTGACACCCGACAACAAGACAACACGGTTGGCTATGTGTGACGAGAGCCATTTCTACGATTATATAGGCGTGTGGACAAAGCAGAAAATGGGCTCAAAGCGTTATCTCGACTATCTCTTGCGCCATCATTTGGGCAAGAAACCCTTTGCCGACTATTTCCTGAGCTCCCTGCTTCTTGACAAGGAGCTTGACAAGTTTGTCTATTACATAATGAAATTTTATAACGTAAGAGGTTTGTTGCCAACCCATTACCGTGAGGCACTCCTCCTTTACACCCATTTGCGCACCAATCCCGTTATCATCTTCCACAGCACGCTTATGGAGGCCGATTTCCAAGATTTCCAAGACTTGGAGAACAAGTATGGAAACAAAACGGAGCGCAAGAATATGCTTCGCGACATGTATGGAAACACCTATTGGTATTATTATTTCTATCAGTAGCCTTTCGCTAAACCCGAACGGGGCATCACTTTCGCTAAACCAAAACGGAGAATTATAAGTAGGTGTTCAAAATTAATCGCATATATGAATCTTATAAAAAAGGTTATGCTTTCAAATGCCTCTACGCCCTCTTTTGGCCCGTATGCCCAGCTCTCATCGGTCGTGTAGCCCGCTACACTCCCTCTTCGGAGCTGAACATACAGACCAAAATAGAGCATAGAATCATTTAAATTAATTTTGAACACCTACTTATCAACAAACAAAAGGATCTTTCTTATAAAGATTCTAAAAACATAAAACAAAAAGAATTATGATCAGATTAAATGTCTTTTTCGAGAAAAAGGAGAGTGTCAAGGCAGAAGAATTGAACGCCTTGTGTGAGGAGCTTGTAGAGAAGTCGTTGAAAGACAACGGAAACGTTGCATACGACTATTTTGTTAGCGGCACTCGTAATGGTGTAATGATGATTTGTGAGACATGGCAAAACGAAGAGGTGCTGAAAGCACACATGGCAACAGACCATTTCACCACTTTGGTTCCAAAAATTGAAGCCCTTACAAAGAGCGGATTAAAACTGGAGCAGTTTGCTTTCTAAAACACCTTAATGTAGCAGCCTATGACGCATTTCCACTCATAGACTGCTATATTTTTTTTCATATATTGCAGCTTTGTCTTCTTACGTTCTGCATTTTTCTTCTTACGTTCAGCATTTATCTTCGTTGCAGCATTTCCCTATCATAGTTTTACAAAAATGCCAGAGACAAGCCTTCTATCTACGTCACTTTCAATGGCTATTTGCCATATATACAACCTCTAAACACGTCACTTGCCACACTCTAAGAGCGTCTGTGACATTTTGGTGGGGTAGGGTTTCCTATTGTTGTCCATCCGCTTTTTTTATTTATTGTTATCCTGTTTGTAGGTGTGTCTTTCTTATTTATAGTGTTATTGGATTGTTTTGGGTCTTGTCTTGCTTTTGTCTTTTTAATATAAATTAACAATAAGGATTAATGGAAAAGCTTGTTCCATATCCATAACACGCTTACAGATCCTATGACACAAAAAATGAAATTGAAAAGGTAGCCACGACCAAAGAGCTGTATGTCAAGTAGGCCACTTATCAAGGCGCCAGCGTAGCTGCCAACAATGCCTATGAAAAGGTTCATGCAGCAACCTTTGCCTTGACCGCTCATTATTCGGTTTGCAACATAGCCTATAAGTATGCCTGTTAGTATGGGCCATGCTGTAAAAATCGCTATATGTCCTAACATAATTAATGCACGTTTCTTAGTTTAAATAATCGGGACAAAGGTAGATATTTTTTGTGAAAAAGATTGTAAGGATGGCGAAAAAGATTAATAAGTACGAATTGTTTTATAAGGCCTATTATGATAAATAGCAAATTCAAAGATTATTATTCATCTCTCCTTTCTGTGTTTTTTCCCTTATTGTCGGATCTTTTGAAAATTTTGTCGGATCTTTTGATAAATAGCCATTAAGGCATTTATATAAATTTCTCCTTTCTTTGTTTTACCTTATAGTCATAACTTGTTTACCTTTTATAAAGGTTCTATTGTTGAGTTTATTATGTAAGTCGTTGGAATATGAGTTTTTTTTACTAATTTTGTAGCGCTTTTCATGGTAATAGTTCATTTTAAGAATTACATTTTACTAAAACAAGGAAAAGCGTCAAAAACAAGCCCAAGAAACAGATATGATAACAGTTGATGGATTGACCGTTGAGTTTGGCGGTACCACCCTTTTTAAAGACATTTCCTTCCAGATAAACGAGAAGGATCGTATAGCCCTTATGGGCAAGAACGGAGCTGGCAAGAGCACGCTCTTGAAAATTATTGCAGGCGTGAGAAAAGCCACGCGCGGCTCTGTGTCGGCGCCTAAAGATTGCGTCGTTGCTTATCTGCCGCAGCACCTCATGACAGAAGACGGTCGCACGGTTTTTGACGAGACGTGTCAGGCGTTTGCTCATCTGCATGAGATACAGGCCGAGATTGACCGCATAAACAACGAGCTGACCACGCGAACCGACTATGAGAGCGACGAATATATGCAACTCATAGAAAAGGTGTCGACGCTCTCGGAGAAGTTTTATGCCATCGACATGACACATTTTGAAGAGGATGTGGAGAAGACGCTCCTCGGCCTTGGCTTTGAGAGAACCGATTTTAACCGTCCCACAAGCGAGTTTTCGGGTGGTTGGCGCATGCGCATTGAGCTTGCCAAACTGCTTCTCAAATCGCCCGATGTACTGCTGCTTGACGAGCCCACTAATCACCTTGATATAGAGTCGATTGGATGGTTGGAAGACTTTATCATTAACAGTTCAAAGGCTGTGGTGGTGATCAGCCACGACCGCAAGTTTGTGGACAACATCACAACGCGCACCATCGAGGTGACCATGGGACGCATTTACGACTATAAGGCTTCTTACAGCCAGTATTTGGAGCTTAGGAAAGAGCGTCGCGAGCAGCAGATGAAGAAGTATGAGGAGCAGCAGAAGATGATTGCTGAAACGAAAGATTTTATAGAGCGTTTCAAAGGAACCTACTCTAAGACCCTTCAGGTGCAGAGCCGCGTAAAGATGCTTGAGAAGCTGGAGCTTATAGAGGTTGATGAGGAAGACACAAGCAGGCTTCGGCTGAAGTTCCCGCCCAGTCCGCGAAGCGGCGCCTACCCTATGCAGATGAGCGATGTGGGCATGGCGTTTGACGACAAGACGATCTTTAGCGGCGTGAACCTTACAGTAGAGCGCGGCGACAAGATTGCGTTTGTAGGTCGTAACGGCGAGGGAAAATCGACCTTGGTAAAATGTATCATGGGA
>UQTI01000035.1 GCA_900543975.1 uncultured Prevotella sp. | reverse complement strand
GAGGACTACTTAGATAGGCTGTTGACGGGAAGTTCAATTTGATGCGTCTGCCCTGAAGCTTCTTTGACACGACAAGCACAATGTTTTCATAAAACAACAGCCTTGCTTTCCTTAAGCAACAGCCTTGTTTCCCTTAAGCAATAGCCATTGTTTTCCTTAAGCAACAGCCCTATTTCCCTTAAACAACAGCCATCGTTTATCTTTGTTTTATAGTTTTTTCCCCCTTGTTTTTAAGCTCTTGATTTTTATCAATTGTTCTCGTTTCTTCATCCATATTTCTGCACAAAGCAAATGGTTTGTGCAGAAACGTTGTGTTCATTTGTTAATATAAGCTAAAAGGATGGCTATAGAATAGGTAAAACGTAACAATCTATATACCTTTGCAACCAATTTAAAGGTAATTTAATAAAAAAGGATGAATAAATTTAAAATGGTCTGCCTGGCAATAGCGTTGTCACAGGGCAGCAACATGTTGGCAGGAGGATTGCTGACAAACACAAATCAGCACATCGCTTTCAACCGTATGTTGAGCCGTGAGGCATCTATAGCGATAGACGGTGTTTATTACAACCCTGCCGGTGTGGCATTCTTGGGCGAAGGTCATCATCTTGCCCTCAACTGGCAGTTGGCCTACCAAGACCGCATCATCAAGAACGATTATGCGCTGTTCACAAACAACGTGAACGCTCCCATTACTCCCCGCGAATTTAAGGGCAAGGCTTTTGCTCCCGTAATTCCCTCTCTTCAGTATGCTTACAACAAGGGCAATTGGTCGTTCCAGGCCAACTTCAACCTCATTGGCGGTGGCGGCAAATGTACGTTCGACAACGGACTGGGTTCGTTTGAGAGGATCGTGGCCGAGACAGCCATGGGTGCCTGCGCTCTTGCAGGAGCCGTTGACCAGGTGGGTCATGCAGCAGGTCTGCCTGCACAGGTGTTCTCTTCAGACGCAATGTTCGGAAGCAAGGGTAGCTATTCTTTCAACAGCTACATGCACGGCCGCCAATATTATTATGGTCTGTCTATAGGTGCTGCCTATAAGTTTAACGACCATTTCAGCGCCTTCGCCGGCTTGCGCACCGTTTATGCTTCGTGCAACTATTACGGATATGTTGAGGACATCAAGGTGGGCAACATGCCCCTCTACAAGGTGCTCGACCCCACAAAGCCCGATGCAGCCAACATTGAGCTGAGCTGCGACCAGACAGGTCTGGGCTTCACACCCATCATCGGCGTCGACTTCAAGGCAGGCCGTTGGAACTTTGCTGCCAAGTATGAGTTCAAGACCCGCATGCGCCTTAAGAACAAGTCGGTAAACAAGGCTCCCTCTATCGGTGCCCTCGCCGACAACCTGCATGCTGCTTACACCGAGCAGCTCCATGTTCCTGCCGCCACAGCCACAGCCATCCTTGGCAACCCGCTCATTCAGGGTGCCATGGCACAGCTCAAGCAGCAGTTTGACACCAAGCTTCAGGGCGCTATCGGCGAGTATGAGGACGGCAAGAAGATTGCTGGCGACATACCCTCTTACCTCGCTGTGGGTGTAGGCTACAAGCCCGTTGACGCTCTGCGCATAAACGTGGGCTTCCACTGGTTCGACGACAAGAACGCCACCTCTTATAACAACCGTAACAAGGAGCTTGACCGCGGCACGTTCGAGTATAACGCCGGTGTCGAGTATGACCTCAACAAGAAGTTTACCGTCAGCACAGGTTGGCAGAGGACCAGCTATGGCTTGTCAGACAAGTATATGGACGACAAGTCGTTTGTGGTTAGCTCCAACTCGGTAGCCGTCGGCGGTGTTTACCACATCAACAAGAAGATGGATCTCAACGTGGCCTATTTCCACACCTTCTACGATCACAAGAAGACCAGCGAGAGCGTGGCTCTCAATGCTCAGACAAGCATCAACTACTCGTCCGACTATACCCGCAACAACAATGTCTTCGGCGTGGGTCTCGACATCCATTTCTAAATTACGGCTTGTATCGCTTCTCAAAGACAAGCGAAACTTGAGTTTAGTATAAATAAAAAGCGAAAACAGGGGAACGCCCAACCTTTTTTCTTAAGGTCACGGTGCTTCCCTGTTTCCGTTTTGACAAAAGCCTTTCTTGGTGTCATGACGAAGGCCATTAGCGTGAAAGAAAAAGCGGAAAGCCCCATTCGGCATAATGGCTTAAATCAAGAAAGAACTGTGAAAGGACTATGTTTTTGCACATTTATGCCCGTAAGTGTGCAAAAATTTGTACCTTTGCATGCAGAAATAATAAATTTACTGAGTCGCTGCCTAAAAACGCAGGCTCAATTAATAATCACAAGAAAGAAAATTTATGTCTTTTAATTTATTGAAAGGAAAGCGCGGTATAATCTTCGGCGCATTGAACGACGCATCCATAGCATGGAAAGTGGCAGAACGTGCCGTTGAGGAAGGTGCACAGATTGTGTTGACAAACACGGCTGTGGCTTGTCGCATGGGTACCATCGACGAGCTGGCAAAGAAGACCGGCGCTACCGTCATCCCTGCTGATGCGACATCGGTGGAGGATCTCAACAACCTGTTTGTTCAGGCACAGGAGGCTCTGGGTGGAAAGATCGACTTCGTGCTCCACTCATGCGCCATGAGCATGAACATGCGTAAGAAACGCACATACGATGACCTCGACTACGGTTTCTTGGACAAGACGCTCGACATCTCGGCCATCTCGTTCCATAAGATGCTTCAGGTGGCAAAGAAGCTCGACGCCCTGAACGAGGGCGCCTCGGTGCTGGCTCTCACCTATGTGGCATCACACCGCACATTCTTCGGCTACAACGACATGGCAGACGCCAAGTCGCTGCTCGAGTCGATTGCCCGCAGCTTCGGCTATATCTACGGCCGCGAGAAGGGCGTGCGCATAAACACCATCTCTCAGTCGCCCACATTCACCACCGCAGGCAGCGGCATCAAGGGCTTCGACGGTCTCTACGACTTCTCTGACCGCATGTCGCCCTTAGGCAACGCTTCTGCCGACGAGTGTGCCGACTATTGCGTCGTGATGTTCTCCGACCTCACCCGCAAGGTCACCATGCAGACCCTCTTCCACGACGGCGGCTTCTCTAACATGGGTATGTCGCTCCGCGGAATGACGCAATATAACAAGTCGTTCGTCGACGAGAACCGCGACGAGAACGGCAACATTATCTACGGATAAGGCGCATCGTTTTAAGCGTCGTTGTTTAAAGACAGCGCTTCGTTTAAAAACTGTCCATAACGCACCAAGCCAAAGGGTCGGCACCTCTTGCCACACCCTTTGGCTTGTTTGTTTTTATTTCTTTCCTCTCCTTCTTTTTACTTTCTTTTTTCCTTCCTTCTTTTCCTTTCCTTTCTTTCTTTCTTTTCTTTCTATTTTTCGATCTATCTATCTTTTCTATCCCTCCACCGCCGATATGCGCACGTCGGTGAACTGGTCCATATAGTCGATGACGCGTAGGTTGTCGGTGGTGCCGCGCTTCACCTTAAGCTGAATGTTGACCTCAAAAAACTCGCCCTTTGATGTGCGGCGTTCCTTGAGCTCATACAACTGCACGTCCATGCCGTCGTGTCTCATGTGGGCAATAAACTCGCGCACGCTCTCTGTCGACGGGGCAGAGAACGAGAGCTCCACGGTCGACATGCCCAGCTGTGGGATGATGGCGTTGATGACCTCAAGGCCGAGAAGCACCATGACGGTGGCAATGGTTGCAGCCACGAACATGCCGGTGCCGCAAGCCAGGCCAATGGCTGCCGTGACCCATAGGCCAGCCGCCGTGGTCAGTCCGCGCACCACGTTCTTCTGGAAGATGATGGTGCCTGCTCCAAGGAAGCCTATTCCCGACACCACCTGCGCTGCCACACGCGACGAGTCTTTGAGGTCTATGCCAAAGCCAAACTGTGAGACGACGCAAAACAACGCGCTGCCCAAGGCCACAAGAAAGTGGGTGCGAAAGCCTGCCTCCTTGGCTCTGTATTCACGCTCTATGCCTATGGCGCCTCCAAGCACAAGGGCGAGGGTGAGGCGCACGATGTAATCGAGATATGTTGCTTCCATAATGGTTTTCTTTTTACAAAAATACAAAAAAATATCAGAAAAACAAATAGTCAGCTTTTTAGTGACGGTAAAAAAATAAATTGGTATGATTTGAGCTTTATATTTTTGAGCTATTTTTCTCACTCGAAGAGGGAGTGTAGCGGGCTACACGACCGATGAGAGGGAGGAAAAGAGCCAAAAAGATAAAGCAGATACCATCTTTATAGGATATGTATTTCTCTCAAATCGTACCAAGTTGTTTTTTTGGCGTCACTTATTCTTTCTTTCGTGCCGTTGGCGCATCACCGCTTCTCTTCCCACACCACCAGCTCGCGAGGCAGCGTTATGATCTTCTTGCGTTCATACCACACCCTCGATGAGGCCGAGATGTGTCGCAGCTTATGGCCAGAGATGGCATAATAGGCAGCCGAATAGTCGTCCATGATGGCTGCGAAGGCTGCTTTTATGCGTGAACATTTCTCGTTGAAGGCGTTGTCGAGCGGGTCAACCAGTCGGTCAACCACATCGTGCACCTTGTCGATGTCGAGCCATGACGACACGCGCATGTATATTGAGAGCAGCTCGTCACGATGATCTGACAGGTGCTTCGACTCTATGCCGTCGGGATGATTAAGAAACAGCAGATAGAGAGCTTTGTGTATGGGTGACATCTCGACCTCCTTGTTGCCATAGTCGGGGAGCAGAAAACGGTAATCGGATGTTATGAGCAGTCGGCTAAGCTGTGCCCGTGCCGCTTCCAGCCGAAGCAGTTCGAGGTTGGACATGCCGATGGCTTGAAGCGCCAAGTCGGCGCGTCCGTTAGCAATCATCTGGCTCACCAATTGGCGAACCGTTGCTGCCATCTGCTTCATGTCTGTGCTTTCTTCTGCCATCGCGTAAAATCTGTTTGCAAAAGTAAGACAATTGTTTCAACCGACAAAACGAAGACACGTTTTTCGCTCTTTTCTGCAAGGCTTGCGAAAAGTTGGTCGTTTGGAAACACATTGTTATCTTTGCATTGTTTTAAGATAAGCTGCACCTAAGCTGCACCCAAGCGAAGCGTTCAAGCAAGCTTATAAGACAGGCTTATAAAACAGGCATATAAAGCAAGCTTATAAGACAAGCTTATAAAACAGGCATATAAAGCAAGCTTATAAGACAAGCTTATAAAGCAAGCTTATAAGACAAGTGACCCCTCAGCTAAAGAAAAAATGGAAGATATGATAAACGTTTTCGATACTCAAGACGGCAACGCCCCCATCTCTTTTGCCGCCGACAAAGAACAGCCCGCCGCAGAAATCACGCACAAGTCCTCTGCCGGGCAGCCTGTACACAGGCCCGCCATCGACTTTGGTCCCGTGGAAGACAAGACCCACGGACTGATTAAGGTTGTCGGTGTGGGTGGTGGCGGCTGCAACGCTGTGCGCAACATGTATGACGAGGGCATCGTCGACGTCAACTTTGCCGTGTGCAACACCGACAGCAAGTCGCTCTCAAGGTCGCCCATCCCTGTGAAGCTGCCCATCGGCAGCCTTGGTGCAGGAGGCAATCCTGAGGAGGGACGCAAGGCGGCCCAGAGCCATCTTGAAGAGATCAAGCAACTCTTCACCGACGGCACACAGATGGTGTTTGTCACGGCGGGCATGGGTGGCGGCACAGGCACGGGTGCTGCGCCCGTGGTGGCTGGCGTGGCTAAGAGCATGGGGTTGCTCACCATCGGCATCGTCACCATACCGTTCTACTTTGAGAAGAAACGGAAAATTGTGAAGGCGCTGAAGGGCGTGGAGGAGATGCGCAAGAACGTTGACGCCATTCTTATTGTGAACAATGAGCGCATCTGCGACATCTATGCCGACTCTGACATCACGGTCAAGGAGTCGTTCCGCCGTGCCGACCAGATATTGTGCAATGCCACGAAGAGCATTTCGGAGCTGATAACCATTGAGGGTGACATCAACCTCGACTTCAAGGACGTGGAGTCGACCATGCGCAGCGGTGGCGGTGCCATCATGGCCATGGGGCGTGCAAGCGGCGAGCGCCGTGTGGAGAAAGCCATCGTCGACGCTCTCGACTCGCCGCTGCTCTATGGCAACGACATAAGCAAGGCCAAGCGCATTTTGTTCAACATCTACACCAGCGAGAAATCGCCGCTTCATGTTAACGAGATGAACGAGATCGATGCGTTCATGGATGCCCTCAACCCTGACATTGATGTCATCTGGGGCGTGTCAGAAGACAACACGCTCGAAGACGATGCCAAGGTCACCATTCTCGCCACGGGTTTCGACGACGGCTTTGGCTCAAAACTCTATAATGAAGAGAGCCGGTCGCATGAGGAGGAATATTACAGCGCCCTCATTGCAAAGCTCTATAAGCCGTTGAAGAAGAACAACTGGATGTTTCTTTCGCAAGCCAAACAGCCCGTTGGTGAGCAGCCCGATGCCGAGCAATCTGTTGGTGAGCAGCCCGTTGCCGGACATGAAGCAACGACAGAACCAAACAGTTTTAGTTCTTCGTCAGCAGCTACCGCCTCAGACGACATATATAATAATGTGGACGAAGAAGATAAGGAAGACAAAAACGATAAGGCGAACACATATAATAAGGAAGGCGAAGCTCATGACAGCTCTTCATCGACAGCTCCTTCCGATGAAACCAATGTTTCTGAAAACTACCCCTCAACCAACACAGAACAAACCGACGGCTCTGCTTATGCTGCATCTGCCGACGGTTCAGCCCATGGAGCATCATCCCATGACAATGAACCATCAAGCGCTGCACAATCTTCAACCTCAAACGACGACGTGGCGGACCGCCAACGCCCCACATGGGGCAAGTCGTTGCTTGGCAAACTGAAGCAGCGGCTTGAGGATATGGGTTTGCTTGAGGACATGAACAACCCAACAGAATAGCAGCCTTTCCTTCTGAAAAGGAAACTTTTCCAAAATCTTTCCTTTTCAGAAGGAAACTTTTTCTGATTTCTTTCCTTTTCAGAAGGAAATGTATTATCTTTGCAGTTGAATCAAACAACGAGCAATATGCAACTACGCAGCATTTTTCAATCGGTTATAGCTCTTCATCAGGAGGAGTTGCCGTTACGCTTAAAAGACAGAAAGCAGCATCTGCCTATAAACAAAGATTGCATCGTCACCGTGACCGGCATACGTCGTTGCGGCAAGTCGTCACTTCTTTCTCTCACCGTTAACCGTTTGCTCCAAAGCGGTGTTCGACCAGAGCAAATATTATATATCGGGTTCGACGATGAACGCTTTGTTTCAATGCAGACAGCCGACTTTGATGAAATTCTTCAAGCATATCGCGAGATGTACCCGACCCAACCGTTAAAGGATGTCTATATGTTTTTTGACGAGATACAGCTCATAGAGGGCTGGGAACTCTTCGTGCTGCGTGTTTTCAAGAACTATTGCAAACACATCTACATAACAGGCAGCACGGCAAAGATGCTGTCTGGCGAAATGGCGTCGGCTCTTCGTGGTTGGCCAGACGAATATCGTGAGTATCCTCTTAGCTTTGACGAATATCTTGATTTTAAGGATGTTAAGGCAAACCGGTTTACGGAGGATGGGGCTGCTGTGCTGGCAAGCGAGTTTAAGCATTATTGTAAGGAGGGCGGCTTCCCGCAGGTTGTGCTTGCTGATGTGGCAACAGAAAAGATAAAGATTCTTCAGTCTTACTTCAACACCATGTTGTTCCGCGATATGATAGAACATTATGGCATCTCGGCTTCGCCATCTGTGGTGCGCTATTTCTTGAAGCGCGTCATGAACAACATCACGAAGCCCACAAGCGTGAACAATATTTACAATGAACTGAAATCGCAAGGCATGCGTGTCTCTAAAGACTCTTTGTATCAATGGCTCGACTATGCCTGCAACATCTTCTTGCTGCGTAAGGTGCCCAAGTACACACAATCGATAGTGAAGCAGAACCTCTCGCCTGCAAAATATTACATTGCCGACTTTGCCATGCGCAACGCCATTCTCTTACCGCAAAGCGATGATGAGGGCAAGGCGCTTGAAAACATTGTCTACATGACGTTGGAGCGCGACCTTGGAGAGGAAGACCAGGTGTTCTATTTTAACGAGACGGTAGAATGTGATTTTGTTGTTGTGAAGGCCGATCATGTTGAGCAACTCATACAGGTTTGCTGGCAACTTGACGACAACAACCTCAGTCGTGAAGTTGAGGGTCTTGTGGCAGCGTCCAGTTATACGGGTTGTAAGAACTGCACAATTGTGACTTACAACCAACAGCGCACCATAGACCACGATGGCTTGAGTATAGACGTTGTGCCTGTGTGGAAATAGAAATAATGAAAGGGAGGGATGTTGCTGTCTGGGCAACATCCCTCCCTTTCTTATAGCGGGTCCACATCATAGTAGACCTGCAAGGCACCATAGCGCTTGTCTTTCATCAGCTCTGCCTGTTGCTGTTTCAGGCACAGGCGCACCTTTGCGAGGTCTATCTGGTTCTCCAGTTTTATCACGATCTTGCGAATGTTCAGCTCCTTCACGCGAGCCACGGCGGGTTTGTCGGGACCGAGAATGCGTGTGCCGAGGAAGGATCGCAGACGGCCTGCCAGCTCTATTGATGCCGACTCTACCGTGTGGTCGTCGCGATGCTTCATGAACACATAGACGAGATGGTAGAACGGGGGATAGTGGAAGAGCTGGCGCTCCTCCATCAGCGCCTGTAAGAAACCCTCATAGTCGTTTCTCACCACCTGGTCAATGACCGGCAGATCAGCGTTCTTCGTCTGCAAGAGCACCAGTCCGCGCTGCCCCTTGCGTCCTGCTCGTCCGCTCACCTGAGCCATCATCATGAAGGCGTGCTCATAGGCACGGAAGTCGGGATAGTTGAGCATTGAGTCGGCATCCAGTATGCCCACCACGCTCACGTTGTCAAAGTCGAGCCCCTTGCTTATCATCTGCGTGCCGATAAGAATGTCGGTCTTTCCTGCCGAAAACTCGCCTATCAGTCGTTCGTAGGCGTTGCGCGTGCGGGTGGTGTCGAGGTCCATTCGTGCCACGCGTGCCTCAGGAAACAGTTCGCTTATCAGGTCTTCAATCTTCTCCGTTCCGAAGCCGCGGCTTCTCAGATCCGTGCTCTCACAGTTGGGACACATCTTTGGCACGGCGTAAGTGTAGCCACAATAGTGGCAGGTCATCAGGTTCGTGTTCTTGTGCAGCGTCAGGCTGACGTCACAGTTTTTACATTTAGGCACCCATCCGCACACGTTACACTCTACCATCGGCGCAAAGCCCCTTCGGTTTTGGAACAAGATGACCTGTTTCTTCTCGTCCAGCGCCTGTCGCATGGCAGCCAACAGGTCGGGCGAGAACGGCCCGCGCATGATCTTGCGGTGGCGCAGATCCTTCACGTTCACCACCCTTATCTCTGGCAGCTCAATGCCCTTGTAGCGTGTGGTGAGCTTAACCAAGCCATACTTGCCCGTGGTTGCGTTATAGTAGCTCTCCGCCGATGGTGTGGCGGTGCCGAGCAGCGTCTTCGCCCCATACATCGAAGCCAGCACAATGGCAGCCGACCGTGCGTGGTAGCGTGGGGCAGGGTCCTGCTGCTTGAACGACGACTCGTGCTCCTCGTCAATGATCACCAGTCCTAACCGTTGGAACGGCAGCCACACAGCCGAGCGGGCACCGAGAATTATGTCATAGGGCGTGTCAGAGAGCTGCTTCTTCCATATCTCCACACGCTCGGCATCCGAATATTTTGAGTGGTAGATGCCCAGACGGTCGCCAAACACATGCCTCAGGCGCGTCGTCGTCTGCACCGTGAGCGCAATCTCGGGCAGCAGGTAGAGCACCTGCTTGCCCTCGTTCAACGCCTTGTCTATGAGGTGAATGTAGATCTCTGTCTTTCCGCTCGATGTCACGCCGTGCAGCAACACCACGTTCTTGCGCATCATCTGCACCACAATCTTGTTGTAGGCATCTTCTTGTGCGTCGTTGAGGCGTTTTATGTTCTCGCGGTGCTCCTCGCCACCATCGTTCAGCCGGCCGACCTCGCGCTCGTAGGTGTAGAGCAGCTTGCGGTCGAGCAGCGCCTTGAGCACCGCCGCCGAGCAGTGGCTCTCGTTCATGAGCTCCTCCTTCGTTATCTCCACCACAGGCTCCGCCGTCGCTGTGCCTTCAATGGTGTCCCAATGGCTCAGCGAGAGATAGGTTATGAACGTCTGGTGCTGCTTCAAGCCCTTGCGCAGCATGGAGAGCGCAATGTGGAGCGCCTGTTCCGAGCGATAGTTCTCGCCCAGCGCAACATACGTCTCCTTGCGTGGGCGGTAGCCATCCTCCGACTTCAGTCCTGGTGGCAGCGCCGTCTTGAACACATCGCCTAAAGGCGACATATAATAGTCGGCAACCCACTGCCACAGACGCATCTGCTCCGCGAGCAGCATGGGTTGTGTGTCGAGCACCTGCAGCACCTCACGGGTCTTGAACGCCGGCTCCTGGTCGTGCAGTCGCAGCACCATGGCGGTGTATGTCTTCGACCTTCCTAACGGCACGAGCACGCGCATGCCCGCCTGCACCTTGTCCTCCAAAGCGTCGGGCAAGGTGTAGGTGAACAGTCCGTCGAGCGGCAGCGGCAAGATGACATCTACATATCTCATTGTTATTTTTATCTCAAAGTTCTTTTGCAGAGCATTATTCGTTGCGTTCTGCAAAATTACACATTTAATCCTGTCTTTCCTCGGTTTTCCAGCAAATAATCATCATTCCACCCCTGCGGCATAGAGAGGAACATTGGTCATCCATTCTTGGTCTTTATATGGTGACATGGAGAAGCGAAGACCTTTCATGCCGTTATGTGCTTCAACGAAAGTGCGGAGCGACTTGGAGCGAAGGTTTTCCTCAGCTTTCACCTCAACGGGCGTTATGGTGCCGTGGTGCTGCGTGAGGAAATCGATCTCCAAACGCGAGTCGTCTCTGCTGAAATAATAGACATGCATGTTCTCCATGCTCATGAGCTGACACAGGACGTAGTTTTCGGTGAAGGCCCCCATGCTCTCTGTCATCGCCTTGTTTGAGATAAGCATCTGCGACGGTTCCATCTCGCTCAGAGCGCCCAACAAACCGACATCGAGAAGAAACAGTTTGAACGCCGTCAAGTCTTCGTAAAACTTGAGAGGCATGCCTACATCTCTTACCCTTGAAATGCGATATACCAGTCCGGCATCAACGAGCCACTGTATGGCCATTTCAAAATCTTTGGCGCGTGCCCCTTCTCTCACCGCACCATATATAAACTTTTTGTTTTCTTTTGCAAGCTGCGACGGCACCGACTGCCACACCATGCTTATGCGGGTTGCCTCGTTGGGGCTAACATGCTTCGACATGTCGCTGCGGTAGACAAAGAGAATGTTGTCTTGCACCGTGCGCACAGCGTTGGCATCGTTGGTGGCGAGATAGGTCTTAACGGCTTCAGGCATGCCTCCAACGAAGTAATATTCTCTTAACGCTTTTGTGAGGCTCTCATGTAGCATTGTTATGGTTTTCCAATCTTTGCTCCTTAAAATCTGTAGCAGTTGGTCGTCGCCTTTTGCCATGAGAAATTCTTCAAACGTCATGGGGAACAGGCGCAGAATGTCAACTTTGCCCACAGGTGCTGACTCGCCTTGGTGCATGGCGACGCCAAGGAGAGAGCCCGCCACTGCAACGTGATATTCGGGCGCATTCTCACAGAAATATTTTAATGACGTTATGCCCTTGCGCAGCTCTTGTATCTCATCAAGGATAATAAGCGTTTTGCCTGCCATGATGGGTTGTTTGCTTATGGCTCCAATGACCATGAGCACGCGTCGCATGTCGTAGTCGTCGGCAAAGATGTCAGCAATCTCTGAGTTGCCGTCGCAGTTGATGTATGCCACGTTTTCATATTCTTGCGCTCCAAATTCTTTCAAGATATATGTCTTTCCTACCTGTCGTGCTCCTGTAAGAATGAGAGGTTTGCGGAAAGGGTTCTCCTTCCATTTTTTTAGTTGTGATATTATTGTTCGCTTCATCTTGTGGGGTTTTATAGTTTAACTTGCTGTGAAACAGCGAATATCGCTCACTTTTAACCGCGAAGATACACTTTTTTACACGAACTTTCAAACTTTTGCCACACTTTTTTACACGATCTTTTGGCGCTTGTCTACACTTTTTTACACGAACTTTGTTTTACGATAAGCTAATGATAAGGCTTGTTGCCGCTGATTTGCGACAAAAATGAGGCTTGTTGCCGCTGATTTGCGACAAAAATGAGGGCTTGTTGCCACTGATTTGCAACAAAAATGAGGGCTTGTTGCCACTGATTTGCGACAAAAACTAAGGTTGTTGCCGCTGATTTGCGACAAAAAATGCCCGTTTCCAGAATCACTTCTCGAAACGGGCCGAATTGTTTTAACGTATGATGATGTGTTATTCAAAACTCTTGTTTGTGAACCTGTTGAGGCTTGACAAGCTGTTGAGGCTGAGAAGCTGTTGAGGCTTGATAAGCTGTTGAGGCTTGACAAGCTGTTGAGGCTTGACAGCCTGTTATGGCTGATAGATTATTCTACAACAACCTTCTTGCCGTTCACGATGTAAAGACCGGCGGGAAGAACTGATGTGGCCTCCTCGGTAGATACATGCTTGCTGAAGGTGCGCACGGTGCGGCCGTCGAGGGCAACAACGTGTGTAGGTGCGGTGGCTGCGGCGTTGTCGGCAACGATGGCGTTAACCCCCGATGTTATCTGCTCGGTCACGTCCTTAACCATATATTTGTCGCCGCTCTTCTCGTTCTGAACCTCCAGATATGTGGTGTGCTTTACTTGTGGCACGTCCACGGTCTGGGGATCGCCAGTGCCTGTGCTGAACACGAAGCTCACCTCGTCGGTTGAGGTGTTGATGCTTGTGGCATACTCATACCACTTCTTTCCTGCGATGGTCGTGGTGGTTGTCATTGGATCGCCGGGCCATGCCTTAACGGAGGCGTGGCTACCGTCGCCACCCCATGACCAACGGTTAATCTTTGTCCAGCCCACCTTGTCTACATTCAAATAGACCTTGATGTCGTAGGCGTTAAATTTGGCGTGGTTGTAAGAGCGTGTCTGCACGCCTGTAACCTTGCCGTTTGAGAGCAGACCCACCTTGAACGTGATGATGCCTTCGGGAATCTTCACTATTGCGCCGTTGCTCACCTGCTTGCCGTTAGTGGCGGTAGGTTCTGTGCCGTCGGTGGTGTAGACAAGTTTTGCCGAGCTGTTGGTAGAGATGGCGCGGAGGGTTGTGCGCAGCGACTCGTCATAGTAGGTGCCTGAGGGCAGCGAGGGCCATGCCATCTCACTGCTTGCGGGGAGGAGGTAGCGCCAGTGGTGACCTTCGGCAGCGAGAGCGTAGCCCGCAAGGGTGTATTTGTTGGCAAGCTTGCCCACGGCAGCCAGGAGCTTGCCGTTGTCGCCTGTTGTCTCAACGACGTAGATGTTGTTGTTGCTTGATTTCTTTGTCCAAGAGCTGGTATTGCTTATGCCCACGAGGTTGCGCAGCAAGATCATGTTCTTGATGTCGTTCTTGCAGTCTTGCCAGTGTTTCAGGAAGACGCAAGGTGTGCCGGGCATGGCGAGCATGAAGGCGTTCACCGCCACGGTGTCGCGCTTGATGGGGTCCTGAGGCTCTGATTCTGAGCGATACTCTACGTCGTGGTTCTCAACGAAGGTCACGGCATAGCGCTTGTATGCGTCGTCGGTGTTGATGCCGCCGTTGGCGAGCTTCGACCAGTTCTGGCCGTTAGCAGCGTCTCGGCAAGAATAGCGGAAGGTGAAGTCGAAAGCGCCTGACATGATGCTGTTGCCCACCTTCGTCTTGTTCATCCAGTTTTTCACCGTGTTGGCGTTGCCGTCCCAATATTCGCCTACCGAGTAGGTGGGCTTTGCGGCGTTGTTGTATATGCCTGTAAACTTGCCGTCGTAGCCTTTCACCATGTCGTAGCGGAAGCCGGCATAGCCAAGGTCGTTGAGCAGGAAGTTGAGATAAGCCTTGACGATGGTCTGCACGTTTGACGAGTTGTGGTCGAGGTCGCGCATGCCGTCCCAGCTTTCGCCCGTGTCGTTGTTGGAGCTGAGTTTGTAGCCGTTCTTGTCGGCCCATGCCTTGCATTTGCCGCCATCGTCGTCGGCACAGATGTCGGTCGACTCCATCTTATAGGTCTGTCCGTTGTAGGTCTCTACGGGGAAGTCGACCCAGTTGGTGAGTGTTCCGCGGTGGTTGATCACCACGTCGGCAATGGTTCCGAGCCCTTTAGCCTTGAACGTCTTGATCATGGAGCGGAGCTGAGCCTCTGTTCCGAACGAGCTGTTATAGTTGTTGAACCAGTAGAGGTCGTTGTAGCCCATCGACTGACCACCTCCACAGTAGCCGCTCTGCGGTATCCATATAAGCTTAAAATACTCAGACAGCTCGTCGGCCTGTTTCTCCAGCACTGACCAGTTGGTGTCCGAATAACTGTTCCAATAGAACCCCTGGAGCATTACGCCCTTGAAGTTTGCGGGCCATCCCTGTGCGCTGGCGTTGGCTGGAGCGAGCATGGTGAGCGCCGATAGAGCCAGTGCGGTCTTTGCCACATGGCTTCTGCCCTTACGGCATATGCAGGTAGACAGATTCTGCAGTGTGTGTGTAAAATTTGAAAGTAGCATTTAGTGATGTTTTTTAGTTAAGTTTCGCATGCCGGAGCATGCGAAACTGTAATTTGGTTTATTTGTGGTCTTTAAAATTCGAGCACCATGACACCTCTTGGGGCAAGCTTTACATCTTTGCTGATGTTTATCTTGTGACCGGTGAGGATGTTGGTAGCCTCTTGTGCGTCGCCGATTATCTCGGCATAACGTTCAGCCTTCATGGTGGCAGCCTTGGATGTGCCGTTGATGACGGTCATGACATTCTTGCCGTTGTAAGAGCGTGCCACAACGTAGACGCCGTTCTGCGGAATGAACTGAGTCTGCTTGCCCTTTGTTATGACCTCGTTGCCCTGACGCCAGTGGAGCAGACGGGCGGTCCAGCGGAACATGTCGTTCTCTGCCTTGGTGCGTCCCTCTGTTGTGAAGCAGCTGTGGGTGTCGCCGGGGAAGCCGCCGGGGAAGTCTTTGCGCACGTTGCCGTCGGTCACCTGCTTTGTGCCGTTCATCAGCACCTCGGTGCCATAATAGAGCTGCGGAATGCGGTTCACGGTGAGCAGCAGGGCGAGAGCCTGCTTCAGGGCGAGCGTGTCTTGTGTCTCGCCGAGGAAACGGTCGGTGTCGTGGTTCTCGATGAACGCCATGACGTGGCTCGGGTCCTTATAGAGGTAGTCGTAGCAGAGCGAATTGTAGATGCGGTTAAAGCCGTTCCACCATGCGTCGGTCTCCTCGTTTTTGGCTTGGTTTACGCGGTCGAAGAAGGCGAAGTCCATGACGGTTTTGAGGTTAGAGTTCTCCTTCTGCAGAGGCGAGTCTTTCTGCCATGCTGCGGTGTAAGCAGGCTCTGTTACCCATGTCTCGCCCACGGTGTTGAAGTTGGGATATTCCTTGTTGAGCACCTCCATCCAGCGAGCCATGCCCTTGCGGTCGGCATAGGGGTAGGTGTCCATTCTGATGCCGTCGATGCCCACGGTCTCTATCCACCACTCCGAGTTCTGTATGAGGTAGGTCATGAGATGCTCGTTGCGCTGGTTGAGGTCAGGCATGGTCGGTACGAACCAACCGTCCACGGTCTCGTGGAGGTCAACCTTCGATGCGTATGGGTCGAGCACAGGTGTGAGCTTGTAGCTTGTTTGCAGATACTTGGTGTTGGTTGTCTGCTCGCCGTCCATGGTCTGTGTCTTGACCGTGTATTTCTGGTTCTCGGGGTAGAGCCATTCGGGCGTGTTGAGCCAGTCTTTCGATGGCAGGTCCTTGACCCAGGGGTGCTCAAAGCCACAGTGGTTGAAGATCATGTCCATGACCACCTTGAGACCTTTCTGGTGAGCCTCGTCGACCAGACGGCGGTAGTCGGCGTTTGATCCGAAGCGCGGGTCCACACGATAATAGTCGGTTGTGGCGTAGCCATGATATGAGCTGCTCTTGCCGTGGTCGGGCGAGTTGTTCTCCAGCACGGGCGTGAACCAGAGAGCTGTCACGCCGAGCTCAGTGAAATAGTCGAGGTGCTGGCGCAAGCCCTCAAGGTCGCCGCCGTGACGCAGCGAGGGCTGCGAGCGGTCCACCTTATAGGCGTTGAGGCCCTTGACCTCAAGGTTCTTGCCGCTCGATGCGAAGCGGTCGGGCATGAGCATGTAGAGCACGTCGGCGTTGGTGAAGCCCTGACGGTCTTCGCCCTTCATGTCGCGAGCCTTCAGCTCATAGTTGACGTTGGTCTTGTTCTTGCCCGTCTTGAAGCAGATCTTCATGGTGCCGGGCTGCGCGTCCTTGATGTTCATGTAGACGAGCAGATAGTTGGGACTGTCGAGACGCACGAGCGAGTCGATCTTCACGCCGGGATAGTTGGTCGACACCTCGGCCGAGCGGATGTCCTTGCCATACACCATCAGCTGAACCGACGGGTTCTTCATTCCCACATACCAGTTGGTGGGTTCTATGCGGTCAATTTTCTGTGCTGCGTTCATAGCGAGTGTTCCTCCTAAAAGCAGAGCGGTCAATAATTTTTTCATGTGTCAATAAATTTTGTCGTTTCTGTTGTAAAAGATTATTGTTTAGTTGTGCATGATGAGAGCCGACTGTGGAGCTACTGTGACGCTGCTGCCGTTCAAGATGCCCAGTCCGTTCTCGTCAACCTTGCCGTTGGCGAGCACCTTGGTGTACAGTCCTTCGGGCACGTTGATAGCTCTCTCTGTCTTGTTGGCGTTGAGCACCACGATAATGTCTTTCCATGAGTCGCCGCCGGCGTTGTTCTTGAGCTGAAACGCCACCACACCCTCGGGAGCGTCAAGGAACACGAGGTTCTTCTTCACCTCCTCGGCTTTGCCCATGCGGAAGGCGGGGTGAGCTTTGCGCAGAGCGATGAGCTTGCTGTAATAGTCGAAGACCTGCGGATAGCGCTTGAGGTTGTTCCAGTCGAAGCGGTTTATCGAGTCGGGCGACCTGTACGAGTTGTGCTCACCCTTCTTGTCGCGCAGCATCTCCTCGCCGCTGAGCAGGAAGGGCACACCCTGAGATGTGAGCACCGCTGTCTGTGCCAGCAGGTCGAGGCGTATAAGCTCGTCGTCGCTGATGTTGGGTACGGTTGCACGCAGACGGTCGGTCAGGCACAAGTCGTCATGGCAGCTGACGTAGGCAATCATCTGTGACGGCTCGTTTGTCCATGCCGTCTTAGAGTAGTTTACCTTTGTCATGTCTACCTGCGGGTGGTCTATTGCTCCCGCGATGCCAAACTTTATGCTCTCCTCGCAATTGGGCATGCCTATAAGGAAGCCACCTTTTCTGTCGTCAGAGAAGGGGCCGCGCAGAGCGTCGCGCAGCTCGTCGCTGAAGGCACCTATGCCGTTAAGCTGACGGGCGTTGGCTTTCATGGCGAGCTTCTCCTGCGGGTAGGCGCATGAGCCGGCGCTCCATCCCTCGCCGTAAACATAGATCGAGGGATCAATCTTGTCGAGCTCGGCGCGTATGAGGTTCATCGTCTCGATGTCGTGAACGCCCATGAGGTCGAAGCGGAAACCGTCGATGTGATATTCGTTAACCCAATATTTCACGCTCTCCACCATAAACTCGCGCATGAGCGGTTTCTCCGAGGCTGTCTCGTTGCCGCAGGCTGTGCCGTCGCTGTAGGTGCCGTCGGGACGGTGGCGGAAATAATAGCCGGGATATGTCTTCTGGAAGTTGGAGCCGTCGATGCTGAAAGTGTGGTTGTAGACCACGTCGAGGATAACGCGTATGCCGGCCTTGTGGAGGGCCTGCACCATTTGCTTAAACTCCTTTATGCGTGCCTTGGGGTCGGCGGCGTTGGTAGAGTAGGAGCCTTCGGGCACGTTATAGTTGAGAGGGTCGTAGCCCCAGTTATATTGTGGCTTGTCGGGTCGCGACTCGTCCGTGCTGGCATAGTCGAACGACGGCAGGATATGTATGGCGTTCACGCCCAGACGCTTGAGGTGATCAATGGCTTTGGGTTCTGTGAGCGCCAAGAACTTTCCTTTGTTCTTTATGCCCGACGAATAGTCTATTGAGAAGTCGCGGTGGTGCATCTCGTAGATAACAAGGTCTACGGGGTTTCTCAGTTCAGGACGTTTGTCCTCGCTCCAGCCTTCGGGGTCGGTGTCCTTAAGGTCTATAATGGCACCGCGCTGTCCGTTCACCCCTACAGCCTTGGCAAAGACGCCTGGTGTGAGGTCGGGCTGTGCGTTGTTATACACGCCGAAGAGATAATACTTGCCTTTGAGGTCGTTCTTGACGGTGAGCTGCCATTTGCCTGCACCCACACGTTTCATGCTTTTAACGAGCTGTGCCTCGTTGTTGTCGGCATCGCTAATCAATACGTTGACCTTCTTTACCTCTGGTGATGTAACAAGGCTGAAGGTTGTGGCCTTGGGCGAATAAGAGACCTCGTTGAAGGTCTGCGCCTTTACGGTCTGTGCCGCTGTGGCGGTTAGGAATGAGAGGATGATTGTGTTAATATTCATTGGCTTTTTATGGTTAATTCTTCTTTGTTAGGTGGCTTTTGAAAACAGGAGTTAAGGAGTCGGTAGTTTTTTTGTAACTCACGGCTCCTTAACCATTCCTCTTTTCTTTATATTATAATAACTTTCGGATTTCTCATGTTTTCCGATGCTTAAGCTTTTCGAGCTTGCTATGGTTTTCGCTTTTCGGCACTTGTCAGCCTCTGCGTCCGCACTCGTCGATAAGCTCCTTGATGTTGTCGTTATACTCTTTGTTTGCCATCAACTCTTCAATGCTTACATGCATGCGGTAGCGCCAATAATGTTTCGGAATGGCGGGTATGTTGATGCGCTCGGCGTTGGCGTCGGGCAGACGAAGCTTCTCGTCGATGGCGAACCAGTCTTGCAGCGACAGGATGCAGAGCATTGACGGCGAGGTGAGCTGGCGTGACACGATGTCGCGGGCGAGCCATCCTGGCAGAGGATGAGGTGCAGCGCCACCGCGGTAGAGCATGGTAGAGTAGAACTCCTGCGTGCGGTCCCAGTCTTCGTCCCACCACTGGCGCAGCGTCGGCATGTCATGTGTGGAGAGCGTGCAGACAGAGCGGTAGGGATTGCGTGAGAGGTGGCCGAACTTAACCGTTGGGTCCTTTGGCATCGACTGCAGCTCAAGGCTGAGGATGCGCAGCTGCTCCATGACCCATGCCACGCAGTCGGGCACCATGCCGAGGTCCTCAGCACATACGAGCATGCGTGTGGCCTGTACGAGGGTGGGCAGCTTCTTCATGGCCTCGCTATACCAGAAATTATTGTTTCTGCGATAATAGTAGTCGTTGTAGAGAGCGTTGAACTTTGCCTTGTCGCTGTCGTAGAGCGCCTCATACATGAGGTTTAGCTGTGCTGTGATGCGCGGATGGAACTTGTTGCTGTCGTTATTGTCGCGCACGAAGAGCACGTTGCTGCAAAGCGAGTAGAGACCGTCGCGCACCCAGATGTCGTCGTCGCTGGTCTTGCCGGCAAAGGCAGCCTCGATCTTGCGCTCCGTGTTGTATTCGGTTTTCAGCTCGTAGATGTCGTCATGGCTGTGGATCAGGAACTTGTCTATCACATGGTCGGCGTGCTTGCCGAACACGCGGTTCACGATCCAGCGTGAGATGAACGGACGGGTGAACAGGTCTTCCTGGAAGTGGAGACCGTAGCTCTCTATCTCGTCGCGTGTCATGCCGAGCGACGGCGCAAACTGTCCGGTGAGGGCGTGAACGCAGTCGACAGGTATAGACCAGATGCGGAAGAAGCCGATCACATGGTCAATGCGGTAAGCATCAAAATATTGCGACATGTTCTGGAAACGGCGTTTCCACCACAGGCATCCGTCTTCGATCATGCGCTGCCAGTTGTAGGTGGGGAAGCCCCAGTTTTGTCCGTTCACAGAGAATCCGTCTGGCGGAGCGCCTGCCTGCGAGTTGAGGTCGAAATAATGAGGCTCATGCCACACGTCGCAGCCGTTGCGGTTCACGCCGATGGGTATGTCGCCCTTGAGCACCACGCCTCGTGCCACGGCATACTCGTGAGCGGCACGCATCTGGCGGTCGAGAATAAACTGTACATAGTAGAAAAACTCTACCTCCTGCCATGCCATGGTGCCGTAGGTTGAGAGCGGCTTGCGGTCGGTCTCGTTCCACAGGTTGTGGTCGGGCCACTGTGAGAACACGGCTGTGCCGTTCTTGTCGCGAAGGTAGCAATATTGTGCGTAGGGCACGAGCCAATGCTCTGTGCGTGCAAAGAACTCCTTGAAAGCCTCGCTCTTAAGCTCTTCCTTGCCTTCCTGCTCAAACACGATGTGCAGATATTCGATCTTGGCGTTGTTCACACGCTCATAGTCGATCTGTGTCAAGGCGTTAAGCTCTTTCTGCAAGGCAGCAAACTCGGCAGCCTTCTTCTTGTCCTTGATGGCTGGCAGCTGGCGCAGGTCGGCATATTGTGGGTGAAGGGCGAAGATGCTTATGCAAGAGTATGGGTACGAGTCGGTCCATGTGTGCGTTGATGTGCTGTCGTTGATGGGGAGCACCTGTAGCACGCGCTGGTGTGTCTCTGCCACCCAGTCGATCATCTTCTTCAGGTCGCCGAAGTCGCCCATGCCGAAGCTTCCTTCAGAGCGCAGCGAGAACACTGGGATCAGCGTGCCTGCAAGCTTGTCGTTGCTAAGCTCGAAGAATGTCTGGCTCATCTGCATGACAACACACTGGCCGTCCTTAAACTCGGGCAGGTCGATGGTGCGGTTCAGTCCGGTCTCCCACATCTGCTCGCCCTTGTCGCCAAAGGCAATAAACTTAAGTTCCAGACGGTCGTTGCCGAAGCTGTCGGCGTTGAGGTCGATGACCCACTCGTTGTAGTTGTGCTCACACATGAGCAGCGCCTTCGAGGGCTTCCACTCGCCCAAAGCCTTGCCGCGTCCTATAACCGCCAGTCGCTGGCCGCAGCGCATCTGCGGCGCACGCACAATGAGGCGGAGCGTCTTACGATAGTCGCATGAGCCCATGGGGGTAGCGGGACGGCGGTTCACGCAGTCGGTGAATGCCGAGCTATATAAGTAAGAGTCGTATGGAATGTCTGACCAATGGTCATAGACCGTGATCTCAGAGGTGTTGGCGTTGTTAAGTTCAAGACGGTGAGCGATGGTTTTCCACTCATGACGCTCTTCCCTTCCAGCGTTGTCTACACTGTAATGGTAGTTTAACGCTGAGGGGTGCTCATCCTTTGCGGTTTCAATCTGGCAAGTCCAGGTTTTTCCGTCAACGGTGTTCATACCGTACACACGCTCTTTTGCCGTGTTGCTGTCGGTCACATGAACGAGCAGCGACTCGCCAAAACGAGTGTTGTATTGGATATTGAAAACGATTTTCATTTTATTTTGCTTATATTATATATAATGTGAGATGTTGATTGGTTGAATTCTTGTTTCGTTTAAGATTGCTCCATTTTTTTTAAAAAGATAGATCTTTATATTTATGGAAGCTTTCTTTGCTTGTCGTTTCGAAGCTTTTGCTTGCTGTTTCGAAGCTTCTGGGGCTTGTCGTTAGAAGCTTTTTAGCTTGCTGCTTCGCAGTTTGTTTCTTCGTGTTAGGGTTTAATTGTTTTCTTGCTTGCAAATTTATTAATAATTATTTTCTTGTCATATATCAAGCCGTTGTTTTATATGCTTTTTGTTGGGCAAACGTTTACATCGTGTTTGCGCAATTTGTTTTTTGTTTTAGATGTTTTAAGAAGGAAAGACCCGTTTAAGCAAATCTTAAACGGGTCTTAAACGGTTTTGACGATATGATGACAATCGTTCTTGTTTGTTGTTTTAAGCGTTCAGATGCTATTCTAAGCGTTCAGATGCTATTCTAAGCGTTCAGATGCTATTCTAAGCGTTCAGATGTTATGAGCTTTTTGCTCATGTGCGTTGATCTCGTTTGCGTTGCTTATTTTTTCTTTATCAAGCCAACGCAAGCGGCACCGATGGCAAGACTCACGGCGGCCACAATCATCATGTTATACTGATGTGAGCCAACCATTGAGAGGATGATGCCACCAAGGGAGGCAGCGATGATCTGCGGAATGCAGATGGTGCCGTTGAACAGTCCGAGGTAAGCGCCCTTGTGACCATAACCCTCAATAGCGTTGGTAACGAAGGCAAACGGCATGGAGAGCATGGCAGCCCAAGCACAACCGATGAGGAGGAAGGGCAACACAAGCAGATACTTGTCGGTAACGAACGGAACCATGGCGAAGCCGACGGCACCGATGACGAGGCTCAGAGCGTAAGCAAACTTCTCGTTGCTGATCTTCGGCAGAATCATTGCCCATACCACGCTACCGATAGCCTGCCAGAAGAAGAGCACGCCTACCCAGTTGCCAGCCTCCTGATAACCCTTCGACACCACGTCGGTGGTGTTCCACACGGTGTCGGCGATGGTGCCGTTGGTGTAGGTCCACATGTACATGAAAGCAGCCCAGCAGAAAAACTGCACCAGTCCGACCTTCCAGAACATGTCTGGCGCTTTCTTGAGAAGGTCTATCCAGTTGGCGCTGCCTTCGCAGGCTTCGGGGTCGGCCTCGTTATATTCGGCATATTCCTTCGGATCCCATTCCTTTACCTTTACGGTGGTGTAGACAACACAAAGAATGAGGATTGCGGCACCTATATAGAATGAATAGATTACAGAGTCGGGGATTACGCCCTTGGGCGCCTCGTTGGCAATGCCGAGGGCTGTGAAGAAGAAGGGAAACACATAGCCCACGAGCGAACCGCTGTTGCAGAGAAACGACTGTATGCTGTAGGCCAGCGACTTCTGCTTCTCGTTCACCATGTCGCCCACGAGCATCTTAAACGGCTGCATCGCCATGTTGATGCTGGTGTCGAGGAACATGAGGGAGATGAGTCCAAACGTCATGGCGGTGCTTACTGCCATGCCGAAGGAGCCGGCGTTGGGCAACAGGCACATCACAGCCACAGCCACGGCTGAGCCGATGAAGAGGTAGGGTATGCGTCGGCCGAAGCGGCACCATGTGCGGTCGCTCAGCGTGCCTACGATAGGTTGAACAAGAATTCCCATGAGGGGTGGGAGAATCCAAAAATAGCTGAGCGAGTGGGGGTCAGCGCCCAAGGTTGCAAAGATGCGCGAGATGTTGGCGCTCTGAAGAGCGTAGGCTATCTGTACACCGAAAAAACCGAAGCTTAGGTTCCAAAGCTTCCAGAAGCTTAAATCTTTTTTCTGTTTCATTGTTATTTGGTTTTGTTGATTTTGTTTCTTTCTTATAATAGGTTTTATGTGACTTATGTGGCTTATGGATCTTATAAGAGGCTTATGTGTCTTACAGGTCTTATAAGGCTTATGTGTCTTACATGTATTCTTCTTACCCTCTTCCCATCTACCTTGAGCTGCCTCTCACCACGAGCCTTGTTCTGATCACGCGCTTCTCTATCTTTTGTGGGGGGATGAGGCCCTCGGCCTTGTCGATAAGGATGTTGGCGGCTTCGCGGCCTACCGTTACGCCTCGTTGCTCCACTGTTGTGAGCTGCGGGTCGCACGCCACGGCACGCTGGCCGTTGGTGAAGCCACACACCGACACGTCTTCAGGCACACGCAAGCCCATGCGCTTGGCTGTGTAGATCACGCCGATGGCTGTGTCGTCGTTCACACAGAAGAAAGCGTCGGGACGGTCGGTGCGGTTAAGCATCTCGGGTGTTATTCTCTCGGCATCTTCGCGGTTGTCGCATAAGCGCACGAACGAGTCGTCGGGGTGCATGCCTGCCTTGAGCAACGCATCGTGCCATCCGTTGTAGCGGTTTTTGCCTATCTCGGTGCTTACCGCCATGCCGTAGAAGGCTATGCGCTTGCAGCCCGTCTCTATGAGGTGCTGCACAGCCATGAAAGCACCTGTATAGTCGTCAACCACCACCCTGCTGGCATCAACGCCTGTGCATATACGGTCGTAGAAGACGATGGGAATGCCTTTTGAGAGCAGAGATTTGAAATGGTCATATTTCACCGTGTCTTTAGCTTGCGACACGATGACACCGCACACCTGGTGCGCTTCAAACATCTGACATACTGCCACCTCGCGTTCGTAGCTCTCTCGGCTGGTGGCAACAATTATGCGGTAGTCGCGTTCCGTTGCCGCTTCCTCGATGCCTGTGAGCACCGATGAGAAATAGTAGTGTGTAAACTCGGGCACGATGACACCTATAATGCGGATGGGCTTGCGGCGTGAGTTGCGCAGCGATTTGGCAATGTCGTTTGGGTAAAAGTCGTGCTCGCGAGCATAACGGCAGATGGCGTTGCGTTTTTCTTCGCTGACACGCTTGCTTCCGCTCAGCGCCCGTGACACTGTGGCTATCGACACACCGAACTTCTCGGCTATGTCTTTCATTGTCGTTGGCTGGTTTTCTGTAGTCATTTTGTAGTCATAAGGATTAAGAGTGGTTTTGTCTACTGCAAAGGTATTGTAAAGTTTTGAAATAACACATACATGCGCAACACTTTTTCAAAACGTTTTGTGCAAACGTTTGCGCACAGAAAATGGTTGATTTAACTCAAAAAAATGATAACGAAACACTAAATGCATTTAATTTTGCAGCAGAAATCCAAAAAAATGTAAAACCTACGGTAAAACCGACTGACATTTGTTCAACCAATTTCCTGAACCGCAAAAACCTTCGGGATGGTCTTCGGACCGCAAGAAACAGATGACATTTTTTTAGGCCAAAGGCTTGACTCTCGAAACAAGTTTTCGTCACAACAAGCTCTGGTCACGAAACCAAAAAACCAAAGAAATATAAAGCGCAAGCTTAAAGACAAGCAAGCGACAAAATATCAATTTATTATATATCAATACTAAAAAATGATGAAGCAGGTTAAATTCGGAAACGCTCTCAGAATGTTCACCCTCTCGGCTGGACTACTCCTGTCGGCTTCAGCCTTTGCACAGTCGATCACTGTGAAGGGTAACGTGAAAGACGAGACCGGCGAACCAGTTCTTGGCGCTACTGTAAGAGTGGTGGGCCAGAAGAACGGTGCTGTCACCGACCTCGACGGTAACTTCTCTATTGCTGCCGATGCAAAGTCGGAACTCGAAATCTCATACGTTGGATATGAGACGGTGAAGATCCAGGCACAGCCCAACCTTTTGGTGCAGCTGAAGAACGAGTCGCAGACTCTTAACGACGTCGTGGTTATCGGCTACGGTGTTGCCAAGAAGAACGACCTCACTGGTTCGGTTACCGCTATCAAGCCCGATGAGAAAAACCGTCCTCTCGTGAGCTCAGCTCAGGAGTTGATGCAGGGTAAGATTGCCGGTGTGAACGTAACAACATCTAACGGCAACCCTGGCGGTGGCGCTACCATCCGTGTGCGTGGCGGTTCTTCACTGAACGCCAACAACGATCCGTTGATCGTGATCGACGGTATGGCCATGGATAACCAAGGTGTGAAGGGTGCTCCTAACCCCCTCGCAATGGTTAACCCTAACGATATCGAGAGTTTCACCGTCTTGAAGGACGCTTCGGCAACCGCTATCTACGGTTCGCGTGGTTCTAACGGTGTAATTATCATCACCACCAAGAAGGGTCGTGGCAACGCAGCACCTAAGGTAAGCTACTCTGGTAACGTGTCAATGTCAATGCTCGCTAATAAATTTGACGTGCTTAACGGCGACGAATACCGCGACTTTATTAATAGTTATTATGGTGCTGACAGCGAAGCTGCTAAGCTCCTTGGCACAGCCAACACCGACTGGCAGGACGAGATCTACCGCACAGCTATAAGTACCGACCACAACGTAACAGTGACTGGCGGCGTTAAGGGCATGCCTTTCCGCGCAAGCCTTGGCTATACTGACCAGAACGGTATCCTCAAGACCAGCAACTATCAGCGTTACACAGCAAGCTTGAACCTCTCACCCTCATTCTTCGAGGATCACCTGAAGGTTAACGCCAACGGTAAGTTCATGTATGCCAAGACACGCTACGCCAACAACGACGCTGTGGGTGCGGCTCTCCGTATGGACCCCACACAGGTCGTTCGCTCTGACGACCCTCGTTTCACCAACTATAACGGTTACACCGCTTGGACACAGGTAACAGATGACAAGAGTCCGCTGCCTAAGGACACTTATCCAACATTCGCTAACGGCAACGCTCCAGACAACCCTGTTGCTCTTCTTAACGAGAAGAACGACCGCGCCAATTCTTACGACTTCCTCGGAAACGTTGAGGTTGACTATAAGGTACATGGCTTCGAGGACTTGCGTCTGCATGCCAACGCTTCTGGCGACTGGGCTAACGGTAAGCAGAAGACCGACATGGCCGACTGGGGCCCCTCTAACTTCTATTGGGGCAACTCTGGCTTCACAAAGGAGAACAAGTATAACCTTGCGCTGTCTACATACGCTCAGTATTATAAGGATTTCAGCAAGACACAGCACTTCGATGTCATGGGCGGTTACGAGTGGACTCACGTTAAGTATTGGGGAAATCAATTCTATCGTGACACACGCACAGAGATGGGCAAGTCGGCAGACCAGATTGCTGCTCTCACAGATAAGGACTACAACTCTTATAAAAAGAGCGAGTGGAAGCAGGAGTATTATATCGTTTCGTTCTTCGGACGTTTGAACTACATTGCCTTCGACCGCTACATGCTCACCGCAACAATACGTCGTGACGGTTCTTCACGTTTTAAGGAGCACTGGGCAACATTCCCCGCTTTCGCTTTCGGTTGGAAGGTTAACGAGGAGAAGTTCCTCAAGAACGTTCATTGGCTTGACGAGTTAAAGCTCCGTCTCGGCTATGGTAAGACAGGCCAGCAGGACATCAACAACAACTATGCTTACTTCGCTTCTTACAACGAGAACATCAATACTACCAACGGCCGTTATCCGCTCGTAGGCGTTAACCCCTCTGGTGTGTTGTCGCGTCCTGATGCATACAACCAGGATCTGAAGTGGGAGACCACCACTACATACAATGCAGGTCTCGACTTCTCAATTCTGCGCGACCGCATCCGTGGTAGCGTCGACTACTACTATCGCAAGACCACAGACCTGATCAACGACGCTTCGGTATCGGCAGGTTCTAACTTCCGTAACCAGGTTAAGTCGAACATCGGTACTCTTGAGAACAAGGGTGTCGAGGCTTCTCTGACCGTTCGTCCTGTTCAGACAAAGGATTGGCAGGTTGAGGTGACAGGCAACTTCACTTACAACAAGAACGAGATTACAGAGCTCACAGGTGAGGCTGCTATGGTTAAGACCGGTGGCATCCATACAGGTACAGGTAACCAGTGTCAGGTTCACACCGTTGGAAAACCTGCAAACTCATTCTATGTTTACCAGCAGGTTTATGGTGCCGACGGTCTGCCTCTTGAGGGCGTGTTCGTTGACCGTAACAATGATGGAAGTATCTCTGAGGCGGACCGCTACTGCTACAAGAGCCCCGCTGCTCCTTACCTCGCTGGTCTGAGCGCACGCATCCAGTACAAGAACTGGGACCTCGGCTTCAACCTCCGCGGCTCATTCGGCAACTATGTGTACAATGACCGTCAGGCAGATTACGCCAACGTGGCTAAGCGTTATGACTCTTCATTCGCTTGCCTCCAGAACACCACTCCTACAGCTGTCAAGAACAACTGGAAGACTTACTCTTGGGTACTCTCCGACTACTATGTAGAGAATGCTTCGTTCGTGAAGCTCGACAACATTACCCTCGGCTATTCGTTCCAGAACCTCTTCAAGGGCGGTTCTTACAACGGCTTGAACGGACGAGTTTATCTCACAGCTACCAATGTGGCTACTATCACCAACTACTCTGGACAGGATCCTGAGGTCTTCGGTGGTATCGACAACTCAATCTACCCGCGTCCTTTCTCAATGACTCTGGGTGTAAACATCAACTTCTAATTACAACATTTTAAAGGTAAACATATTATGAACTTAAGATATTTCAAAAATATTATCCCGGCAGCAGCCATCATCCTCGCATCTGCGGGCATGACATCCTGCGTGGGCGACCTTGATGTTACTCCTATCGACCCATCAACCAACATGACTGTGGATGAGCCCGGACTCTTCTCAAAGTGCTACGCCAACATGGCGCTGGCCGGTCAGACTGGTCCTGACGGCGATTGCGATATCGACGGTCTTGACGGCGGTACAACAGGTTTCATCCGCCAGCTTTTCAACACTCAGGAGCTTCCTACCGACGAGGCTATCTGTGCATGGGGTGACCCTGGTATCCCCGAGTATAACTACGCTACATGGGACTCTTCACATCCTATGATTAGAGGTCTCTACTATCGTCTCTATGCAGGCATCAACTACTGCAACCACTATCTTGACGTGTGTGCAGGTGTTGACGAGAAACGTGAGGCTGAGGTTCGCTTCCTCCGCGCTCTCTACTATTATTATCTGCTCGATGCGTTCGGAAACGTTCCTTTCGCTTTGAAGCTCTCTGCCGAGTCGCCTGAGCAGATTAAGCGTGCAGACCTCTACACTTGGATCGAGACAGAGGTTAAGGAGATCTACAACTCTCTTGCTGCTCCTGCCGCCCGCAACAGCTCACAGGAGGGATATGGTCGCGCTGACCAGGATGCAGCAAACATGCTGCTCGCCCGTCTGTATCTGAACGCAGAGGTTTACACAGGCACAGCTCATTGGGCTGAGGCCAAGGAATATGCCGAGAAGGTAATCAACGGTCCTCACAAGCTGTTCACCGACCAGTCGGCTGGTTACGATCCTTCTTGTGGCTTCACTCCTTACCAGATGCTCTTCATGGGTGACAACGGTGAGACAGGTGCCGCTACAGAGTCAATCCTCTCTATTATGCAGGATGGTGTCACATCAGCTGCTTACGGTTGCACATTGTTCGTCATGGCTGCTACATGGAAGAACGACATGAACGAGGACGGCGACTACGGCTCATCTGAGTTCTGGGCAGGTGTCCGCTCACGCTCTCAGTTGGTGAAGAAGTTCTTCCCCAGCGCTGATCCCACTCCCGACAACTGCAAGAACACTGCTAAAGAGGCTGGCGACGACCGTGCGCTGTTCTGCGGTAAGGGTACTCTCGTTGAAAAGAACGATGACGGCACAAACAAGGTTACCGTTACTGAGCGTGACCTCGTTGTGAAGAAGCCCAGTGAGTTTACATCTGGCTACTCAGTAGGCAAGTTCCGCAACACCTACACTAAAGGCACTCCTCACCACGCCAAGTTCTGCGATACCGACTTCTTCCTGATGCGTGCAGGTGAGGCTTACCTCATCGCTGCCGAGGCTGACGCACGTCTCAACGGTGGCAGCACAACAGCTACAGGTACTGGCTACATCAACGCTTTGCGCAACCGTGCACACGCCACAACACAGACTCAGTATAGCCTGAACCAGATTCTCGACGAGCGTGCCCGTGAGCTCTATTACGAGGGCTTCCGTCGTACCGACCTTATCCGCTACGGCCTGTTCAACTCTAACGAGTATCTCTGGGACTGGAAGGGTGGTTCTGAGAAGGGCGTAGACTTCTCTAAGGATCGTTGCCTGTATCCGCTGCCCGCTGACGACGTTAACGCTAACCCCAACCTGAAGGGTCATCAGAATCCTGGATACGGAAATTAATTTTTAAATAGTGACGGGTAACAAGCGGCTCAACACATGGTTTTCCGCTTGTTGCTCAACACTTGCAAACTTAATAATAAAACAAACACTTATGAAAAAGATATTTTCATACGCAATGATGATGGTGGCCACCATGGTGGCTTTCACATCATGCGATTCAGACCGCGACTCAAATCCTGAGCTCCTCACACCGACAGAGTTCACGGTCAATAACCCCGCTGTGGGTGACGCGCTCGTAGACCTCGAAAAGTCGAAGTCGGTAGAGCTCACTTGGTCACAGCCACAGTTCACCACAATGAACGCTCCTGTTGCCGCTAAATATCAGGTACAGGTTTCTTCTACTGGCTCATTCACAACAAAATATGACGAGGAAGCTGAGGACAACTCAAGTGCCGATTACATCGATCTCGAAGACGTCTATCCATTGTGCAAGGCTAACGTTCCCACAGCAAGCATCGCTACAGCTCTTGCCAAGCTGAACAAGTGGGATGAGGATCAGGTGCCTGCTGAGCAGAAGGTGAGCATGCGTGTTCGCGCTTTCGTTCAGGACGCTTCAAAGGTGACCCTCTCTGAGGTGACATCTAACGTTGTTGCCATCAACGCTGTTCCTTACTACGTTGTGCTCACAACAGCTGATCCCCTTCTGTGGAATCTTATCGGTGGTGACATCGGCGACGGCTTATGGAAGTGGGATATACCTACAAGCTCGTTACCAATGCAGCCTATCAAGGATGGCGTTTATGACAAGAAGACCGGTGAGGGTGTAACCGAATGGGTAGGCTACCTCGGCGGTAACGGTTTGAAGCTTAACCTCGGTGAAGCAGACAACTGGACTAATCAGGTTGGTACGGATGGCGTTGGCGGTCCGCTCGTTCTCAACAACGGCGGCTCAAAAGACATCAAGGTAGCGGCTCCTGGCGTTTACCGCGTGACATTCAACTCCACTGGTGCTCAAGGTGCACCAGGCAACACTCCTGCCCAGATTACAATCGAGCCTTATGAGGGCAACGCTCCTACCTACTCAACGATTTGTTTGACTGGTGATTATAACGGTTGGCTTGAGAACGGTAACGCTATGTCTCCTGTTCACACATGCGCTGGTGTAAACAATCACGACTGGTACTTGACAATTGAGAATCCTGAGGGAGGTACAGTTAAGTTCAACAACGGTACATGGGGCACCAACTGGGGTGTTGATGCTGGTGGCGTGCTGACCTTCAGTACAGGCGACCTCTACGGATGGGGCGCAGCAGGTGGTGGCAACATCGCTCTCCCTGCAGGCAAGTACATGGTTATCTTCAACGATATCACAGGCTACTATCGCTTCATTCCTCAGAACTAATTTTCTTAAGGCGGGTTCTTCTTTGGAACACACATAGAAGAACCCTCCTTAAACGAAACCTAAAAAGAAAACAGAAATGAAAAAAACAATATTTTCTCTTCTCGTGCTCGCTACATCGCTCGCAGCTTGCACAGACGATTACAAAGATTGGGCTGGCCCTCAGCACAATGACCAGCCTGCCACTGTGCAGTTTGGAAACGGCAGTGTGACAGAGGTGCCTGTCATCAACCTCGGCGAGGTGTTTGACGAGACCGTGCAGGTGGCACAGGTTACAGCTCCTACATCAAGCGATGCTGCCTACGCAGATGCAACTTATCGTTTGGTTCTTGAGGGCAAAAAGAGCTTTGATATCGCTCTCGATGCAAAGGTTCCTTATGATGAACTGCAGAAATATGTAGTTGACAACTACGGCAAGGCTCCTGAGGAGCGCGACCTCGACGCTGTTGTGGAGCAGTTCCCCAGCAACGGCTCAACAGCCGTTAAGGTAACAAGCGGCACCTTCAAGGTAAAGGTTATTCCTCAAGCTGCTGACATCGACGCTGGTGGCTACTATCTCGTTGGTCCGGCTCTCGGCGGTTGGGACAAGGCCAACGCTGTGAAGCTTGGTCACTCAGAGACCAACTTCTGGGATGATCCTAACTTCGAGCTTGTCTTCACTCCTACTCAGAAAGGTAAGTTAGGCCTCGTTAAGGCTTCTCAGATTGACGAGTCTGATCTCGAATCTGTAGCTTATGGTATAGTAAAGGGCAAGCTCGTTCAGGGCGAAACAATAACTATCGATGAGGCTGACAAGAAGTATGTCTTCAACTTCAACGCTGAGAGCAACTCTGCATCTTGCGCTCTCGCTCCTATGGATATCTTCATGACTGGTAGCAACTACGGATGGGGTAATGCTGCTGACGGCGGTAAGTGGCTTCAGTTCATACCTGTTCATAGTCACGACATGTATTGGAAGATCATCTACCTGCATGCTGACGAGCAGTTCAAGTTCGCTCCTGTAGCCGACTGGAAGGACGACTTCGGTTTCGGTGGCACTACAATCAACGACGAGGCAGGTGCCGGTATCGTTGACGAGGGTGGCAACCTGAAGGTCACCAACGCTGGCTGGTACCTGGTCGTTGTAACATACAAGTCGAAGACCGACCGCGCTGTCTCTATCCTTGAACCTAACGTTTACCTCCAGGGCGCTACAACTGCTCAGGGTTGGGATGTAACAGGTGCTGTAGAGGCTAACAAGTTCACTGTTCCCGCAACAGAGGATGGCGAGTTCGTTTCTCCTAAATTCGCTAAAGACGGTGAGATTCGTATGAGCCTTGCTCTTGACAATACAGAGTGGTGGCAGGCAGAGTTCTTCGTAAATAACGGTAGCATCTTGTACCGCGGACGTGGCGGTGATGATGTTGACACTCATGTGAGCGTTGAGGCTGGTAAGCAGGCTCATATCAACTTCACCACAGGTGCTGTTGAGATTAAATAACAGGCTTCATCATAAGCATCATAATCATTGGAGGCTGCCCTTGCTCCTCCGGGGGCAACGGGCAGCTGTTTAAAGCGTTTGCTGGGATTCTCTTTTTTAGAGGGTCCCAGTTTTTTTGTATGCTCGGCATGAGCATTGTCTAACATTTTTAAAGCAAAAACATTTTTTATTGTTTATATCGTGCTTCGCAACTGCCATGTTTACGCTTCGTAACTGCCATGTTTACGCTTCATGAATGCCATGTTTACGCTTCATGAATGCCATGTTTATGCTTCATGAATGCCATGTTTATGCTTCATGAATGCCATGTTTACAATATTCAAATGATGATGTTTTG
>UQTI01000034.1 GCA_900543975.1 uncultured Prevotella sp. | reverse complement strand
GGGCGAGAAGGTACAGGTTAAGTATGACGGCCACTTCGCATGGGACCGCGCTACCGTACTCCCCGACTATCCCGATGTTCCCTCACAGATGGAGGCAGCCCTTCGCGGTGCCGCACGCACTGGTGGCGATGTTGAGTTGTTCGGTATGTATTTCAACCAGGCTCTCCCCTATGCCAAGGCATGGAAAGAGCAGCACAGCGGCAAGAAAAAGTATGGCGAGATGATCAAGGGTACAGGCCTTGACAACGTAGGCGACTACATGATAGTCAACGGTCAGCCCTTCTACTATGCCGACTACGACATTCAGGACATCTGGTATGACAAGGCAGCTCCTTCACAGACCCACAGCGTGTCACTGAACGGATCAAGCGGCCGCACATCTTATTATACCTCTATGTCTTACGACTACAAGCAGGACATCATGAAGTTTAACCCGGGCAAGCTCTCTCGTTACAACTTCACAGCCAACCTGAAGACCGACGTTACCGACTGGTTGACAGTGGGCACACGTGTCAACTTTGTACGCCGTAACTTCAGCGAGGCCAACGCTTACAACAACATCTACCAGTATCTGTGGCGTTGGGGCTCATTCTTCATTCCTTCAGGATATATCGTTGACGAGAACGGCGAGAAGCAAGACTTCCGCGTGCTGGCAATGCAGAAACAGGCTGCCCGCCTGACCAACATCCACGACCAGACACGTATCAACGCTTACGCTATCGCACACATCACGAAGGATTTGACATTCAATGTCGACTACACCTATCAGATAGACAACTACAACTATTCACAGAGCAACCACTCTATCTATGGTATGAACTGGACAGGCACCAAGCCTGGCTACATCGTTCAGCAGTCGACATCAAACGCTTACCGCCAGAACATCAAGCAGAACCGCTGGACGGCCAATGCTTATGTAAACTATAACCACACATGGCTCGACGCACACAACTTCAGCGCTATGGTTGGTATTAACGGCGAGCGCTTCAAGAGCGATACGTTCGATGCTAAGCGCACACAGCTTTACAACGAGGATTATCCTGAGCTGAACCTGGCTTACGGTGACATGGCAAAGGCCGTCATCAACTCTTCTACAGGCGACCGCTCAACAGCCGGCTACTTCGGACGTATCAACTACGACTACAAGGGCATCTACCTGCTCGAGCTGAACGGACGTTACGACGGCTCTTCTCGCTTCCCCGCAGGCAGCAAGTGGGCGTTCTTCCCATCAATGTCATTAGGCTACCGCTTCACAGAGGAAGGCTACTGGAAGAATCTGCACCACGTCATCAACAACGGTAAGCTGCGCTTCTCTTATGGTGAGATCGGTAACGAGGCCGTAGGCGACAACATGTTTATCTCTACCGTTTCGCCTGTTGAACAGACCAAACTCTATTGGCTTGACAACAAGGGCACACGCCTCAACCAGTTCCAGCTGCCCGATTGGGTAAGCTCTTCTCTGACATGGGAGCGCATCAACACCGCCGACGTGGGTGTTGACCTGAGCTTCTTGAACGACGACCTGTCAGTGACATTCGACTGGTATCAGCGTACAACAAACGACATGCTTGCTCCGGGTAAGGCCATCCCGAGCGTGGCAGGTGCTACAGCTCCTTTCACCAACGCAGGAACCATGCGCACACGCGGTTGGGAGTTGACCTTGAACTATCGCAAGCAGATCAACAAAGACCTGAACGTTTACGCTCAGGTCAACATCGGCGACTCTAAGTCGAAGATTACAAAGTGGAACAGCGACTCAAAGATTATCGGTTACACCGGTGGCATCGTTTCAGCTTCAAACGCTCGTATGTATGCTTACGAGGGTGAGACATGGGGCGACATCTGGGGCTTTGAGACCGACCGCTACTTCACCGAAGCCGACTTCAACGGTAAGGACGCTAACGGCAAGTGGATTTACAATAAAGGCGTAGCCGACCAGACAGGCATTCAGACCAACAACTTCGTTTACGGCCCTGGTGATATCAAGTATAAGGACCTGAACGGTGACGGTGTGATTGACGGCGGTAAGGGTACAGCCGACGACCACGGCGACCTCAAGGTCATCGGTAACACATTGCCTCGCTACGAGTATAGCTTCCACCTCGGTGGTTCATGGAAGGGCATCGACCTCGACCTCTTCTTCCAGGGTGTAGGCAAGCGCGACATGTGGACCCAGTCGTCATTCGTGTTCCCGCTCATGCGTGACGCCGACAAGGCCATCTACGCTAACCAGACCAGCTACAACATCTATGATCCCGAAAACGGCATCGTAGACATCAGCCAGAGCAACCGCTATCCTTGCCTCTATTCAGGCAACGAGGCTGCAGGCAACGTTTCAGGCTTGGCACCCATCGGTGGCTCGCACAACTATTACCCACAGACCAAGTATCTGGTTAACATGGCTTATCTGCGTCTGAAGAACGTGACCATCGGTTACACACTTCCCGCAAGCATCACCAAGAAGGTTTACATGGAGAAGGTTCGCTTCTACGGTAGCGTAAACAACCTCTGCCTCCTCTACAACGGCGCCAAGGATTATCCTGTTGACCCCGAAATGAACGCAGGCCAGGGTGCTCTCAGCTACGGCACATGGGGACGTACCTATCCTATGACCCGCACATGGTCTGTAGGTGTTCAGGTGACCTTCTAACAATGAGTGAAACTTAACAGTAAGTGAAACTTTAAAAAAACGAACAATTATGAGAAAATCAATAATATTGGCTCTCGCTGCTGCAGCTTTGACCTTGACCAGTTGCGACGATTTCCTCGACAGAGATCCCCGCGATACCTTCACCGAGGGCAAATCTTTCTGGAGCAATGAGAACGCCGTTGAGAGCTATACAAACCGTTTCTACACAAACTTTGTAGGCTACAGCCAGGGCGGTGGCTACGGATGGTTCTATTTCAAGAGCCTCGGCGATGACCAGGCCACGTCTACACTCGACGACTGGACATACAAGACCATCCCCAACACTGCCAGCAACTATAACGACTGGTTCACAGAAGCACGTCGTGCCAACTATGTGATCCAGAACGTGCCTTCTTCTTCATTGAAGGAAGCATCAAAGACCAAGTATGTTGCTATCGCACGCTTGGCCCGCGCCTGGGACTACTACATGCTGGTCCGCATGTATGGCGATGTGGAGTGGATCGACTACGTTATCACCGACCCCGAGGATGAAAAGATCTGGGGCGAGCGCGACAACCGCGACGTTGTGATGGACAAGGTGCTCGAAGACCTCGACTATGCTATCAAAAACCTCGGTGCTTCAAGCGACAAGACTCTGTGGAGCAAGAACATGGCACTGGCTATGAAGAGCGACATCTGTCTCTACGAGGGAACATTCCGCAAATACTGTACAACAGCAGAGAACGGCATCGCTCCCGATGCAGCACGTTCAAAGAAGTATCTTGAGGAGAGCGTAAAGGCTTCGCAGGCTCTGATGGACGGCACATACACCCTGTCTGCCAAGTATGGCGACATCTACAACGCTCTCGGTCTCAACGGCAACAAGGAGATTATCTTCTTCCGCAACTATGAGAAAGACGTTGTGATGCACGGTCTGGTCGACTACACCTGTGGTTCTACCGAGCAGCGCGGTATCACCCGCGACGCGTTCGACGCGTTCCTCTTCAAGGATGGCAAGCCTCTGGCAAATACAGGCCTCGACAAGAGCGACCTCGCTGTGAAGAACGCTGATGGCAACTACTCTATAAAGAAGGCTCTCGACAACCGCGACCCGCGTCTGAGCGTACTGGTCGACTCTATCGTTTGCTTCAAGGGACACGGCTGGAAGCGTCCAGCTCCCGCTGCTGCCGGTGGTGCCAACATGACCTCTTCAACTGGTTACACCATCTTCAAGTTTGATAACCAGACTCTGGAGTCGTACTATCGTACAAACACCAACACCGGTTACACCGATGCTCCTCTCTACTGGTACTCTGTAATCCTGCTCAACTATGCTGAGGCAAAGGCTGAACTGGGCACTATCACTCAGGACGAGCTCGACAAGAGTGTGAACCTCATCCAGAAGCGTGCCTTCGGTAACGACAACGCTAAGATCACCTTGACTCCTGCTGCCGACCCCGCCAACAACCATGGCGTAAGCAACCTGATTTGGGAGATCCGCCGCGCACGCCGTTGCGAGCTTATGCTTGACAACTGGTATCGTTACTGGGATCTTATCCGTTGGCACCAGCTCGACAAGATCGACACCGAGGCTCATCCCGCTGTTAACCAGGGCGCACATGTAGGTAATGTTACTGATGGTCCTACCATCACCTCTGATGGCTACATCCAGGCAACAAATGCCGTGCGCAAATTCAACAAGAAGTATTATCTGTATCCCATCCCGACACAGCAGATCACGCTGAATCCTGCTATCAAGCAGAACTTCGGTTGGACAGAATAAAGCTTTTGGGGACAAGGGTTCCAAAAAACTTCTTGAAAAAGCTTAGAACCAAATGATTCAAACACGTTAGATTATCAGTTTCTAACACCTAAGATAAAAGGCTGAGGTTATGTTTTAACCTCAGCCTTTTTCAATTGTACCATAATCAGCCGAAAAGATTTTGGAATAAGAATTTTAATTCGTAATTTTGCAGCCGCAATGAGACAGTTGCAGACAAACAGCTAATGCTTAACAAGAAGCTAAAAGGCTGAGAAAGAAGCAACGGCTTTAAGAAAAAGCCATAAAGCAATCAACAACAAACAATGCAATCAAGAAGAAACAAAGGAAAGCTGTGGCGCCAGTTGCGCGACTATGGCATCATCACCATCGCCATGCTGTTAGGCGTTATCGGCCTCAACCTGTTCCTGTTGCCCAACGAGATCACGACAGGCGGCATCATCGGAGTGGCATCCATCGTCTATTGGGGCACCGGCATCCCCGTTCAAGAAACGTTCTTCGTGATCAATGCCGTGCTGCTGTTAGTGGCTCTGAAGGTGTTGGGCTGGCATTTCTGTGCCAAGACCGTCTATGGCGTGGTGGTGTTCACCGTTGCCTCGGCCGTTTTGCAACGTGTCATGCCGCCCGACCTCCATCTGCTTGCTGACCAGAAGTTTATGGCGTGCATGGTAGGTGCTGTGTTCTTAGGCACCAGCGTAGGTCTTGGTCTCTCGGCAGGAGGCTCTACGGGCGGGTCCGACGTCATCGCCGCCATGGTGCATAAGTATCGTGACGTGTCGCTCGGTCATATCATCCTCTTCTGCGACCTTACGATCATCACCTCATCATACGTTGTCCTTCGCGACTGGGAGAAGGTTCTCTACGGCTATGTGTTGCTGTTTGTCATCTCCTTCGTTGTCGACCACATCGTCAACTCCCTACGCCAGAGCGTGCAGTTCTTCATCATCTCCGACAAATATCAGGAGATAGGTGAAGCCATCAACGAGATTGCCGACCGCGGCTGTACGATGCTCAACGGCAACGGCTTCTTCACCAAGAAAGACAAAAAAGTGATCTTCTGCATAGCGAAGAAAAGCGAGTCGAACTTCATCTTTGAGCTTATCGACGAGATAGACCCTAACGCCTTCGTGGCACAATCGGCTGTCGTCGGTGTCTACGGACAAGGCTTCGACCACGTCAAGAAGCACCGTAAGATAGACCTTGAAGAACTTCGCGAGAAGATGACCAGAGAACCCAAAGAAAAGAAATAGAAGACCAAAGAAAAGAAATAGAAGACCAAAGAACCAAGAGAAAAGAAACAGGCGAGAACCTGCTAAACCAGTCCGGTGTTTAGCAGGTTCTCTGCTGTTGTAGATATCCGCATCTTATATTTTTCGCTGTTGAAGAAGATACGCATCAGCTTGCGCGGCTCCAGCTCGTTTGGCGAGAGGGCAAGAGCCACATGTCCCATGGTGCGACGAAGGTTCAGTTCGACACACGGATGGAGCAAGAACCCGTCAGAAGGATTGCTTCCGTTCACCACCGCCATCATGTCGATGCCGAAGGGGCCTGAATAGACACCAGCAAGCTTAGGAGCAAGACAAGAGACAACAAACTGCTTCACCTTGTCAAGGAGCTGCAAGTCGACATACTGTGACAGCATCTCACGCTTATCCTCCTCTGTGGCGAGAACGCTTCCACTGTAAGCACCGTTGGAGGTGTCGAAGAGCGAAAGCCCGCAATAGCGCACGGTCGGCTCAGAGCTTTCAGAACCTGCCGAGGCATAAAACTCCATTCCAAAATCATAGACCTTGTTATAGAGAGGTTCCACCGTCACCCCACCCTGCTGCTTCATGATGTTACGAAGCCATCCCTGCTGATGGTCGTCGAGCGAAGAGCCGACGTATCTTATGCCGCGTCCGCTGCTGCTCCATGGTGCCTTTATGACGCTCTGCCCATTGGCCATGAGCAGCACCGCTACCTCCTCCACCGTCTCACAATAAACGCTCTTGCCGATCAGCCGGCTGTCAATCTCCACCATCGCGGGCAGCAGATTTTCAGCAGCATAGCGTCTGCTGCTCATCGTGCGGATAGCCTCAAGCTGCTGTGCCGAAGGCACGAGAGCGGCAAGACGAGCGTTCGCCTTTGCCAACTGAAAGCCTAAAGTCTTGTCCCATCCCCACGGCTCCACAGCATCGATGGCAGCAATGAGCGATGGATCCATCGTGCCCAGCATGTCCTTCGTGACAAACATCACATCGTGAGCATAAGCCTTCATGTGGCGCACCGCCTCAAGGGCTGCCTCCACCTCGTCCACAAGCACCATGTCGCCATCCTCTGCCCAGAAGGCAGGAATGAAGCCAAGGCTCGCCCTCATCTGTCGTCCAGCATGAGGAGCGGTGAATCGTTCCAAGTCAGCCGCAAGGGCTATGTCGTGTTCAGGATTAAAAATATGCAGTTTCATGGCTGCAAAGTTACGGAAAAATAGTAAGCACTCAAAATATTTTTGTTAAGTTTCAAGAAATACGTTGACAACCCACAAATAACTATTTTTTTAAAATATACAGAATTTTTCTTGCATTTTATCACAAAACCCATTACCTTTGCAACAGTTAGTATACACAAAAGAAAAATAACTTTCCACAAAACTTTACGCTTATGCATAAAACTCTACTTTACACACTGTTGGGAGGAGCATTGCTCATCTCACCATCAGTGAGCGCACAGCTTGTCGACAAGCAGCAGAAGCACACCTTTCGTCTGGAGAAGGTGCTGAAGAACGTGCCCATACAGCTAAAACAGACAACACCGTTGGAGGCACTTGTACACAAAGCCAAAGTCGCACAGACACGACACGCGGCGCAAGCCAAGGCCGAAGCCATAACCCCCAACTGGTCAACGACGCTAAGCACCCAAGACGATTTTGACCTGTTCACCGTCATCGACGCCAACAACGACGCCGTAGACCAAGGCACATACAAACAGGAGACATGGACCTTCAACGGCACCAAGACGTTCCTCTACACCAATAAGAACAAAGCCGACGACTGGCTCGTGTCGCCCGCCTTCAACCTGAAAGCCGGCCAGAGCTACATCGTCAAGATCAACGTTAACCATTTTATGGCCAACAAACACAAGTTGGAGATAAAATGGGGCAAGGCAGCCACGGTGGAAGGCATGACAGAGACAGGCTTGGCAGAGACAACCGTTGCAACAAACCAAGACCTCCAGGCCACCATCACACCAACAGCCGACGGCACCTATTATGTGGGCCTGCACGGCACCAGCGAGGCTGGAGGCTACAACCTCTATCTCAACAGCTTCGACATAACGTCAGCAGGAGCGCCGAGCGTACCCGCTGCCTCCACAATAAGCAGCATCACCCCCGATGCCACCGCTGATCTGAAAGCCACGATAAAGTTTGTTGTGCCCTCGACAACCACCGACGGCAAGCCCCTCGATAACCTCAAGGGTGTGAAGATTACGCGCAACGACAAGCAGATTGCCGACCTCACCGACGCTGTGGCAGGAGAAGAATATACCTACGTCGACAACACCGTGCCCAAAGCCGGCATGCAGACCTACGCCATAACAGCCTACAACAGCGACGGCGACGGACAGACAGCAACAGAAGACCGTTGGGTGGGTCTCGACGTTCCCGACTCAAACAACAGACCTCTCCTCTCCTGTTCGGCACCCAACAAGCTGACGCTCAACTGGGACGAGTTTGTCGCTAAACACAATGGCGTAATCTTCCCCAACGACATCACCTACAACGTCTACAGTATTGACGTTTATAACGGCCAACTCGTTGTGGGCGACCTCAAAGGAAGCGTAAAGGGCAAGACCACAATCACCACCGACGAGAACACAGAGGAAGGCGATCAGACGTACCTATATCAGGCATTGAACGCAACCAACGCCTCTGGCAGCTCCGAATATTTATTGTCCACACCAGAGCTTGTAGGTAAGGCATATGACCTTCCTGTGCGCGAAGATTTCGATGCAGGAGTACTGCACCATTTCTGGAGCACACAGCAGACAGGCAACGGCGAACAGCTCAACCCACAGGCCGGCATAACCGTTGTCGGCACAGACGATGCCGACGGCAACGGCGTGTGCCTGCAGTTCCGCACAATGCTGAACGATATCTTGACCTTGGAATCAGGCAAGATCAATATAACGGGCTACACCAACCCCACCTTCGTCTTCCATCTTAAGACGGATGCCACATCAGGCAAGTTCAAACCCTTCGTTGAGAACAACAATGGGCTGCGCATATTCCTTGACGAGGAGCCGATGGAAGGTCTCACGACATGGATGACCCGCAAGTATGCCCTCAAAGACTATGCCGGCAACGGATGGGTGCGCCTTGGCTTCACCTTCGACGATGCCGATGGCAGCAGCGAACAGAAAGTGTATATCGACGACATAAGCATCGACGACCTCAAGGACGTAGATGCTGCCGTAACGCTTGAGAATGTGCCGACACAGATAGAGAAAGGCCAGAGCGGCATGTGTACAGTCAAGATCCGCAACTACGGCGACAAGGCCGTGAGCAGCTACAAAGTGAAGATCACTGTCGGCGACGAGGAGATCATTAACCAGACCATGAAACGCAAGCTCGCCTCGTTTGGCACCCACAGCTACCCTGTAGACATTGAGCCGGCCATCATACTGCTCGGCGACAAACTGACCGTCAGAGCTGAAGTGACCGCCGACAACGACGGCGTGGCCGACAACAACGTGGCAACCGCCGACGTGGTGTTGACCTCTCCCGACCTTCTCCCAGCCACCGACCTGGCTGTGACCGAAGCGCAGAACACCCACACGTTGGCATGGAAGGCACCTGCTGCCACACGCACCATCACCGATAGCTTCGAGAACGAGACCAACTGGGCAACAAGCAACATCGGCAAATGGTCGATGATTGACGGCGATGGCGGCATCTGCAGCGGCTTGCTAAGCAAATATGACGTGTATTATGGCAGTGAGAACACCCCCTTCGCGTTCACCGTCTTCAACCCATACAACTATGGCGGCTACGAGATAGTGTCATCTTGGCCCTGCACCGCTACGAAGAGCGGGAAGAAATCGCTTGCTGCCTTCTACGGCACAAAAACAGATGCTGTGACAGGTGAAGAAAACGTTGTCGATGCCGACAACTGGCTCATCAGTCCGGAACTCCCAGGCAAGGCACAGGAGATCAGCTTCTGGGCAAACAATTTCTTCGAGAGCGGCACAGACAGCGAGACACAGGAGAAGTGGGCATACGACTATCCCGAGACCTTCGACATACTCTACTCTACCACCGACACCGACATCGCAAGCTTCACAAAGATCGGCGACACGAAGGAGCAGACAGAGGGTGTGTGGAAGGAATATAAGGCACAGTTGCCCGAAGGAGCGAAATATTTCGCTATCCATCACAACTCAAAGGCTACCTTCGACAACGACGGCATCGTGTCGCCCTTCCTCTTCCAGATTGACGACGTAACGTTTGCCTCCCTCAACCTCAAGGTGTTGAAGTATAACATCTACCGCGACGGCGAGCTGCTCACCAGCACCACCGCCACCACTTATGTCGACAACAGCGCCACCGCTGGCAACCATGTTTATCAGGTTACCACCGTCTACGAAGGCGACCTTGAGAGCATACCCGTGACCGTAGGCGCCCCCACAGGCATCGTTCCCGTCACCACCGCCACCTCCAGCACCGTTCAGGGCATCTACACCCTCGACGGCAAGAAGGTGTCTCACGCTGTCAAGGGCATCAACATCATCAAGATGCAGGACGGCAGCGCCAAGAAAAGAGTTTATTGATGAACACGCATAAGGTTTGACCCAAGCGGGTTAGACCCAAGCAGGTTTAACCCTATCAGGTTAGCCCCTGACGTTTAAGACAAGAGATCGTCCTCAAGACGGACGAACAACGTAACACCATCTGTTGCCGTTGTTCACCTTGCTTGAGGACGATTTTTTCATGGCAAAAAGTCAGCATGGCAAGGAGCAGAAAAAGCGGCGGTTTGAAAAAACATTCACATTATTTTGCGCTATTCAACATAAATTATTAACTTTGCACCCGATTTACAGAATGTAAGTTAAGGGGTGTCCGAGGTTTCGGGCTGAGATTATACCCTCATACTTGATCCGGGTAATGCCGGCGAAAGGATTGCAAGGTACATAAAAAGTGCCCCTTTTTGTGTGTTTTATTTTTCATTATTCAGGAAATCAAAAAAGATGAAAAGATTTGTTAGCATTGCGTTTGCATCGGCCTGCGCATTGTACTCGCATGTGGCTATGGCCCAGCAAGACATCGACACCGTGAAGGTGCAGCAGGTAGACGAAGTGGTAGTGAAGGCTGTGAGAGCCTCAAAGAACGCACCGTTTGCCGTGGCAAACATCAAGAAAACAGACCTGCAAGCATTCTCACGCACAGGTAAGGAGCTTCCGTTCCTCTTCGCACGCACACCGGGCGTGCTGGCATGGAGTGAGAACGGCACAGGCGTGGGCAACGCTTATGTGCGCATGCGTGGCGCTGCTGCCAGCCGCATCAACGTTACACTTGACGGCGTGTCGCTCAACTCGCCCGAGGACCAGAGCGTGTTCTGGGCCAACATGAACAGCTATGGCGCACTGATGAGCAGCGCTCAGATCCAGCGCGGCGTAGGCACATCAACCAACGGTGACGGCGCCTTCGGCGGCTCCATCTCCCTTGCCACAGCCACTCCTTCTCTGAAACCCACCATGGAGCTGACAGGCTCTTATGGCTCATACGAAACCTATAACGTGGGTGCCAACTTCTCAACAGGTCTCCTCTGGAACCACCTTATCTTTGATGGCGCTTATCACGAGAGCTCTACCCAGGGCTTCGTACACGCCACCGACGGCCGCTCAGGATCCTACTACGGCGGTCTGACCTGGCTGGGCAACAACTTCCAGATCCGTTACAAGAACATCGGCAACTTTGAGAAGACAGGACAGGCATGGAACGGCGTGCTCACAAGCGACTATAAGACCAACGACGTGTTCCCCAACATCAATTCTTACAAGGATCTGTGGAACGCTGGTCTGGGCCGTGTCAACACCCTCGTTGAGGACGTTGTTTACGATGCCGACGCATGGGCTGCTGGCAACTACACCGTGAAGCCTTACCTCATGCGCAACGGCAAGAAATGGGACAAGACCACTGACAATTTCTACCAGAACCACAACATCCTGTCGTTCGCATGGACTCCCTCTGAGCAGTGGAGCCACAACATGGCACTCCACTACACCTACGGACAGGGCTATTACAAGGAGTTTAAGAAGCACACATCGCTGGCAGAGAAGTTTGGCATGCCTGAGGACAAGGACCTCAAGGACGATGCAATACGCAAGAAGGGTCTCACACAGAACTGCTACGGCATGGTCTACAACGTGAACTTCAAGAACGACCACTGGGACATCATTGGCGGCGTGAACCTGCAGAAGTTCAGCTGCAACCACTGGGGCTATGTTACATACATCGGCAGCCAAGAGCTGGAGCAGAAATATTTGGGAAAGAACGGCAAGTACAAATATTACGACTCTGACGCCAACAAGGACGACTACAGCGGATTCCTGAAGGCAACCTACAGCTTCCTTGACCACTGGAACGTGTTTGCCGACTTGCAGTATCGTTATGTAAAATACAAGACCGACGGTCTGAACGACCGCTTCGTGAAGAAGGACGGCAAATATGTGAACCAGGAGCTGAACATCGATGACGACTTCAACTTCTTCAACCCGAAGGCAGGCATCAGCTACACCAACGAGGGCCACAAGGCTTACGCATCGGTGGCACTGGCTAACCGCGAGCCCGAGCGTAACAACTACACCAACAACTACAACTATCCCTTCCCGAAGAACGAGAAGGTGATCGACGTAGAGGCCGGTTATCAGTATTTTGGAACAAACTGGAACGTGGGTGCCAACTTCTACTACATGGACTACGACAACCAGCTGGTGCAGACAGGTGAGATGAGCGACATTGGCGAGGCGCTGACCACCAACGTCAAGAAGTCGTATCGCATGGGTGTGGAACTGAGCGCCGGATGGGCTCCCCTGTCATGGCTGTCGGTTGATGGCAATGCCGCTCTGAGCAAGAACAAGATCAAGGACTTTGACGAGTATGTGGAGAGCTGGGATGAATCAGAGAACTATGTTCACAAGAACCACTACAGCAACTCTACCCTGTCTTACTCGCCCTCGGCTATCCTCAACGGATTCATCGACTTCCACCACAAGGGCTTCACTGCTACATGGCACACCAACTTCGTGAGCAAGCAGTATATTGACAACTCTGAGAGCGATGTGCGCTCACTGCCCTGCTACTCGCAGAGCGACCTGCAGCTGCGTTACACAAGCGACGTGACCAAGGCTGCCGGCATCAAGAACGTTACATTGGGTCTCGACTTCAACAACGTATTCAGTCGCCACTATGCTGCCAGCGGCAGCACCTGGTACGGCTGGTACACTGGCGGACAGCGTTATCAAGCCCTGGCATACATGCCTATGGCAGGATTTAACGTGATGGGACATCTCACGCTGAAGTTCTAATTTTTTAGGGAGTTAACGGGAGTTAGAAGGAAGTTAGAAGGAAGTTAACGGACATATGCACTATTGCTTGAGCTATAAAGCTATTGTCCGTTAACTCCCATTAACTCCCGATATCTTCCGTTAACTCCCTTAAAAATTTCAGTTAACTTCCGTTTTTAAAAACCCTCTAAAAAAATGATTGATTATCTCTCTATTCACTGGTTAGACATTCTGACGACGGTGCTCGGTCTTGTCTACCTGCTGCTCGAGTATCGCGCAAGCATAGCCCTGTGGCTTGTGGGCATCATCATGCCGGCCATGGACGTTTATCTCTACTGGACACACGGTCTCTATGGCGATGCCGGCATGGCGGTCTACTATACCGTGGCAGCAATTTATGGCTACGCCGTGTGGAAGTTTGGCCACAAGAGTGGACAGAAGGAGAGCGAAGAGATGCCTATAACCCATTTCCGCCGCAACCTCATTCTGCCTACCGTCCTGTTCTTTGCTGCCGCCTGGGCTTTGACCTACTGGGTACTGGTGACCTACACCAACAGCACGATACCCGTCTGCGACTCGTTCACCAACGCTCTCAGCTTTGTTGGCCTTTGGGCTTTGTCGCGCAAATATATCGAGCAGTGGTGGTTCTGGCTTGTGGTCGACGTCATCAGCTGCTACCTTTATGTCGGCAAAGGCATTCCGTTTAAAGCAGGTCTCTATGGTCTCTACTCGGTTGTGGCTGTCATGGGCTACTTCAAATGGAAGAAAATGATGAAGCAAAATTGTGAAATTAATTAAAAATTATTCATAACAAACGGCAATAATTAATAATCTGCTATTAATAAATTTATTTAATTTAAGTTTGAGTGATTAGTTAAGAAAAAACATGTACCTTTGCAGTGCAAAATCAGTCAACGAACAGTAAAGCCATGCACTCATACCTTTTGACATGTTCTGCATAATGGCATGTTCTCGAAAACAAAACCATTCAAACAATTATGTTAAAGCAAATTATCAATGGGCGCATCTTGACACCACAAGGTTGGTTAAAGGGCGGATCAGTAATTATCGACGGAAACAAGATTAAAGCTGTTTCAAACATCGACCTCCACATCGAGGGGGCAGAAATAATTGATGCCAAAGGTTGCACCGTGGTTCCCGGTGGTGTGGACATGCATGTTCACGGCGGTGGCGGACGCGACTTCATGGAAGGCACCGAAGAGGCTTTCCGTGTGGCTGTCAATGCTCACATGAAGCATGGCACAACATCGATCTTTCCCACCCTGTCATCATCGACCGTGGAGATGATTGAGGCTGCCTGCCAGACATGCGGCAAACTGATGGCAGAAGAAAACAGCGCCGTGCTCGGTCTGCACCTTGAGGGTCCCTATTTCAACCCTGCACAGGCTGGCGCACAGATTCCTGAATGGATCAAGGCCCCCGTGCCTTCAGAATATGAGCCGCTGCTCAGCACCTACAGCTGCATCAAGCGCTGGGACGAGGCTCCAGAGCTCCCTGGATCAGTGGAGTTTATCAAGACATGCAAGAAGAATGGCGTTCTACCTGCCATCGCTCACACACATGCCACATACGAGAACGTGCTCCAAGGCTTTGAGGCTGGCATGACGCACGCAACCCACTTCTATAACGCCATGCCTGTGGTTTATAAGGAACACGAATTTAAGGTTCCAGGCACCGTGGAGAGTATCTATGCTCTTCAGGACATGACCGTAGAGGTTATCGCCGACGGCATTCATGTGCCTCCTGTGATGCTCCGCGTGGTTTACATGATAAAGGGTGTTGAGAGGACAGCTCTTATCACCGACTCGCTGGCATGTGCAGCAAGCGACGGCGACATCGCTTTCGACCCACGCGTTATCCTTGAGGACGGCGTGTGCAAGCTCGCTGACCACTCTGCCCTCGCCGGCTCTATCGCTACCATGGACCGTCTTATCCGCACATGTGTGCAGAAGGCAAAGATTCCTATGGAAGATGCATGCCGCATGGCAAGCGAGACACCTGCCAAGATCATGGGTGTGTTCGACCGCAAGGGATCGCTTGAGGACGGCAAGGATGCCGACATCATTATGTTTGACAAGGATCTCAACCTCACCTACGTCATGCAGATGGGTAGAGAGGTTACAAACGACCTGTAAAAAAAATGACAACAGCTTCGTTCACGACAGTTTAAGGAAGTGAACGAAGGACAACGATACGAAGAGGTGGGTTCTATTTTTTTAGAGCTCACCTTTTTTGTTATAATAGATGTGAGCACTTTCTAAAAGGAAATAATAGGTTTAACAAGAAGATGAGAGAAATGGAAAAAGAAGAGTTTGACACCGTGATATTGTGCAACGGCGAGTTTCCGACACACCCCAAGGCGCTGGAGATTCTCCACAACGCCAAGTATCTGTGTTGCTGTGACGGTGCGGCAGAAGAGTGTCTCGCCCACGGCATCTGTCCAGACGCTATCGTGGGCGACGGCGACTCGCTGCCTAAGGAACTGAAAGAGCGCTATGCCGACATCGTGCATGTCGTGAAAGAGCAAGAGTTTAACGACATGACGAAAGCCACGCGCTTTTGCAAGAACCGCGGACCGCGCATAGCCTACCTCGGCGCCACGGGCAAGCGCGAAGACCACACGGTTGGAAACATCTTCTTGCTGCCGTTCTATCTGGAGGAGGAGCACGTTGAGCCCGTCATGTTTACGGACCACGGCGTCTTCATTCCTGCCAAAGGCACACGCACCTTCGCTTCTTATGCAAAGCAGCAGGTAAGCATCTTCAACATCAGTTGCACAAAGCTGTCGAGCGAGAACCTGCGCTGGCAGAGCTACGCCTACAAGCAGTTGTGGCAAGGAACGCTCAACGAGGCTGTCGGGACAACGTTTACGATGAAAGGCGACGGCGTGTATATGATGTTTCTAAATTTCCAATGATTCAAGCCCTTTACAGAAAACATTCAAGCCCTTTCCGGGAAAAATTCATTGTCTTTTCATTGAAGTTTAGCATGCCTAAGAGAAAACTAACAATGAATAATCAGTGCAAGGAGCGGTATGGTGATAATGGAACCGACGGTGGTGATGAAGGTCATCTCTGTCATAAGAGAGGCGTTACGGCCATACTTTAGACAAAACATGGTGCCGTAGGATGCTACGGGCATGGCAATGACAACGGTGTTGATGTTGTTGACCATGCTGTTCACGCCACAAACCTTGAAGAGCAGATAAATTGAGAGGGGAACTATAATGAGACGAACGAAAGATGAGACATAAACCTTCTTGCTACCGATGATGTCGCGCAAGGGGAGACGCGCCATGGAAGAACCTATGACCATAAGGGCAACGGGCACCGTGATGTTGCCTACCATGGTGACGGGACGTGAGAACATCTCTGGTGTGTGTATTCCAAAAGCGACGATGAAAGCAGCCACAAAGGCGGCAATCATGGCAGGAGAAAACAGCACCTTTGCGCTGAGTTGATGTATGCTGTACTGTCCCTTCACAAGCATCACGCCAGCGGTGAAGATAAAGAAGGTGTTGGGGATGTTAAGCAGGGCTGCATAGAAGACAGCCTGTGGTCCAAAAATGGAGCTCACGATGGGATAGCCTATGAAGCCCACATTTGCAAACATAAGGGCGAAGCCTATCATGCCTTGCTCATCATGGTTCTTGGATATGAGCTTGGGCACAGCAAAACCGAAAATCAGCAAGAGGATGTAGGTCAAGAAGCCTATGCCTACGAGTGGCAGGATGAGGGTTCGGTCGGGCAAAGTGTCGCCCATTACTGATGACAAGATGAGGGCCGGACAGGTTATATCGATAACAATGGTAGACAGCTTTTGGTCAAACTTGTCGCCCATATAACCCAACTTACATAAGACATAACCTAACACAACGATGGTAAAAAGAATTACCATCACTTGAAAATTTTCCATTCTAAATCGTCTTTTTGTTCCTGAATATAAGCATAAATTTGTGCTATTGGCACCTTGAATGCAAAAATAGAAAACTTTAAGGAGAATGGCAAAAAAACAGAAGAAAAAAATCTACTTGTCTACTCGTTTACTTACAGCATGTCGAAGACATGTGAAACTTGAGTAAAATAAAAACAAGTTTTTATTTGGTATTGTCTTCGATTTGCGCTACCTTTGCACACGTTTTGTCGGATGACAAGACGTTTTTTTATTTATAAACATTTTAAAATTTTATGTTCAAACAGAGATTCAACAAGCTCCAAGCCCTGCGTTTCAAGCATTTCACACGCAACGGCTACGCTCTGTTCAACTGCATTGGCAAGGAGGTGCTCATCTGCACACTCAGCGTCACGACACTGACCTACGCCAAGGCTGAAGGCATCAGCGTTAAAGATGCTGCTGCCGCCGACTCGCTCGGCCATCAGGAGGTGAAGCTTGACGAGGTGATCGTCACAGGCTCACGAGCACCGCTGACTGCCATACAGTCGGCAAAGATTGTTTCTGTGATCACACGCGACGACATTGACCGTGCGCCAGCAGAAACCGTAAACGACCTCTTAAAATTAGCTATCGGCGCGGATGTCCGTCAGCGCGGAAGCTTTGGTGTACAGACGGACATCTCCATAAACGGCGGTACCAGTGACCAGATCACCATTCTATTGAATGGCATCAACATTTCCAGTCCACAAACAGGCCACAACGCTGCCGATTTCCCTGTAGACATGGCCGACATTGAGCGCATAGAGATTCTTGAAGGCTCGTCGGCACGCGTGTTCGGAAGCTCTGCATTCAACGGAGCGATAAACATCGTGACCAAACGCGAGAAGCGCACAGGCGCACGACTGTCGGCTGAGGGTGGCTCCTTCGGCACATGGGGCGTCAACGGACGCGTCAGCGTGGCAACAGGTGCGGTGACCAACAGCGTTAGCGGCGGATACCGCCAAAGCGACGGCGGCACGCTGCACAGCGACTTCAAACGCCGCCAGATGTTCTATCAGGGTGACCTCGCATCACAACATATAGACCTGCAATGGCAGGTGGGACTGTCATCGCAGGACTTTGGCGCCAACACATTCTACAGCGCAAAGTTTAACGACCAGTTTGAGGCTACACGCCGCTATCTCACCTCTCTGTCAGGCACAATAAAGCCGTTCGACACCGACTGGCTGACGCTGGTGCCACAGCTCTACTGGCACCGCGACTACGACCACTACCAGCTCATCAGAGGCAAGGAAGGTGCGGCAGCAGGCGAAAACTATCACCGCACCGATGTGTATGGCGGCGGCATGACCGCCAACCTGCGCTGGCTCCTCGGTACCACCTCGGTGGGTGCCGACATTCGCCGCGAACACATAGTGAGCACAGCCTATGGCGACGAGCTGTCTGAGGACGAATGGATAAACATCAGTGGGTCTGACCGCAAATACTCGCGTCGCGGTGACCGCACAAACACCAGTCTGTTCCTTGAACACAACATCATCGTTGGCGGACTGACGGTGTCGGCTGGCGTGATGGCAAACCGCAACACCTGTCTCGACAGCGACTACCGTTTCTACCCCGGCGTAGACATCAGCTATCGTCCCGACGAACACTGGAAGGTGTATGCGTCATGGAACAAGGCGCTGCGTGTGCCTACATACACCGACCTCTATGCCAAGAACTCGGTACAGGTGGGCGACATGGAGCTGAAGCCTGAGCGCAACAGCACGTTCAAGGTAGGCACCCGCTACCGCACATTGGGCTTTGCGGCCGTGCTCAGCGGTTTCTACTCGCACGGCACAAACATCATCGACTGGGTGTATGAGACAGCAGAGAGCAAGACCTATCACGCCCTCAACATCGGCAAGCTTAACAACATGGGCTACTCGCTCGACGCCACGCTCAACATTGCCGAACTGATGCACAACCCGTTTGTGACACGTCTGAAGGCTGGCTATGCCTACATCAACCAGGAGCACGACACCGAACACCAGATTTACGGCTCGCTCTATGCGCTGGAGTATCTGCGTCACAAGTTTACGATGCAGCTTGACCACCGCATCGTGTCACGCCTCTCGGCACAGTGGAACCTGCGCTGGCAGCAACGCATGAACGGTTTCCACCCCTATTGTAAGATTGACGCAAAACTTATGTGGAAGGCACCAAAATATGACCTTTTCGTCAAGGCAGACAACATCACCGCCCACCGTTATTATGACCTCGGTGGCGTGAAACAGCCAGGACTGTGGGTTATGGCTGGTGCAAGTGTGAACTTGTAAGAAGAAAGGGAAGAATGAAAAGAGAAGTTATTGGAAGATAAAAGGAAGTTAACTCGCTTCGCGAGGGAAGTTAACGGACAAAAGCTGTCGTTTAATAATTTCTCTTTTGATTCGCCCAATATATTATATCTAACAAAAAAGTTCTTGCTTTAACGGGCAAGAACTTTTTTTATTGCGTTTTGTAAAAACTTATACTGCTTTGAGAGAGAACGAGGTCTCTATGCTCTGAAGCTCGTCAGAGAACTTGTGGTCAACCTTCAGTCGGCGCTCAACCTGAGCACAGCTGTGGATGACGGTGCTATGGTCGCGGCCACCAACCATCTTTCCTATGCGTATGGCAGGAATCTTGGTATATTTCTGTGCGAGGTACATAGACACCTGACGCGCCATGACAAACTCGCGCTTGCGGCTGCGGCTGTTGACATCGTTGATGGTGACGTTGAAATGGTTGCACACAGCACCGATGATTTCTTCCACGGTGATGTCCTTCTTCTCCTCCACCTTAACAGAGCTTTTGAGCACCTGCTGAGCCACCGACATGTCTACACCACGCTGGTAGACCATAGAGAAGGCCTGAAGCATGTTGAGCACGCCTTGAAGGTCGCGCACAGAGCCGTTGGCGTTGCGGGCTATAAACTCGGCCACATCGCGCGGTATGTTGAGGTTCTCCTGATAGATGTGCTTGCTGAGGATGTCCATGCACAACTGAGCGTTGGGACGCTCCAGCGGCGCAATGAGTCCACACTTGAAACGTGTGAGCAGACGGTCCATCATGCCTTGCAGCTCTACCGGCGGACGGTCAGCGGCGAGGATTATTCGCTTGTTGTTGCGGAAAAGATGATTGAAGATATGGAAGAAGGTGTTCTGAGTGCCTTTCTTGTTCTCCCACTCCTGTATGTCGTCAACTATCAGAACGTCGATGGTCTGATAGAAATTGATGAAATCGTTAATCTTGTTCTGAATCTGCGCCGTGGTATACTGCATCTCGAAGGTGCGGGCGCTGAGATAGAGCACACGCTTGTCGGGGAAGCGCTCCAGGGTGCGCATGCCGATAGCGTTGATGAGGTGCGTCTTTCCACTGCCCGAAGGGCCATAGATAAAGAACGGGTTAAACTGCGGGGTGTTGGGATGCTCCGCCAGGGTCTCACCTACAGAGCGTGCGAGCTTGTTGCACACACCCTCGATGTAGTTGTCGAACGTCTGGTCGGGGTTTAGCTGAGAGTCGAAAGCGACGGGCTGTGCTGCCTCGTTAGGCTGTGCTGCTGCCTCATTGGTCTGCGCTGCAACGTTAGCACCCGTCTGGTTGGCTGTGGCCTGTGGCTCTGCCTCAACGGCAGCCACCTCTTTCTCAGCTACAAGACGGTACTTCAAGCCCACCTCTGGACAGAAATTCTGCCTCAGAGCCTTCCCAAGCAAGCCTACATAGTTTTCCTCCAGATACTCGCACACAAAGTGGCTGGGCACCTGCAGAATGACTGTCTTCGATTTGTCATCGTATGACTCGAAGCCAATCTTCTTAAACCATGTGTTGTAAACTTGCTCCGAAACATTGGCGCGTATCAGTGAAAGCGCATTGTTCCACGGAGAGTTTGGACTAATTACCATTCGCTAATTTATGATTACGTCTTGTGACTTTGTTTGACCTTTTTATGAAATGTACTGCAAAATTAGTAAAATAAAAGTATATTCAAGAATGAAAGTTGTAATATTTTTTTAACCTTCACCCATTCCGCGGCCACGAAAAGGCGCAAAAGCAAGGATAACAAGGTTAAAGCCAACAGATTATCCGCAAAGGTTTAAAATATGTTATTTTCTCCTACTCTTATCTACATTCACAGCAATGTGGGTCGCCACACCAAGATTAAGCCTCAACAAGCTTTTGCGGCGACCATGCCCCTCGGCATAAGACGGAGGGGCTGTTGCCCTGCGTCTTGCCGTGAAACATTTGATCATTTGTCCTTTCTGCCGAAGACAGAGAAATGGACGTAGCGCTTGGGATGCTGACGGAGGTCTATGACGAGCGAGTCGGCATTGCGCATGGTTGAGTTGAGGTTGTCATAGAGCTGCGTGTCGTTCATGAGCAGTCCGAGCGATCCCTCCTTGCTGTTGAGCTTAGCTGTGAGCTGTTGCACGTTGGCAATGGTCTGGTCAACCTGTCGCATGGTCGATGCCACGTCAACGGCAGCGAGGTTGGCTGTCAGCGTCTCTGTGTTGTCAAGCACGTTGTTTGCCTTTGCAATCATGCCCGGCACGTTCTTGTTAAGACCGGTCATGAGCGTGTTGAGCTGCGCCGTAGATGTTGTGAGGTTGTCGGTGATGGTCTGCACGTTGTGCAACGACTGACGTATGGCGGGGTCAGCAAGTATGGCGTTCAGGCTTGTCATGATGCTGTCGAGCTTGGGCAGCATCTTCTCCACGGCGGGCACCATGTCTTGAAGCTTGCCCATGGCGCCATCGTTGATCATGCCTTTGATGAGACCGCCGGGTGCCACCTTCTCACGAGGGTTGTTGGCAAGGAGGAGGTTCACCTTAACGTTGCCAAGCATGTCGCTCACGATCTCGGCAGAGCTGCCCTGCGGTATGCGTAGCTGCTTGTCGACGCCAATGAGCACCTTTGACCCTTCGGTGTGGGAATAGTCGTAGATGATGTCTTTCACCACGCCCACCTTGAATCCGTCAGCATAGACAGGACTCGACGACGAGAGTCCAGTGATATCAGAGAACTGCACATAGTAGTTGTCCTCGGAAGAGAAGATGTTTAGACCTTTCAGAAAGTTCATTCCGAAGAACAGCACCACCACTCCGACTATTGCCACAAGTGCTATTTTCACCTCTTTTGTAAAATATTTCATAGCCTCAAAATTTTCTTACCTTTTTATTATATTGTTACGACACAGAACCGAGATCATCTCTTTTTGTTCTGCATAAACTCTTTAATTGCTTGGTTGACGTTCATCTTCTCACCGTTCTTGAAGGCGATGATGAAGCATGAGGGAAACAGGTCGAGAATCTGTTTACGCATGCGCGCGATCTCATTATAGTTGTTTGACGCGCCGTAGGTGCATTTCCAATCGCCGTTCTCCTGATAATAGTCGCAACCCTTCAGCCCCTTCAGCTGGCGGTCGCCCTCTTTCAGCTTGTTGTGGCACACCATGATCTGAACCTTGAACACGGGTTGCGAGCTGTCCATGGCTGCGTTGTCATTCTTTGCTGCGGGCTTGCTCTCCGGCTGGGCTTCTGCTTTGCTTTCAACCTTAGCTTCCGCCTTACCCTTAGTCTCTGGTTTGCTCTCTGCCTTAGCCTCAACCTTATTGTCAGGCTTTGCGTCGGGCGCAAATTCTTTCACGACCGCCGCAGCTTCAGCCTGTGTTTCCATTCGTCGTACGGGACCTTCATCGAAGACAATTATGCCGTCATGGGTCACGGGCAAATCATTGACGGGAGCCTTACTTTGCTGTCTTGCCTGCTGTCTTGCCCGCACCTCTGCCTGCTGTTTTGCCTGCACCTTTGGTTGTTGTCTTGCCTGCACCTCTGGTTGCTCCTGTTTCTTTTGTTCTTTCAGTTCCTTTGGTTGTTCCTGAGCTTGATCTTCTGGCTTTTCCAGAGTTTGTTTCGCCGGCTGTTCCACGGCTGTTGGCATTGGCTGATCCTCGGCTGGCAGTTTTTCTGCCTCTGCCTTGAAAGGGACGGTCAGTCCTCCAGCCTGTCGGTTCTTATAGTCGGCGAAAGCGTTGTATATGCCTCGCGCTATTTTGTCGACCACAGCTGGATTGTTAAGAGCTTGTTCCTCATCGGGTGTTGTAATGAATCCCAACTCAATGAGACAGGCGGGCATGGAGGTCAGACGTAGCACAGCAAAATTGTCCTGATGCACACCTTTATTCACGCGACCGGCCAGAGAGCACACGTTCTGCTGAAGCAGTTTGGCGAAAGCCACACTCTGCTGCATGTTATGATCCTGCACAAACTCGAACATGATGTTGCTCTCAGGCGAGTTGGGGTCATAGCCCACATAATGTTGCTTATAGTCTTTCTCCATGAAGATGACCGAGTTCTCACGCTTTGCCACATCGAGGTTTGTCTTTGTGCCGTGAGAGCGTCCGTCGCCAAGGGTGTAGGTTTCGAAGCCGCGTGATATTCTGCCTTTGGCCAACGCGTTGGTATGAACCGAAACGAACAGGTTGGCTTTGTTGCGGTTGGCAATCTCTGCACGTTGGTAGAGAGGAACAAAGACGTCGGTCTTACGAGTGTAGACCACCTTAACGTCGGGGCAGTTGCGTTCCACATATTTACCGAACGCGAGCGCCACCTTAAGGTTGATATTCTTCTCGTATGACATTGCGCCTTTAGCACCAGAGTCGTGACCTCCGTGTCCGGCATCGATGACAAGTGTGAAACTCTTGCTGGCGGCACATGCAAAGGCACCGACAGCTATCATTAATGTCATCAGCAGTATTCTTATCGACTTCATAAACACTCCAAAATCGCGATATTCTATTGTCTTGCTTTCAAAGACGTTTGCAAAATTAAAAAATTAAAATGGAAACCCCAAACAATAAATTAGTTTTTCGTCAAAAGAGAACAATTTAACAATTCCCCAATGGCTGTTTTGTCACCAAGATTTCTTGATATTGCCTGATGGCTCCATGTTGTCAAGACGCTACAGGTCAGAGCGGTGGAGAGACAGCTCCACCCCTGCTCCGTCGCACGCAGCACCCATGGGCGGGTTAACCTTAACCACCTCAACCGTGACATCGTCGGCCAACGAGAACCGGTCAAGCACGCGCTGCGCTATGCGACCAGCCACATGCTCAACGAGGTTTGACGGTACGGCCATCTCCTCTTTCACCAGTTCATAAACGGCAGCATAATTGATCGTGTCATCCACGCTGTCGCTCTTCACGGCGTTGCCCAAGGAACATGTCACCGACACGCTGACCAGATAGTCGTTGCCGATGACACGCTCTTGCTGAAGCACGCCATGATAAGCATGAAGACGTATGTTTTTTACAAAAACTTTTCCCATGACACATGTTATCCGCAGCGTGAGGCGCCACAGTTTTTACAGATAAGACATCCCTCCTGATAGACCAGCGTCTCCTGTCCGCAGTTGGGGCATACCAGACCCTTGGCCTCGGTGCCGTCAACGATATATTTCTTGAGGGCGCGTTCCACGCCAACCTTCCATGTGTTGATGCTATCGTTCTTGAGCTGCAGAGAGCCAACGAGCTTGATGACACGGTCTATGGGCATGCGGTAACGGAGCACGCCAGAGATAAGCTTGGCGTAGTTCCAATATTCAGGATTGAACTTCTCGCTCAGTCCCTCCACCGTGGTCTTATAGCCACGTTTGTTCTCAAACTGGAAGTCGTAACGGTGTGTGCCGTCCTCGTTTGTCTGCTTTATGATCTTGCCTTTCGTGACCGTCTTGGGCAGAGATATGCCCTCTTCGTCGTCTTGCAGGCCAGTGAAGATCTCGTAAGGATAACCATGGAGCAGACCGACGAACGCCACCCATTTCTCCTTGTTGTTCTGGAAGCGCACCACGTCACACTCAAGTTCCTTGGGACGCACCTCCACCACATCGGTGAGACTGCGGAAGGCTACAGCCTTCTCGGCCTTTTCATCCTTTTTCTTCTTGTCCTTCTTGCTCACCGACACCATGACACCTGAGCGGCTGCCGTCGCGGTAGATGGTGCAGCCCTTGCAGCCAGAACGCCATGCCTCGACATAAAGACGGTTGACGAGATCTTCGTCCACCTCATTGGGGAGGTTCACCGTCACGCTGATGCTGTGGTCAACCCATTTCTGGATGGCACCCTGCATGCGCACCTTCATGAGCCAGTCGACATCGTTGGCGGTGGCTTTATAATAAGGAGAGCGGGCCACAAGCTCATCTATCTCCTCTTGAGAGTAGCGTTTCTCGGTGTCGATGCCGTTGATACGCATCCACTCCAAGAACTTCTGATGATAGACGATATACTCCTCGAACGAGTCGCCCACCTCGTCCACAAAGTCGACATGCACCCCACTGTCGTTGGGGTTCACCTTACGGCGGCGCTTGTAGACAGGCATGAACACCGGCTCGATGCCACTGGTTGTCTGCGTCATGAGACTCGTCGTGCCTGTAGGCGCAATGGTGAGGCACGCGATGTTGCGTCGTCCGCTCTTCACCATGCGGTCATAGAGAGCAGGGTCGGCCTCCTTAATGCGCAGGATGAACGGGTTGTTCTTCTCGCGGTTGCTGTCGTAGATAGAGAAGGCGCCACGCTCCTCTGCCATCTCCACAGAGCTGGCATAGGCGGTGAGAGCCAAGGTTTTGTGTACGCTGACGCTGAAGTCGGTAGCCTCCTGTGTGCCATAACGCAGCCCCATGGCGGCAATCATGTCGCCCTCAGCCGTTATGCCCACGCCCGTGCGGCGTCCCTTGCTGCTCTTCGCCTTGATTTTCTCCCACAGATGCAGCTCGGCACCTTTCACCTCATCACTCTGCGGGTCACTCTTGATCTTTGCTATGATAGCATCAATCTTCTCCAGTTCGAGGTCTATGATGTCGTCCATTAGGCGCTGTGCAATGCGCACATGCTTTTTGAAGAGGTCATAATTAAACTTTGCCTCAGGTGTGAACGGGTTCTCCACATAGCTGTAGAGGTTGACGCTCAGCAGACGGCAAGAGTCGTATGGACAGAGAGGAATCTCTCCACACGGGTTTGTGCTCACCGTGCGGAAGCCGAGATCGGCGTAGCAATCAGGGATGCTCTCACGCAGGACGGTATCCCAAAAGAGCACGCCAGGCTCGGCACTCTTCCATGCGTTGTGCACGATTTTCTTCCACAGGGCAGATGCCGATATCTCCTTTTTCACAGAAGGGTTGTCAGAGTTGACTGGAAACTGCTGCGTGTATGGTTTGTCTTCTACGGCAGCCTGCATAAACTCGTCATCAAGCTTCACCGACACGTTAGCGCCTGTGACCTTGCCTTCCGTCATCTTTGCGTCGATGAACGCCTCGCTATCGGGGTGCTTTATGCTCACGCTCAGCATGAGAGCGCCGCGACGGCCATCCTGTGCCACCTCGCGTGTTGAGTTGCTGTAACGCTCCATGAAGGGCACAAGACCTGTTGACGTGAGCGCCGAGTTGTTGACGGGTGAACCCTTGGGACGAAGGTGAGAAAGGTCATGGCCCACACCGCCGCGACGTTTCATCAGCTGCACCTGCTCCTCGTCAATGCGCATGATGGCGCCATAAGAGTCGGCGTTGCCGTCGAGTCCGATCACGAAACAGTTGCTCAGCGATGCCACCTGGTGGTTGTTGCCGATGCCTGTCATGGGGCTGCCAGCCGGAACGATGTAACGGAAGTGGTCGATCAAGCCGAACACCTCGTCTGCTGACAGCGCGTTAGGATATTTCTGCTCTATGCGTGCTATCTCGTTGGCAATGCGCCAGTGCATGTCCTCGGGCGATTTCTCATAAATATTGCCGAAGCTATCCTTCATGGCATATTTGTTAACCCACACGCTCGCGGCCAGTCCGTCGCCACCAAAATATTTTAACGACGCCTCAAGAGCTTCGTCGAAAGAGTATGTCTTGTTAGTTTCCATCAAAAGTATTTATTTCAAAATTACAAGTTGCAAAGCTACAACAAAAAATCCACATAAAAAAGTGATATGCCCATTTTATTATGCTTACTTAAGTTTCGCCTTTCACTTACCATCCCGATGTAGAGCCGCCGCCACCTGTGGAGCCGCCACCCCAGCTGCCGCCAGAGAAGCCACCGCCTGTGGAGCCACCGCCACGACCGCCGAGCATGGAACCCACGATGGCTGCGGTAGCCAAACCAGAGCCAGAACCATCATTTATGTCCTCGTCCTTCGTTACGAGGCGGCCACAATATTTGCACTTATATGTTGTGCGCAAGATCATCTTGCTGCGTCCTGCGCCCAGATTGACCTTCAGCTTCTGCTCATTGACCTTCTGAAGACCTTTCTTTCCGCAATGCGGACATTTGGCTGTGTAAGAAAGAGCAAAGACAATGATGAGCACGGTGCCCACTATCATGACAGCCAAGATGATGAGCGCTGCCGTGTCGTCACCCTCTTCATCAGCGGCATCGGGCTGCATGGAGCCATCGAGCACGCTCACCGCCGCACGCATGCCATTGACCATGCCCGCGTCCCAGTTGCCCTCCTTGAACCGCGGCACCATCTGTTGCATCTGAATGCGCTTCGACATGGCATCGGTCATGATGCCCTCGATGCCGTAGCCTGTCGTGAAGCGCACCTTGTGCTGATCCATGACAAAGACTACGAGGAAACCATTGTCGCGGTTCTTCTTGCCTATGCCCCATCGGCGGAACAGGTTGTGAGAGAAATCGAAGATGTCGGCGTCGCCGATGGTGGGTAGCATCACCACCGCTGTCTCTATGCCTGTGGTCATCTCAAGGCGCATCGCCATGAAGTTTATGCTGTCGCGCGCACTCTGTGACAGGATGTTATCGGGATCGCTAACAAACTGTCGCTTGTCCTTGAGGTGCACGTTTGGCACCTGCTCTACATCGTAGCCAAAGGAACACACGGGGAGCAAGAGCAGCAGCAGAAACGCCACAGCTGCCCTTGCCCACAGACCTTTATGTTTTGTTTTCAACACTTTTTTCTGCAAGCATTAAAATTCCACTTTAGGAGCCTTCTCAGCTCCTGCTTCAGCCTCGAAATAGTTGTGCTTCTCAAAGCCGCACATGCCGGCGATAATGTTTTTCGGGAACTTGCGGATGGTCTTGTTATACTCCTTTGCCACATCGTTAAAGTCCTTACGAGCCACGTTAATGCGGTTCTCTGTGCCTTCGAGCTGCGACTGCAGTTCGAGGAAGTTTTCATTGGCTTTGAGCTGCGGATAGTTCTCCGAGATGGCAAGGAGCTTGCCGAGCGCCGTTGTCACATCGCCTTGAGCCTTCTGATAGGCGGCGAGCTGCTGCGGTGTGCAGTTGGACGGGTCAATCTTAACCTGTGTAGCCTGCGAACGAGCCTGCATGACAGCCTCAAGGGTCTGCTTCTCGTGAGTGGCGTAGCCCTTCACCGTGTTCACAAGGTTAGGGATGAGGTCGCTGCGACGCTGATACTGCGTCTCCACGTTTGCCCACTTGCCGTTAACCTCCTCGTCCATGCCTACGAGCGAGTTATAACTGCTGATGCCCCAGAGAGCGAGAACAGCCACTACGGCACCAGCTATCATCCATCCTTTGATCTTGAAATTTTTCATAACGATTTTTTTTTGTTTCTGTTGTTTTTTATTGTTACCTTATAAGAGAGACAGTTTTAAGATGTCCCTAATCACTATAATAGTCGCAAAATTAAGAATAAAGCTACACATGGCATAGTTTTTTATTGTTTTTTTGCAAATAAGCACGTTTACAGAATTAAAAAAATATTACCTTTGCATAATCTTTAAAAAAGCATGGCAACTTTAAAAAAGCATGGCAAGCAGGTGGCAAGACCATTAACTACATACTTTGAATATAAACAATTTCAACAAAATGAATACCAAATATGTATCGTTTCTGAAAGAGATTCGCTCGTTTGTTCCCGAAGAGCGCATCTATACAGACGAACTGAGACGTCTGGCATGGGGTAGTGATGCCGGCTTCTACCGTCTCATACCACAAATCATCATTCGCTCCGACTCAGAAAAAGAGATCTCACAACTGTTGGCGCTTGCAAAGGCGAAGCATCTGCCTGTCACCTTCCGCGCCGCCGGCACCAGTCTGTCTGGACAGGCCATCAGCGACTCTATCCTTATCGTCGCAGGCAAGCACTGGGAGAAATATGACTTTCTCGACAACGGCATGAAGATTCGCTTGCAGCCAGGCATCATCGGCCAGCGTGTCAACGATCTGCTGCGTCCCTATGGCAGAAAGTTTGCTCCAGACCCCGCATCTATAAAGAGCGCCATGGTGGGCGGCATCGTCATGAACAACGCATCGGGCATGAACTGCGGCACACACGCCAACAGCGACAAGATGCTTCTCTCGGCTCGCATTGTGCTGGCCGACGGAACCGTGCTCGACACCGGCGACGAAGAGAGCAAGAAACAGTTTGCCGAGAAGAAACCAGAGTTTGTTCAGAAGATCAAAGACCTGCGCGACGAGGTGCGCAAGAACGGGAAGCTCTGCGAGCGCATAAAATATAAATATGCCATCAAGAACGTGACAGGTCTCAACATCCTGCCGTTCGTACGCTTTGACGACCCCTTCGACATCATTACCCACCTCATGGTTGGCTCTGAAGGCACACTGGCGTTCCTGTCGGAGGTGACGATGAACACCGAGTTTGATTATCCGTTCAAGGCAAGCGCCATGCTCTATTTCAAAGAGATAAAAGAGGCATGTAAGGCCGTTGTGGCGATGAAGAAGCTTGTCAACGCCAAGGGTGAGTGGATAGTGAAGAGTGCGGAGCTGCTGGACAAGAAGTCGCTGGCTTCGGTAAACGACACCACGGGCGAGAACCTTACAGCCATCCTCACCGAAACGAAAGCCTCGACAAAGGAGGAGCTACAGCAATATATCGCGCAGATAGAAGACTGCCTGAAGCAGTTTGCGACCTTCACACCGGTACATTTCACCGATGACCCGAAGGAGTATGGCAAGTTCTGGGCCATGCGCTCGGGCGTGTTCCCCGCCGTTGGCGGCACACGCAAGCTGGGCACCACCTGCCTCATAGAGGATGTGGCGTTCCACATAGAAGACCTGCCCGAAGCCACTGCCGACCTGCAAGACCTCATTGCACGTCACGGCTACGACGATGCTTGCATCTACGGTCACACGCTTGAGGGCAACTACCATTTCATCATCAACCAGTCGTTCAAGACGGCTGAGGATGTGAAGAGATATGAGCGTCTGATGGATGACGTGAAGACCCTCGTTGTAGACAAGTATGACGGCTCGCTGAAAGCTGAGCACGGCACGGGCCGCAACATGGCACCGTTCGTGCACTACGAGTGGGGCGACGATGCGTTTGCCGTGATGAAGGCTGTGAAAGAGCTGTTCGACCCCGATGGTCTGCTCAACCCCGGCGTCATCTTCAACGATGATCCCGAGTGTCATATCAAGCACTTCAAGCCGCTGCCACTGACCAACCCGTTGGTGGACCGCTGCATAGAATGTGGCTTCTGCGAGGTCAACTGTCTTACCTGCGGCTTTGCCCTGTCGAGCCGTCAGCGCATCATCATCCAGCGAGAGATAGCACGACTCAAGGCTACGGGCGAAGACAACGAACGCCTCAAAGCTCTCGTGAAAGGTTATAAGTATTGGGGCAACGAGACATGTGCCGGTGACGGACTGTGCTCTACCTCTTGCCCCATGCACATCAACATGGGTGAGCTCACACATGTCATCCGTCAGCAGGAGATGCCTGAGGGAAGCATGGGCTACAAGATAGGCAACTTTGCAGCTAACCATTTCGCAGGCCTGAAGACAGCGCTTCGTCCTGTCCTCACAATGGCCGACACTGCTCACACCGTGCTCGGCACAAAGGCGATGTCGGCACTAACGGGCGGCATGCACTCGCTGCTCAACATCCCGCTGTGGACACCTGCCATGCCCAAGGCGTTCCATGTGGACAAGCATCTTGAGGCAAAACAGCCTAAGGAGAAAAACAAGGTGGTATATTTCCCAAGCTGCATTAACCAGACCATGGGCTTGCCGCATAAGTCGCCTGAAGAGATGGCACTCGTCAACAAGATGGTGTCGCTGCTCAACAAGGCTGGCTACGAGATTGTGTTCCCCAAGAACATGGACAAGCTGTGCTGTGGCACCATCTGGGAGAGCAAGGGCATGATGGACATCGCCGACCGCAAGTCGAAGGAGCTTGAGGACGCACTGTGGGCAGCGAGCGAGGAAGGCAAATGGCCTGTGCTCTGTGACCAGAGCCCGTGTCTGCACCGCATGCGTGAGACAATAAAGAAGATGCACCTCTACGAGCCCGCTGAGTTTATTTACAACTTCTTGCGTGACCGTTTGGCGTTCACGCCCATAAATGAGCCTGTGGCCATTCACATAACCTGCTCTATGCGCCGCATGGGGTTGGGCGACACCATTGTGGCTCTCGCCAAGCTGTGCTCTACCGATGTGTTCGTGCCAGAGGAGGTTGGCTGCTGTGGCTTTGCCGGTGACCGTGGCTTTACCCATCCCGAGGTCAACAAGTATGCGTTGCGCAAGCTTCGTCCGCAGCTTGAGAAGAAGGGCATACGCATGGGCTACTCAAACAGTCGCACTTGTGAGATTGGCCTGACCACCAACTCGGGCATTCCCTATGAGTCGATTGTCTATCTTGTAGACCAGTGCACCACAAGCAAAGACAAGGCTTAAGTGGACCAATAACAACAAACATTTTTTCAAAACATGAATAAGACCAGACAGATTGTCATGGCCACCTTGCTGCTCATGGGCTTTGTGCTCACGGGCAGCAAGGCCAAGGCCCAGACCAACGCCCAGCTGTTTTACGATTTTGGCAGCGACCGTAAGTTTGTGACCCTGACCCTTGAGATGTTCAAGGCAGACAAGTGGGGCAACACCTATTTCTTCGTGGATCACGATTTCAACTATGACGACCATGTGGAAGGCTCGAACCTCGCACCCGGTGGCAGCTATCTGGAGATTGCGCGTTGCATAAACCTGTGGCAGGAGTCGGCACTGAAGAATTTCAGCTTACAGGTAGAATATAACGGTGGCATAACGCGCAGCTACCCCATAAACAACGCGTGGCTCTTTGGTGTCGACTATTTCTTGCACGACAAGACCTATCGCAACACGCTCAACCTGAAAGCCCTTTACAAAACCATACGCAAGAGAAACAGCAGCATACCAATGCAGCTGACGGCGGTGTGGACATGTAAGGACCTGTTCGGGCTGACGGGCCTCACCTTCAATGGCTTTGCCGACTTCTGGTGGGAGACACACCAGTGTGACTTTAAAGAAGACGGCAGCAGCGACACACGCCACACCGTGTTCTTAAGCGAGCCGCAGCTTTGGTACAACGTTGGTCGCCATTTCGGGGTTGACAACCTAAATGTTGGCACAGAGATAGAGTTGACGCAAAACTTTGGCTCAACGGGAGGCTTCAAGTGTCGTCCCTGTCTGGGCGTAAAATGGGATTTTTAATATTATGCAGACAATAAACACAAGACGCAGCATCCGCCGTTACCAAGACAAGGATGTAGACAACACATTGCTCACACGACTCATAAAGGAGGCTGAACGCACACAGACAATGGGTAACCTGCAGCTCTACAGCGTGGTGGTGACACGCAGCAAGGAGCTGAAAGCAAAGTTGGCACCAGCTCATTTCAACCAGCCAATGGTGACGGGTGCTCCCGTGGTGCTCACCTTCTGTGCCGACTATCGCCGCACCACCCTTTGGGCAGAGCAGCGTCAGGCGACACCCGGCTACGACAACCCCTTGTCGTTTGTTAACGCCATGACCGATGCCTTACTGTTCTGTCAGACGTTCTGTAACCTGGCAGAGGAAGAGGGTTTGGGCTGTTGCTTCCTCGGCACCACGGTGTATCAGCCACAAAGCATTATCGACACGCTACAGTTGCCCGAGTTGGTCTTCCCCGTGGCTACGATAACTTTGGGATGGCCCGATGAGAACCCGCCTCTGAGCGACCGTCTGCCCGAAAGCACCATCATTCACGAAGAGACCTTCCACGACTATAGCGCTGCCGACATAGACAAGGCGTATGCGTATAAGGAGCAGCTTGATGAAAACAAGGAGTTTGTAAAGATAAACAACAAGCAGACCTTGGCTCAAGTCTTCACCGACTGCCGCTACACCAAGGCCGACTGTGAGGCAATGTCGGAAACATTGTTGGAAGCTTTGAGGAAACAGAAATTCTTATAATAAGCTTTGCGCAAGCAGAATTTATTTCTCAAGTTTCGCATGTGCATAATAAACACATTTTCAATTGATTATCATCTCTGGAAAGCGTCGCCGAAGGCGGCGAATATCCATAACCGCTGGTTGAGCTGCCGAAGGCA
>UQTI01000033.1 GCA_900543975.1 uncultured Prevotella sp. | reverse complement strand
GTCAAGGAATTTGTGCGCCTCATTTTAATTATACTGATGTTTAGTTACCTTTTGCGGAGATATTCATTTTTGTTTTATAGAGGAAAGGTAGCAAAACGTTTTCGGCTACGCAAATTTTCATCGAAGAAATTGCGAATTCGCCCTTCAAGTTTTCCATAACACAAGGTTGTATGTGTCAACAGCACAGGGTGTTACGGGCGGTTGCGAAGATTTAGAAAAATGCTATTCGCGAGCTGAGTTTTCTATGAAGGCTATTTGCGAGCCGCGTTTTCTATGAATACTATTCGCGAGCCACGTTTTCTATGAATGCTATTCGCGAGCCACGTTTTCTATGGATCTGTCAGAAATAGTGGCGACTTGTTGATGACGATAGTTTTTATGTCGTCAGCCAAGGGAGTCGCGGTTTGCGACGGGGTTTTGTCCGCCTCGTCCACATGTTTGTAAGGGGTGTCAGTTGAAATAACCCCCTTGCGAAAGCCTAACCGAAGGTCTGTGGCTGTCGGAAACAACATCATAGAGCCTGCCCTTGCTCACGAAGTTGGCCTTCGGCATCCCTTCTGGCGAGTTGGCGATGGGTCGGTTGAAACGGCCCCATCTGCTAACCCTAAGGGCAAACAATTCTTAACACCCTGTATTATAGCGGTTTGCATAAACATGACAAAACATGAAAACGAAAAAAGTGGTCATTAAGGTCATTAGTCATTAAGTCATTAAGAAATTCTGAACTTCTGTTTTCAGCCTCTATATAAATATATATTTTAATATATATATTTATATAGAGAGCAATTTGGGACATTTTTTTTCGAAAATGACTAATGACTAATGACCTTAATGACCACATTGACACAGGGAGCTGTGTCTTTTCCTGAATAAAGCAGAACATTTTGTGGAGCCCACAATGGAACATGCCGTAAACGTATTGCAGATTAAATATAAAACGCAAAAAACGAAAAGCATTTTCCCGACGCCCCACAAACGCCCGTAACCTCTTGTGGCTATTGTTATTACGACCTTGCACTACAGAAAACCCGAAGGGTGAACAAGATATTTTCAAGGTAAAAATTTGCATTGCCGCAAACTTTTTGCTATCTTTGCATTAAGAAACCTCTGACCTTGCCACACACGCCTCTAAGAATTTTAAAGCATCGAAAAAAACACATACGAGCCCCCAAAGCACGAACCCAAAGAACGAACCACGAAAAGAACGACCCAAAGAACGAACCACGAAAAGCACGACCCAAAGCACGAACCCAGCCCCAATGTTTCAAGCCCGCCTCCCAGCCCCGGTGTTTGCAAGCCCGCCTCTCAAAGCCACAAAGCACAGCAAGCGCCCCTAATCGCTTCCTTGCGCCCCAGAACGCAATCCTCCCCTTATCGTAGCCATGTGTCGTAGATAGAGGCCGCAAGCATGAAACATAGAGGCCGCAAGCATGGAACATAGAGACCGAAAGTCTGCAATTTTCAAGCCTTATTGGAGGTAGATTTTTCTTCTGAACTTTCGCAAGCATATTATGGACATCTATCTCAAGCAAGCGACAAAAGCTGAGCGCGGAGATGCTTGCTTGAGATGACAACCGTTGAAAACATGTTTATTATTCGCTTGCAAAGCAGATATGTTTATAAGACGTTCACAGCTTCAGCCAGCTGCTCCAATGCCTGTGTGAGGATGCTGCGCGGTGTTCTCCTGGTCCACATGCTTGTTGTAAAAGATCAGCTGTTTCAGTCATTATGGTCATTAGTCATTAGTCATTTTCGTTTCTGGGAATGAAAAAGCGTTCTATATATATTTATACAGAGAGCAATTTGGGGATCGTTAATGAACGATTGGGGTTAAAAGGACGGCCGATTGGGACAAACAAAAAAAGAGCCATTCGCACGAATGACTCTCTTCATTAAAGTGTGTAAAGTGTGTGTGTAAAAAAAGTGGTACCACCAGGAATCGAACCGGGGACACAAGGATTTTCAGTCCTTTGCTCTACCAACTGAGCTATGGCACCATGTTTTTAGCGAGTGCAAAAGTACGAATAAATTTCGTTTCTGCCAAACATTACTTTACTTTTTTGCATCTATTAACTCATTTTTCTTTATCCGAGGGCGTAAACACATCATAATAACGCGAGAAATTACCCTTTCGGCCAAGATTGAGATGTGAAATCTTAATTATGTCGGGATGAGAAATTATGTCAGGATGAGAAATCATCTCGGGATGAGAGATCATGTCGGGATGGAAAATCTTTATCATGTCGGCAAGAAGAAAATCGGGATGAAAGGACACCTCATTGAAATAGGTGCTTCTCTCGCTGCTGCATTGGTAGATCTTTGCGTTTCTGAACGCTTTGATGTTAGCATAGCCATGATACTCGGCAAGCAACTGCTGCTTGCTGAGGGGGCGCGGACCTAAGTAGGTGAACAGCCACACGTCGGCATCGTGGGCTGCTGCCACAACAGCCTCGGGGGCAAGGGAAAGAGAGCCGCTGTGGGTGTCGTGTGCAAAGACATAGCGGGCGTTTGCGTCTGAAAGAAGCGTTGCCATGGAGCTTGCCCCGCCAGGACAATACCATGTGCCGCCGGTGACACGCTCCGTCAAGACCATTGGCCGTTGCTTAGCCTTGGCTGCCAAGGCAACAAGGTTCTTGTAGCTTTTCTCGACCTGCGTAAAGAGGCTGTCGGCCTGGCGCTCCTTGCCTATGAGCAAACCATAAAACCTCATCCACTCGGCTCTTGCCAAGGCGTTGGGTTCCATATATTCGACACACTCTATAACAGGCGCCTTCAAGCGTTTGAGCATGCTGAAAGAACCGTTCTCATAGGACGACATGAAAAGGACCTGAGGGTGAAGAACAGCCATCTGCTCCAAAGAAGGTGCCATGCTGCTACCACAACTGGTTATGGTGCCTTGTGCGATGAGCTTCTGCAGCTCCGCTATGTTTACATACTCAGCATCGCACACGCCCTTTATGACCGTTGGGGCTTGGAGCCAAAGCATGAGTTGACACAAAGGAGCTGTGGCCACAACAGCACGGTTTACAGGAAGATACACGACATCGGAACCGACGGGGAGGTTTCCCACCACCTGTGCTGAGTCGGCACGTTTTACCAGACAATATTTATGTAAGACGTGTCCCTTCTTCCATGGGTCGTTTATTATAATCTCATCATAACGGTCATGAGCTATGCGCGTAAGGAGCGTCGCATACCGGTAACGTATGGTGTCGCCAGAAGACGAGGCTCCTACCCCACTTTTGTTTCCACACGATGACAAGGAAACGGCTATGGACAAGAAGCTGATAAAGAACAAGCAACAGATGCCCAGAGACGAAAAGAGGTTCTTGCCAAAAGCAAAGGAGCGGCCCTTGCTTGAAGCAGACGAACAGCCCTTGCTTGAAGCAGACGAACAGCCCTTGCTTGAAACAGAAGAATAGCCCTTGCTTGAAACAGAAGAACAGCCCTTGCTTGAAGCAGAAGAGCGGCCCTTGCTTGAAGCAGGAGAGCAGCCCTTGCTTGAAACAGAAGAGCAGCCATTGCTTGAAACAGAAGAGCAGCCATTGCTTGAAGCAAAGGAACAGCCCTTGCTTGAAACAGAAGAGCAGCCCTTGCCAAAGACAGAAGCGCAGTTGGATTTAGCCATGCTTTCCCAGTTATTTTTTCTTTGTATCTTTTCCATCTTGTTTGTTTTCTACACCGATCTGTTTAATGACACTATAAGCGTTATAGAGACCAAGCTCGCCAGCCTTGCTCAGACGCGTAACGGCTTCTGCCTTACGTCCACACTTCTGAAGAACAAGGCCGCTGTTATAATAGGCTTCCGCCATGTTGGCGTTGAGCTGTATGGCTTTGTCGTAGAGGCGCAAAGCCTTCTCATAGTCTTTGCGTGCGGCACACATGTTGGCCTCGTCATAATAGAGGTATGCGTTTTGCGGCGACAGTTCAATTGCTTTCCTTATGTCGTCGAAAGCTTTGCCTTCTGTAATGACGTTTGCGGCGCCTTGTGACAACTGGAATTCGCCCATTAGGGCATGACACACAGCACGTTGCCAATAAGCAAGAGCAGAAGCAGAGTCGAGCTGCAGATAGGCAGTAAGGTCTGAAATGGCAGCATCAAGGTTCTGCACAGCCGTATAGGTCACGGCTCGTTCCATGAGCAGGCGCTTGAGCGTCAGGTCTCCACGGGCGTTGTCTATGCGTTGCGAGAGCGTGTCTATGCGTGTGAGCAAGGTTTTTGACGACAGCTCGTCAAGATGGCGTGAAGCACAATTGACATAGACGGGTTGCGATGCGTTGGCGTTTTGCGCGTTGAAGGCTTCCACCTCAGCCGAGAAAGCATGATAGCTCTTGACACCATTGTCGTACATGAAGAGAGAGAGGGCGTACATGGGCTTAAGGGTCAGCTCCACATTGCGGTTCTGCACCTTGCCTCTATAGCTGCTCTTATAGTCGTGGTCCACCTCTTGCTTGTCTTCCACCACAATCTGGTTATATTTGTCGGGGTCCACCTCGCTACGTTTGCGCATCTGCTTGCTCTTGTTCTTGCTCCAGCGCGGCTGGATGCCTTGATGCTTGTTCATCTGCGCTTTCATGATACGAAACTCGTCGAGCTCCGCCTTGGCGGTGAGGCCGAGACGACGATAGCAGTTGGCGCGGCGTGAGAGACCGGTCCAGAAGTTTGGAAACTGTGAAATGACGGTCGAATAGTCGCGTATGGCGGCGCGGAGGTTTCCTGTTTTGTCGAGCAAGATGGCACGGTTGAACAAGGCCATGACGTTATGAGGTTCCATCTTCACGACATAGTCGAAATCGGTAATGGCACGATTGTCGTCGCCAAGCTGCATTCGGAGCAGTCCGCGGTTATAATGGGCAAGAAAATTGTTGGGATCAAGGTCAAGGGCCGTATCATAGTCGGCCATTGCTCCTCGCAGGTTGTTGACGTTGAATCTTGCCAGCGCACGGTTTATATAGTTGTTCACCGACTTGGGCTTAAGGTGTATTGCCTTTCCGAGGAACGTGTCGGCATCTTTCCATTGGCGTTTGGAAAGAGCGATCATGGCTCTTGTTGTCCATGCCGAGCCGTCATAAGGGTCTATCTCCAAACTCTTGTCGAGCCATCGTCCTGCCTCTGTCGTGTCTTTCTGCATGAGGTAGACCTCAGCTTTGAGCGAATAGGCATTGGCATATTTCTTCCATTTCACGATCATGGTGTCGAGCTGCTGTTGAGCCAGCTCGTACTGCTTGCTTTCAACGTTACACAACGCGCGGTTGAACCATGCTCCTTTGTTTTGCGGATCAAGGCTGATGAGCTTTGTATAGTCGGTTATGGCGTCGTCATAGTTGTTCTGCCTTATGCGGCACAAACCTCTTAGCTCATACATGTTCGACATGTATGGGTTCAGGCCTATGGCATGTGTGACGTCGGTTTCTGCGCCCACATAGTCGTCGAGGTAAAACTTGGCCACGCCTCGCAGGTACCACGGCTCGTAGAGATATGGTTTGGCGTTGAGCACCTGGTTGAAATATTGTATTGAAAGAACATAGTCTTCATAATAAAGCGCACTACGGCCCGTTATCATTAGCCTGTCTGTATTAAACTGGGCATTTATGGACAACGACAAGAATGAAAAGAAGATGAAGACCAATGCTTTTTTCATAACAAATAGAAAGACGAGGAAGAAAAGATATGAGGGTGTGTCAAAATGGAATTGGAACGCTGTTCCGGTTAATTCACATTTGACACACCCTGACAATAATTATAATTAAAAAAATATTAAATGTTCAAACTATATCGACCCCTATGGTGTGAGCACAAGGGTCATTCTGTAAGGCACCTTAGCGTCGCACAGGTTTTGTTCTGTAAGAACAACGGTAGCGTCCGAGAAGAAACTGCTTGAGCTTGGTGCGTATGAGCTGCTTGCGCAAGGGCGAAATGCGGTCTATAAACATTGTGCCCTCAAGGTGGTCAAACTCGTGCTGCATGACACGGGCAAGATAACCCTCCACCCATTCGTCGTGCTCGTTGAAATCGGTATCCATATATCTTACATGGATGCGCGTGGGACGTGTCACGCTCTCGTGAATGCCTGGCAAGGAGAGACAACCCTCCTCCATCGACTCCTTCTTAGAGTCGTCATCATATTCGATGATGTGGGCATTGATAAATGCCTTCTTAAAACCTTTGTATTCTGGAAGGTCGTCACTCAACACGTCGAGATCTATGACCACCACACGAATGTCCTTGCCGATCTGAGGAGCCGCCAATCCCACGCCATCGCTGTCGGTAAGCGTCTCAAACATGTTTTCAAGCAAGGTGTCAAGACCTTCATAGTCTTTGTCAATGTCGACAGCTGTTTTGCGAAGCACAGGCTGTCCGTAAATATAAATAGGTAAAATCATTATACGTTTTGTCGCATCTGCAAGTAATCTTGCAAAATTATGGTTGCACTAATCTCATCGACAAGAGCTTTGTTGCGTCGCGCTTTCTTGTTTATGCCGCTGTCCAAGATGGTACGGTGAGCCAAGACAGAGGTAAAACGTTCATCATAATAAGAGATGGGGATGGCAGGGAAAGTTTTCTTGAACAGGGCAACAAACTGTCGCACGCGGGCCAAGTTTTCGCTTGCCTCACCGTTCATCTGTTTGGGCTCGCCTATGACAACGCTCTCCACGTTTTCACGAGAGAAATAGTCTTTAAGAAACGTGAGGAGCGTTGATGTAGGCACGGTGGCCAATCCGCCGGCAATGATCTGAAGCGGATCGGTCACGGCTAAGCCTGTGCGCTTTTTACCATAATCTATAGAGAGTATTCTTGCCACTCAGTATGTGTTTGTTGTTTGATTATGTATATGCGTCTTCAAATGCTTATTTCTTCAGCAGCAACCAAGCGTCGGGATACTGCGCACGGAAGCTGTTGCGTGAGCTTACAGCCTCTGCCTTGTTGTCGAAAGTAGACACGATAACACGGTAGAAGTTGATCGAAGGGTTGTAAGCCACCTGTGCAGCATGGCCCTGATTCTTAAGACGCTGCTGAAGACCGAGAGCGTTGGCCTTTGAGCCAAACGAACCGACCACAACGCTGAAAGCCTTCAAGCCACCACCATCGACAACGGTCACGGCCTCCGACTTTACACCTACATTATCTGAATTGTCCACTACTGTGGTCTGTGTGGCAGGTTTCTCTACCAAAGGAGTAACAACGGGAGCCTCTTCAACGGGGGTTGTCTGCTGAGCCTCCTGTGCCTTTGCTTTCTCATAAGCCTTCTTGTATGCACTTTCTTTTGAGCCTCCGCAGCTTGCGAAAGCCATTGCAAGGCACAAGCCTGCGCACAGAATGATTGTCTTTTTCATATTCATGTCAAGTTATTAGAAATTTATATAAGTTCTTTTTTAATTTGTGCGAAATTACAAAATTATATACTAATAGCGAAAGAAAGGGGCTATAAAGTTTGTTAAATGGGCTTTTCATCGGCTTTTTAAAGAAAATTTACAGCAAAAAACTTGCAAATAGCATTTGTTTTTACTATTTTTGCAACATAAGAACACCTCAACACACATATTGTTAAACTAAAAACGAACAGACAATGAAAACATTAGGTTACATCGGAGCATTTTTAGGTGGAGCTATTGCAGGAGCAGCCTTAGGTCTGCTGTGCGCACCAGAGAAAGGAAGTGAGACACGCACCAAGATTAGCGACGCTGTCGACGATTTCTGCAAGAAACATAATATAAAGGTGAGCAGAAAGGAAATGGACGACCTCGTTGACGACATCAAGGATGCCGCTGAGCCAGAGAACGCATAACACAAAGGCATGTTCTCTAACGACAAAAATATTGAAACCATCGGCCAACTGGTTGAGGTAACGAAACATTACATCGGGCTTCAGACACGCTATGCCAAGCTCGATGTAATGGTTAAGATTGTGCGCTTGCTGACAGTTGCCACGATGGCTTTGCTGCTTAGCGTGTTGCTCATGCTCGCGCTCATCTACCTGTCGTTTGCTGCCGCTTTTGCCCTGGGAACAGTTTGGGGCAACGCCCTCGCCTTCTGTGCTGTGGCCGCCTTCTATCTCTTCCTGCTGTTTATGTTTATCTGTTTCAGAAAGCGATGGATAGAGAAACCTTTGGTGCGTTTCCTTGCGTCCATATTGCTTAACGACTGACAGAGAGTGTACAGGAACAAGGCGGTTTCCAACAGATAGAGACCCACGATTTTGAAACGCTTTAAAGAACAAGAAAAATGGAATTAAAAGCAACTAACGACAGCACACAGCAACGCACCTTCTGCACGCTCGAAGAGATTGAAAGCTACAAGGACGAGGTGCGGCAAAGCATACACGACGACGAGAAGCGCATAGGCAAATTATGGAGCGACCTGTTCCATAAGGAAGACAGACACACCCCCAAGACACCTGTTCAGAGAATGATAAACATGGTAAACATTGGGTCGGGAGTTTTAGACGGGCTGATTCTCGGATGGAAGCTTTACCGTAAATTTAAAGGAGGAAGACGTTAGCAACCTTTGTCAACAAGGAAGATGCTAACGTCTTCTTTTTTTGTAGTGACGCTAAAAAAACAACTTGGTACGATTTGAGAGAAATATGTATCATATATAGATGGTATCTGCTTTATCTTTTTGGCTATTTTCCTCCCTCTCATCGGTCGTGTAGCCCGCTACACTCCCTCTTCGAGTGAGAAAAATAGCTCAAAAATATAAAGCTCAAACCATACCAATTTATTTTTTTACCGTCACTAATTAGCTGATATTTCACAAAATAATTTTCTTTTCTCACTTAATTTTTGTAACTTTGCATCCGATTTTTGGCAAGCTTCTTGAAATGTTTTCAAGACGACACAAAAAGATAATTGTTTAAACATTAAGATAAAGGATTTTCAGTAATGATTACAGTTACCAACTTGGCCATTCAGTTTGGCAAACGAGTTCTGTACAAGGATGTAAACATCAAATTCACTCCCGGAAACATTTATGGTGTCATTGGTGCTAACGGAGCGGGCAAGTCGACCCTTCTCCGTGCCATCAGCGGCGACCTTGAGCCCAACAAGGGTTCCATAGAGCTTGGTCCCGGCGAGCGCCTCTCCGTGTTGGAGCAGGACCACTTCAAATATGACGCCTATAGCGTGCTCGACACCGTGCTCATGGGCCACGCCCCTCTCTGGGAGAACATGAAAGAACGCGAAGCTCTCTATTCGAAAACAGAGATGACAGAAGCCGACGGCAACCGTGCTGCTGAGCTCGAAGAGAAATTTGCCGAGATGGACGGCTGGGAAGCTGAAAGCAACGCCGCACAGATGCTGTCGAACCTTGGCATCAAGGAAGACATGCACTACAAGATGATGTCGGAGCTTTCAAACAACGAGAAGGTGCGCGTGATGCTTGCCAAAGCTCTCTTTGGCAACCCCGACAACCTGTTGCTCGACGAGCCTACCAACGACCTTGACCTCGACACCGTGCAATGGCTCGAGGAGTATCTGAGCAACGTTGAGCAGACCGTTCTCGTGGTGAGCCACGACCGTCACTTCCTCGACTCTGTAAGCACACAGACCGTTGATATCGACTTTGGCAAGGTTACCGTGTTTGCAGGCAACTACTCGTTCTGGTATGAGAGCTCACAGCTTGCCCTGCGCCAGGCTCAGAACCAACGCCAGAAAGCAGAAGAGAAGCGTAAGGAGCTGGAGGAGTTTATTCGCCGTTTCTCTGCCAACGTGGCAAAAAGCAAGCAGACAACAAGCCGCAAGAAGATGCTTGAGAAGCTTAACGTGGAGGAAATACGTCCGTCAAGCCGCAAATATCCCGGCATCATCTTCCAGATGGAGCGTGAGCCAGGCAACCAGATTCTTGAGGTTGAAGGCCTTAAGGCTACCGACAGCGACGGCACCGTGCTGTTCGACAACGTGAGCTTCAACATAGAGAAGGGCGAGAAGGTGGTGTTCCTGAGCCATAACCCCAAGGCCATGACAGCCCTGTTTGAGATCATCAACGGCAACCGCGAGGCCGATGCAGGCACATACAAGTGGGGCGTCACCATAACAACAGCTTACCTGCCACTCGACAACACCGAGTTCTTCAACAGCGACAAAGACCTCGTGGAGTGGCTTAGCCAGTATGGTGTGGGCAACGAGGTTGCCATGAAGGGTTACCTCGGACGCATGTTGTTCTCTGGCGAGGATGTACAGAAGAAGGTTAACGTTCTCTCGGGTGGCGAGAAGATGCGTTGTATGATTGCACGCATGCAGCTGAAGAACGCCAACTGCCTGATTCTCGACACACCGACCAACCACCTTGACCTTGAGAGCATTCAGGCTTTCAACAACAATCTGGTACAGTTTAAAGGCAACATCTTGTTCTCAAGCCATGACCATGAGTTCATACAGACCGTTTCTAACCGCATTATAGAGCTTACACCCAACGGCACCATCGACAAGCTCATGGATTATGACGACTACATCTACGACCCTCAGATCAAGGAGCTGAAGGAGAAGATGTATGCAAAGAACTAATTGTGTGCCTGGCTTCAACACACAGCTTTTTACGTTTTATGACGGCAACATGCTTGCGCCGTAAGACAAACGTAGAGAAAAAGCATAAGACAAAAAGTAGAGAAAAAGCAGGTTTCTTACCTACTAAAGGAAATAGAGGAGGATGTGTCAGTTTTGGCACATCCTCTTGCATAAACCCACTATATGATTGCGAAATAAAGACAAAAACCTACGATGGCAAGCTTTTTGCTATATGTCTTTATATATAAAAACAATCATATAAAAAAGAAATCATGAAAGAAGAAAACAAAAATAAAAATGCCTCACAGGAGGCAAACGAGCAAAACGTAGCTGACACAAACACCAACAACGCAAACGCAGAAGAAACAAAGCAGGACCATGCTGAAAACAAGAAGGAGCTTAGCGTAGAGGAACAGCTGACTGAGGCACAGAAACAGTTGGCCGAACTGAAAGACCAGTATCTGCGCAAAGCTGCTGAGTTTGAAAACTATCGCAAGCGCGCGATCAAGGAGAAGAGCGATCTTATACTTAATGGAGCAGAATCGACAGTAAAGGCCATTCTTCCCATCCTCGACGACTTTGAACGTGCAGTTGCAGACAAGACAGAAGACGCCAAAGCCATAAAGGAAGGCATGCAGCTTATCTTCAACAAGTTTGTAAAGACATTAAAGGGGCTGGGTGTTGAGAAGATTGATACAGCCGACAAAGAGTTTGATGTCGACTTTCACGAAGCCGTTGCTATGGTTCCAGGAATGGGCGACGACAAGAAAGGCAAGGTTATTGACTGTGTGCAAACAGGTTATAAGCTTAACGACAAAGTTATTCGCCACGCCAAGGTTGCCGTGGGTCAATAACGACGTGGGTAAAAAAGAGAACAGATCCACAGCAGATAGATAATTGTCAAAACCATATTTTAATTTATCATAGAGAATAATGGCGAAGAGAGACTACTATGAGGTGCTTGGCGTAAGCAAAAGTGCCACAGACGATGAGATAAAGAAAGCATATAGAAAGATTGCTATCAAATATCACCCCGACCGCAACCCCGGCAACAAAGAAGCTGAAGAAAAATTCAAGGAGGCAGCAGAAGCCTATGACGTGTTGCATGATCCGCAAAAGCGTCAGCAATATGACCAGTTTGGATTTGATGCTCCAGGCGGTGGATTCGGCGGATTCGGCGGCGGCGGATTCTCTAACGAAGACATCTTCTCTATGTTTGGCGACATCTTTGGAGGCCACGGCGGCTTCGGAGGGTTCGGCGGCTTCGGAGGTGGTGGCGGTCAGCGTCAGGCTCCACAATATAGAGGTTCAGACCTGCGCATAAAGGTTACTCTCACATTGCAGGAAATTGCCTCTGGCACGACCAAGAAGTTTAAGGTCAAGAAAGACGTGGCTTGTCCCGACTGTCACGGTTCTGGAGCCGAGGCAGGTAGCGCAGCTGAGACCTGTCTCAAATGTGGCGGCTCAGGCGTTGTGACAAAGACCGTTAGAACCATGCTTGGCATCATGCAGACTCAAACAGAGTGTCCCGAATGTCATGGTGAAGGCAAGGTTATAAAGAACAAGTGTCACAAGTGTGGCGGTTCAGGCGTTGTCAAAGGCGATGAAGTTGTTGAGGTAAAAATTCCTGCAGGCGTTGCTGAAGGCATGATCGTAAACGTTCCCGGCAAAGGAAACGCAGGTCCTCACAACGGCATCAACGGAGACATTCAGGTTTACATTGCCGAGGAACCAAACGACATTTTCGTGCGCGACGGCAACGACGTCATCTACAACCTCTTGCTGGACATTCCGACAGCCATTCTTGGCGGCACAGTAGAAATTCCTACCATCGACGGAACCAACGTAAAGATAAAGATTGAACCTGGCACACAGCCAGGCAAAACGCTTCGTCTGCGCGGCAAAGGCCTGCCCGCCGTTCAAGGTTACGGACGTGGCACGGGCGATCTCGTTGTCAACATAAGCGTGTTCATACCGAAGACGCTCACCAAGGAAGAGCACAAGGCCATTGAGGGCTTGCGCGACAACGAGAATTTCAAGGGCGACAAAGAGACGAAGAAGTCGATTTTTGACAAGTTCAAGAACTATTTCAATTAACATTAGCCATAGAAAGGGGAATTTGTTCTCATGTCTGTCATCTCGCTATAAGACAAACGACAGACAATGGAACCAATTCCCCTTTGTTTGTACATTACATTGAATTATAATTGACAATTTACAACAAGACAATGACTTACGCCGAAACGATAAATTATCTCTTTAACGCAACACCTGTATTTGAGCACATAGGTGCGGCGGCATATAAAGAAGGGCTTTACAACACCATAGCCCTTGACAACCACTTCAACAACCCACACCAGAGCTACAAGACCATTCATGTGGCAGGAACCAACGGAAAGGGTTCATGCTCTCACTCGCTGGCTGCCATTCTGCAGAAGGAAGGCTACAAGGTTGGGCTTTACACCTCGCCTCACCTCATCGACTTTCGGGAGCGCATACGCGTTAACGGACTGTGCATAAGCGAGGAGCGAGTAATAAAGTTTGTTGAAGAGGAGCGACCGTTCTTTGAACCTCTGCATCCCTCGTTCTTTGAGCTCACGACAGCTCTCGCCTTCAAATATTTTGAAGAACAAGGGGTAGACATTGCCATTATAGAGGTAGGGCTCGGCGGTCGACTCGACTGCACTAATATCATAACCCCCATTCTTGGCATAATAACGAACATAAGCTTTGACCACACACAGTTCTTGGGCAATACCTTAGCAGCAATAGCCAACGAGAAGGCAGGCATAATAAAGAACAACGTGCCTGTGGTAATAGGTGAAACGACAGAAGAGACACGTCCCGTTTTTGAACAAAAGGCAAAAGACAAGAACGCGCCAATAACGTTTGCGGAAGATAAAGACAACAGAGAGGTGCTAAACTGTAAACCTCTTGATGGAGGTGGCATAAACTATGACACGCGCCATTTTGGCACCTTACATGGCGAACTTGGCGGCGAATATCAAAAGCGCAACACAAACACCATCCTGTGTGCCGTTGATCAGTTGATGAAGATGGGCGTGATAAAAAACAAGGAGAGCGTGCGTCAAGGACTTGCAGATGTTTGCGAGACGACAGGACTGCAGGGACGCTGGCAGAAACTCCAGACCTCGCCGCTCGTGGTTTGTGACACAGGCCATAACGCAGGCGGATGGCAGTATCTTAGCCACCAGATAAAATGTCAACCATGCAACACATGCCGCATTGTGTTCGGGATGGTTGACGACAAGGATATAGATGCCGTGATGGACATGTTGCCAAGAAACGCCTCATTCTATTTCACACAGGCACAATGCAAAAGAGCAACACCTGTAGCTACAGTTGCTGAGAAAGCCATGCATCACAATCTTAAAGGCCTAACGTTCCAATCGGTTGGCGAGGCTTACGAAAAGGCTATGAATGATGCTGAGACAAACGATTTTGTGTTTATAGGGGGCAGCAGCTATGTTGTGGCTGATCTCCTCACTTACTTGAAGGACAAAGCTTCTATTTGAAAAAGAAGTTCTATACATTAAGAAAAAACCTTGAAGCAGGCGTTACATTAATAAAAAAACAAGATTTATGACAATAAGAACTCTTCTCATAAGTGCCATCATGACACTCGTATGCGCAAACGCTGGAGCCGCGAAAAAAATAGCGTTCCCCGGTGGCAAATGCACGCTGTTCCGTGTGACACTAAAAGACAAAAAAGGAACGCCCTACTCGCTTTCTCATCCCGATATTTATCTGTCAGAGAAAGCTCTTCAGCGTCGCGCTAAACAAAAGATTGAACCCGATTCTACCGACCTTCCAATAAACCCTTACTACATTGAGGAAGTGCAGAAACAGGGAGTTACAACAATAAGCAAGAGCAAATGGAACAACACATTGCTCATAAGAGTGGGAAACGACTCAAACGACGGAAATATAGATCAGAAGGTTGGAAACATAGAGAAGAAAGTTAGAAACATAGAACTGTTGCCCTTTGTCAAAAGCGTGCGAAGAGTCTATGTCGTGCCCGACTCTATAGAGACTGGCACCTGTCTCAAGATAGAAAAAGACACAACAGCTATAAACAGAGAAAACGCGTATGGCGATGCTCTCATGCAGATAAAAATGCTCAACGGCGTGAAACTACATGAGGCTGGCTACAGGGGCAAAGGAATGACCATTGCCATTATTGACGGAGGATTCATGAATGTAGACCGAATGCCTTTGCTCAAAAATATAAATATCTTAGGCGCACACAATTTCACATTTCCTGCCACCGACAACGTCTACAGAGAACTCGACCATGGCACCGCCGTGCTCTCATGCATGGCAACAAACCAACCGGGCCGAATGATCGGCACGGCTCCCGAAGCGTCTTTCTGGCTCCTAAGAAGCGAGTTCGGACCAACGGAAAGCGAAGCAGAAGAAGACTATTGGGCAGCTGCTGCCGAATTTGCCGACTCTGTGGGCGTAGACATTATAAACTCGTCTTTGGGTTATCATGATTTTGATTATAAAGCTACAAGCCATACCTATCGCCAACTCAACGGACACACGGCACTTATCTCACGCACAGCTTCCATGTTGGCAGACAAAGGCATTGTGCTTACAAACAGCGCCGGAAACGATGGAGCAAACCATTGGAAGAAGATCACGGTTCCTGCCGATGCCGACAACATACTGACCGTGGGGGCCCTTCAGCGCGACAGCATGAATGCCCTTTTCAGCTCCGTGGGCAACACGGTCGACGGACGTATAAAACCTGATGTCATGGCCTTGGGCCACGAGTGTGCCTTAATAAAAGGCAACGGACAGATAACACGCGGCAACGGCACTTCGTTCGCATCGCCTGTAACATGCGGCATGGTAGCTTGTCTGTGGCAAGCTCTACCCCATTGCACAGCAAAGCAGATAATAAAAATTGTACACGAGTCGGCCGACCGTTACGAGTATCCTGACAACATCTTTGGATATGGCATTCCCGACTTTTGGGAGGCTTACATTAAGGGGTCAGGACTAAACCTTATGGAATAAAAAAATCGTTATGAGCACATCGCCTTTACACACAAAAGCGCTCACACTATATGAGCTTAACGCCCTTGTGTCACAGGTCATTGCCATAGACATGCCCGGTACTTATTGGGTTGAAGCGGAGCTATCAGAAGTGCGCGAGGTGCGTGGTCATTGCTACATGGAACTGGTGCAGAAGGAACCTCTCAACAACACCCCTGTGGCCCGTGCTTCAGCCAAGTGTTGGGCAAACACATGGAGCATTATAAGACCACGGTTTGAACGCATCACAGGCCAACAGTTGCACAAGGGAATGAAGGTCATGCTGTGTGTGCGGCCCAACTTTCATGAAGCCTACGGCTTTGCATGGATCGTGGCAGACATCAACCCCGAATACACCATGGGCGACATGGCACGCCGACGCAAGGAGATTATTGAAGAGTTGCAAAAGGAGGGTGTTATCGACCTTCAGAAAGAACTTACCATACCCATGTTTGCACAAAACATTGCTGTAATATCAAGTAGCGGAGCAGCTGGCTATGACGATTTCTGTCACCAACTGTTGCAGAACGACATGGGGCTGCAGTTTAACGTCACTCTATTTCCTGCAATCATGCAAGGCGACGGCGTTGAAGACAGCGTGGTAAGCGCCCTTGACCACATAATGATGGAAGAGCAACAGTTTGACGTGGTCGTGGTCATTCGTGGCGGAGGAGCCACAAGCGACCTTTCGGGCTTCGACACCTTAAGATTGGCAGAAAACGTGGCAAACTTTCCGTTACCAATAATAACAGGCATAGGTCACAACCGCGACGAGAGCGTGCTCGACATTATTGCAAACACAAGCGTAAAGACGCCGACAGCAGCAGCTACATTACTCGTAGACAACCTCTGCCGCACGCTTGCTGTGGTTGAAAACGCGCGCAACAGCATCAGCAAACACGTCAAAGACTTGCTAACAGCGGAACAACAACGACTTAAACACACGACAGCAACCTTCACGTCGTTAGCATCGCTCTTCACGGTTAAGCAAGGTAACCGGCTAAAAGCTTTGGCAGACAGAGCCACATTTGCGTCTAAGCAATCGCTCATCAACAACAAACACCATCTCGAACAGTTACATACGTTGCTGAGGATAAAAGCACCTATAAACACGCAGGCACAACGCCACAAGCTCGAAATGCTTACCAAACGAACCGAAATGCTTGACCCCACCCTGCTCCTAAAACGTGGCTACAGCATAACAACAACGAAAGAAGGCAAGATTGTAAGAGATCCCAAAACGCTCATCAATGGCGAGGTTATAATGACGCAAGTGGAACAAGGAACTATAATATCTGTTGTGGCTCGGGACGTGGCTCCGGACGTGGCTTCGGACATTACCACGACCTACGCAAGAAAGACAAAACAACATTAACATAAAAAGCAAAACCTACAGAACATGGCAAACATAAAATATGAGGAGGCAATTAGACAGATAGAAGAAATTGTTGATCGTCTAGAGAACAATGACATTGACATCGACACGCTGGGGCCCGAACTGAAAAAGGCACAGAAGCTGATAAAGATGTGCAAGGATAAGCTTACAAAGACAGAAGAAGAAGTCAAGAAAATTCTTGACGAAGCCGACTGACAATTGCTTGGTTGTGGCATGCGACAGGCCTTTTTGATACAATTATCAAGCAAAAAACTAAAAAAAGCGACAAATTGTTGCCAATAATAGATATTATTACTATTTTTGCAAAACATTTATCAAAGCGTTATCGACGAGTTGTAAAAACTCTTAGATTACAATGTAAAAAAGGCTTCTACAACAAGTTAAAAGAAAAATTAACGAACATGGGTGTGAACAGATTCAACATCTGGTCACGTCCCAGCTAAAAATATATGTTATGAAAGACTTAGATTGGTCTAATTTGTCTTTCGGCTACATGCCGACCGACTACAATGTGCGTTGCTGCTATCGCAACGGCAAATGGGGCGAAATAGAGGTTTGCTCCGACGAATACATCAAACTCCACATGGCAGCTACCTGTCTCCACTACGGACAGGAGGCCTTTGAAGGTCTGAAAGCTTACCGTTGTCCCGACGGCAAGGTGCGCGTGTTCCGCATGGACGAGAACGCAGCACGTCTGCAGAGCACTTGTCGCGGCATCCTCATGCCGGAGGTACCCACAGAGCTGTTTGAGGAGATGGTAAAGAAGGTGGTGCGTCTGAACCAAGAGTACATCCCAACCTACGAGAGCGGAGCCACTCTCTACATCCGTCCGCTCCTTATCGGCACAAGCGCTCAGGTGGGCGTACACCCTGCTACAGAGTATATGTTCCTCATCTTCGTCACACCTGTCGGTCCTTACTTCAAGGGCGGTTTCTCTACAAACCCCTACGTCATCATTCGCGATTTCGACCGCTCTGCTCCTCTCGGAACAGGTATCTATAAGGTTGGCGGCAACTATGCTGCTTCGCTCAAGGCCAACTCTATTGCTCACGAGAAAGGCTACGCTTGCGAGTTTTATCTCGACGCCAAGGAGAAGAAATATATGGACGAATGTGGTGCTGCCAATTTCTTCGGAATCAAGAACAATACCTATGTCACACCTAAGTCGACAAGTATCTTACCCAGCATCACCAACAAGAGCCTCATGCAGCTTGCAGAAGATTACGGCATGAAGGTTGAGCGTCGACAGATTCCTGAAGAAGAGCTTGCCACTTTCGAGGAGGCTGGCGCTTGCGGCACAGCTGCCGTAATTAGTCCGATCTCTTATATTGACGACCTCGACACAGGTGTGCGTTACACCTTCAGCGAGGACGGCAAGCCCGGTCCCATGTCAACCAAGCTATACAACCATCTGCGTGGCATCCAGTATGGCACAGAAGAAGACAAGCACGGTTGGACCACGGTTGTTATTGAGTAAGCTAAGAGAGAGACTGTAAGCTTAACAAATGACAATAAGCCAATATAAAAGCATAAGCATCAAGGCTGTGACAATATGTCATGGCCTTGTTTGTTTTTTGTTAACACATCTGTAATTATTTACATTCGAATATAGGTTGCACCTAAAAAACAACGAAAGGCTTTGCGGCTATATTCAAAAAAATCATTAACTTTGCAAAAAAGCAATTGAAACGTTGCTTTAAGCAATAATTCCGCAACCTTAATGCGGCACAACATTTATGAGCGATAACAAGAAAGCAGCCCTTGAACTTGGCACCAAACCTGTAGGCAAACTGCTGATGCAGTATGCCATTCCTGCCATTATTGCGATGACAGCATCATCGCTTTACAACATGGTAGACAGCATCTTTATAGGTCAAGGTGAGGGTCCATTAGCCATCTCTGGCCTTGCCATCACCTTTCCTCTTATGAACCTGTCGGCGGCATTTGGAGCAGCCGTGGGCGTGGGAGCGTCCACATTCATAAGCGTGAAACTGGGACAAAAAGATTATGACACAGCCAAGCACATTCTTGGCAACACCATGACGCTAAACCTCATCATGGGTTTAGGCGTAGGTTTGGTGTGTCTTCTTTTTTTAGATCCCATCTTAAGATTCTTTGGGGCAAGCGACCAAACAATACCCTATGCACGCGACTATATGGTGATAATATTGCTTGGCAACGTCATAACCCACATGTATTTTGGTCTGAACGCCGTGTTACGAGCGGCAGGCAAGCCAAAGCATGCTATGAGCGCCACTATCTTTACCGTGGTTCTCAACACTCTGCTTGACCCGCTCTTTATCTACACCTTCGGGCTTGGAATAAAAGGAGCTGCCTACGCCACCGTGCTCGCACAGAGTCTGGCTCTCATTTGGCAGCTTTATATCTTTTCACGCCCCAAGGAGCTGCTTCATTTCAAGCGAGGCACCTTCCGCCTACAGTCAAGCATCATTCGCAACATCATAGCCATTGGTCTCTCGCCGTTCTCCATGAACGTTTGTGCTTGCATCGTTGTCATTCTCATCAACAACAGCATGGTCCACTATGGTAGCGACCTTGCCGTTGGAGCTTACGGCATCGCAAACAAGGTGGCATTCATCTTCGTCATGATAAACATGGGCGTAAACCAAGGCATGCAGCCAATAGCTGGTTACAATTATGGAGCAATGCGCTACGACCGCCTGATGAAGGTCGTGAAATATTCAATCATTGCCGCAACAGCAATCATGACAACAGGCTTCATCATAGCCATGACTATCCCTGGCCCATGCGCCCGTCTGTTCACAACCGACCCTACCCTTATAGATCTATCTGCCAAAGGCATACGTTACATCATGGTAGCCTTCCCGGTAGTGGGTTATCAGATGGTCGTTTCCAACTTCTTCCAAAGCATAGGCAAGGCAAAGATAAGCATTGTGCTGTCTCTTTCGCGTCAGCTCCTTATTCTGCTGCCGTTGCTGCTTGTCCTTCCTACAATGTTCGGAATAAACGGAGTGTGGGTTTCCATGCCTGTTAGCGACACCCTTTCTGCCTTCATGGCTGCATGGATCATGATTGTTCACATGAGAAAATTCAAGAAACAACATAATGAAATTACCAACGAACAGAAGGTAATTGACAACAAGCAAAAACAGTTAACCAACAAACAAAATGACACAAACCTATGAACAAGAATAACCTGATCATAAGCGTAGGCCGACAGCTCGGTAGCGGAGGCCACGATGTTGCGAAACTGCTTGCACAGCGCTTCGGATGCACATTCTACGACCGCGAGATCTTGAACATTGCAGCCAAGGAGAGCGGCTTCTGTGAAAAGTTTTTTGAGCAGACAGATGAACAGAAAGGGTTCATGAAATCGCTCTTTCACACACATGTTCCCTTCGTTGCCGACAACAGTTTCTACAACAACAACTTTTCTGAAGAGAGCCTGTTCAAGTTTCAGAGCGACGCCATAAGGAAAGCAGCCGAGGAAGGTCCATGCGTGTTTGTGGGACGATGTGCCGACTATATATTGCGTGACCACACAGCCCTCGTAAGCGTGTTCATAACAGCCGACACCAACGAGCGGATAAACAACGTGGCAAAGCGCGAGAATTGCAGTCTTGAAGCAGCAAAAAAAATAATAACTTCAAGAGAGAGTGAACGCTCCTCTTATTATAACTATTACACAGGCAAGCAATGGGGCGACAGCGCCTCTTACGACATCTGCGTCAACAGTTCGCTACTTGGTCTCGAAGGAACCGTCAATCTGCTCGCTGAGTTTATAACACGTTGTCTATCAGCAAAGGGCATAGACGCTCCTGCACCAAAGGAGGAGAAACGATGAAACGCATAGGCATAATAAGCGACACTCACGGCTTTTGGGACGATAAGTATCTTCACTACTTTGAATCTTGTGACGAGATATGGCACGCCGGCGACATCGACACCACTTATGTTGCAGACCGCTTGGCCGAATTCAGACCGTTAAGAGCCGTTTGCGGCAACTGCGATGGCGGCGACCTCCGTCTGATGTTCAAGGAAAAGCTACGCTTCAAATGTGAAGACGTGGATGTGCTCATAAAACACATAGGCGGCTATCCAGGCAATTATGACCGCAGCATAAGAAAAGAAATTATGGAGAACCCGCCGCAACTCTTCATTAGCGGCCATTCACACATCTTGAAAATTCAGCACGACAAAACGTTAAACCTGCTACACATAAACCCTGGAGCAGCTGGCGTGCGCGGATGGCAGCCTGAACGTACAATTGTGCGCCTTAGCATAGACGGCTCACGCATGTACGATTGTGAGGTCATCACTCTTCATTAATCCATAACAAAGAACGCGTTGTTTCTTTAAAAAGACGAAACGTTGCGTTTTTATAAAAGGAGCAAGCCGTTTATATGAGAAAGGAGCAAGCCGTTCATATGAGAAAGGAACGAGCCGTTCATAAAAGGAAAAGCGTGTTCTCCACAAGAAAAAAGAAACAAGACAATAAACCGAAAAAACCATTCATTTCATATATATAGAAAAATGAAAAAAATATTGCTATTAGGTTCTGGCGAGTTGGGCAAAGAATTTGTCATCGCCGCAAAGCGTGCAGGACAATATGTCGTGGCATGCGACAGATACGAGAACGCTCCTGCCATGCAGGTGGCAGACGAGCATGAGGTGTTTAACATGCTTGACGGCGACGCTCTTGCAGAGGTAGTAAACAAACATTGTCCCGACATCATCGTACCTGAAATCGAGGCTATTCGTACAGAACGTCTGTTCGACTTTGAGAAGCAAGGCATACAGGTCGTTCCGAGCGCTCGTGCTGTCAACTACACCATGAACCGCAAGGCGATACGCGACTTGGCAGCCAAGGAGCTTGGCTTGCGCACAGCAAAATATTTCTACGCCACAACCTTAGAGCAACTCAAAGAACACTCTAAGGAGATTGGCTTCCCTTGTGTTATCAAGCCGCTCATGTCGTCGTCAGGCCACGGCCAGAGCATCGTGAAAGACGCCTCGCAGCTCGAAGAAGCGTTCAACGCAGCCATGGAAGGAAGCAGAGGCGATGTAAAGGAAATTATTATCGAGGAGTTTATCCACTTCGACTCCGAGTTTACCCTCCTTACCGTCACACAGAAAGACGGCCCCACCCTCTTCTGTCCGCCCATAGGACATGTGCAGAAGGGCGGCGACTATCGCGAGAGTTGGCAGCCCTTTGCCATTCCAGAGGACGAGTTGCGCAAGGCTGAAGACATGGCTGAGAAGGTTACAAAGGCACTTACTGGCGCAGGCATCTGGGGCGTAGAGTTCTTCCTTACCAAGCAAGGCGAGGTTATCTTCTCAGAACTTTCACCACGTCCTCACGACACAGGCATGGTTACCCTTGGCCACACCACCAACTTGTCGGAGTTTGAGCTCCATTTCCGTGCTGTCATGGGTCTGCCTATCGCAGGCATTCACCTTGAACATGCTGGAGCAAGCGCTGTGGTTCTGTCGCCAGTAGAGAGCAACACGCCGCTCAACTACAATTTTATGGACGCTCTTCGAGAAGACCACACACGCGTGCGCATCTTTGGTAAAGAAGAAGCTCATGTGGGCCGCCGCATGGGCGTGGTTCTTTGCTACGGCGAACCAACAGACGACACAACGCCCCTACGCGACAAAGCAAAACGTCTTGCTGCAACCGTGTTGGGAACAGATCCATACATGGAAAAATAAAGCTGTCACAAGCAGACAATTAAAATACAGGAATCGTGTTGTCACATTAATGGCGACATGATTCTTGCTTTTTCATAACCTAAGTTTATTTTAAACACCAACAATCGGTTCTTAAACAAGCATCAAAACAATAAAAACCTTCTCTTTACGTTTTAAAAAGAAACAAGAGCAGATTAGCAGATTATAAGAACAACAAGACATGGACAAAACACAACGAGACATAATCAACCTACCGAAGATATTTGATCCTCGCGGCAACCTTACTGTAGCCGAGGGAGGAAGCAACGTGCCGTTTAACGTGGCACGTGTCTATTGGGTATATGATGTGCCGTCGGGCGAATGTCGTGGCGGACATGCACACAAACATTGTCGTGAACTGATAATTGCGGTTAGCGGCTCCTTTTCCGTAACGATAGACAACGGCAAAGAGAAAGAAACCTACCATCTCAACCACCCATGGCAGGGGCTTCTTATAGAAACAGAAGTGTGGCGCACCCTCGACGATTTTTCATCAGGTGCCGTTTGTCTCGTGTTGGCGTCAGACCCATTTGAGGAGACCGACTACATTCGTTCCTATGACCAGTTCATAGAATATATAAAAGAACATTAAAGAAAAGAAATGCACGCAACAAACCATAACGACATAGGAAACAACAGCAACAGGACAGTAGATTTTCTTAACCTCAAGACCATTAATCTTCTCCATAAAGAAGAAATTTCTGAGGCTGTGGAACGTGTCACAACAAGCGGATGGTTCATCCGTGGCGAGGCTACACGCACGTTCGAAACCCAATATGCGCGTTTCATCGGCACAGACCATTGTGTGGGCTGCGGCAACGGTCTCGATGCCCTCACGCTCCTTTTCATGGCTTATAAGGAGATGGGATTAATGGCAGACGGCGACGAGGTCATTGTGCCAGCCAACACCTACATAGCTTCCATTCTTGCCGTTACGCGTTGTCGTTTGAAGCCCGTGCTTGTAGAACCCGACATTCAGACCTTGCAGATAGACCCACAGAAGATAGAAGACGCTCTTACACCCCGCACACGAGCCGTGCTCATTGTGCATCTCTATGGCAAATGTGCCTACACGCCAGAAATTGCCAACATCTGCCGCATGCACAATCTACAACTTGTTGAAGACAACGCTCAAGCCCATGGTTGCTGCTTCGGCGGCAAACGAACTGGCAGCTTCGGCGATGGTGCTCACAGTTTCTATCCCACCAAGAACATTGGAGCCCTTGGCGATGCGGGAGCAATAACAACCGACAATGCCCAGCTGGCAGACATGGTACGAGCCCTTGGCAACTATGGTTCAAACCGCAAATATGTGTTCAACCATTGTGGCATAAACAGTAGACTTGACGAGATACAAGCCGCCGTGCTTAGCGTCAAGCTGCAATATATTGATAGAGAGAATGCACAACGCATGGCTAACGCCAGGTTCTATTATGACCACATCTCAAACCCCAAAATTCAGCTTCTTCCACGGACGTTTTTACAGAACAACGTGTTCCATATCTTCCCCGTGTTGTGCGAGCGCCGCGACGAGCTCAAGCAGCATCTTCAAGACCGAGGCATAAGTACTGACGTCCACTACCCCATTCCTCCACATCAGCAGCTATGTTATAAACAATGGGCCTCTCTCTCTCTACCCATAACAGAACGCATACATAAAAACATCCTGTCTCTACCCATAAACCAAACGCTCTCACAGGAAGACCTTATTTATGTTGCAGAAGCTCTTAACGAGTTTTGAAAACAGAACAAAGAGGGGATTTTTATAAATTAAGAGGTTTTTATGAATAAGGCGAGGAATGAAAGAGGAAAACGGAACGGTAGAGAAAGAAGAAAGAGATAAAAGAGAAGTAAGATATGAATGAGATGAACGAGATGAAAGGGGGAAAGGGAGAAATGAAACAATAGAGAAAGAATTAGAAAGAAAGAAGGAAAGAAAATAAAAAAGAAACGAGCAAAAGGAAAGAAATGAGATACGAAGCAAAAAGAATAACAGCCAAAGAGTTTGGCCGATTGTTTCCATCGCCTAACCACATTTTTAACAGCGTAGCCTTTAACGAGCTAAACAAGCACAAGGCCGCAGCTGTCCATTATCTTGCCATCATGGATGATAGTAAGACACGCTTTGGCATTGTTCTTGGAGAACGCGAAGCCGAGGGCATAAAGACCCTCTCCTCTCCATTCTCAGCACCATTTGGCTCATTCATGACCAATGGCACACAACGGTTAGAGAGCATGGAAGCTGCCGTTGATGCATTACGAGCCTATGCTCAAAAGGTTGGCGCACGCGTAAAGATAGCCCTCACTCCCGACGTTTACGACCGTTCACAAACCGCCAAATGGGTTAACGTGCTCTCACGCAAAGCCACGCTTCACCACCTTGACCTCAACTATTTTTTTAAGCTCGACCACGTCACGCCCTACGAGCAGATTATCAGTCGTAGCGCACGCAAGAACCTACATAACGCCCTTAAGCACGAGTGGCGTTTCACCCTTCTCGACACCTCGTCAGAACGCGACATAGAGCGAGCCTACAACCTTATAGCTCTCAACCGCAAGGAGCACGGCTACCCATTGCGTATGAGTCTTCACGATGTAGTTGCAACAACCCATGTTGTCAACGCCCTCTTTTTCGTGCTCGAAACAAAAAGCGACGCCTCCCATGACACATGGACCGATGTTGCAGCCGCCCAAGTGTTTCATGTTGCTAAAGACACAGCGCAAGTGATCTATTGGGGCGACCTTGCAGCCTATTCACACCTTCGCACCATGAACCGTCTCGCGGCGTTCATGTACGACCATTTCTCTCGCCTCGGTCTCCGTATTCTTGACATTGGGCCCTCAACCGAAGATGGCGAGCCCAATTATGGCTTATGTTCTTTCAAGGAAGACATTGGCTGTGAGGTCTGCACCAAACACATCTTCGTGTTTTAACAGCTCTCTCCGCAAAAACCTATCAGCACAACCATTCAAGGCTATTGTTATTTAAGCCTAAAGCCTTATGTTTCGAAACATAAGGCTTTTATGGATGTTTAGATTAAGCCAAAAGGCTCAAGCGCTCATTATCAAGCAAAATAGAAATAATAAATAGCAGCAAGAACCGCCAGAACGATGGCCATTATGACCGTCTTTACCAGGCAGCCTGCAAGCTTTTTCAGCAACATGAAAGCCACGATAAAGGCCACGATGCAAAAAATATAATATCCAAACTGAGATGTCATATTGTTAACGTTTAAATCCTTATTTAAGCACGAAATCTTTATTTAAACAGATGTCGGAACTGAGCAGGCACAGGTGTGTCAAACTCCATACGCTCGCCCGTGATAGGGTGTGTGAAGCAGAGCACATAAGCATGCAAGCAAAGACGATGTAAGGGGTCGTCGCCGTTGCCATATTTCACATCGCCACAAACCGGATGTCCCATGTCTGCCGAGTGAACGCGAATTTGGTTCTTACGGCCTGTCTCAAGCTTATATTCCACCAACGAATGTTCGGTTGTGCGGTCAAGCACATAGAAATGAGTAACAGCATATTTGCCTCCATTGTCGACAGGTGACGAGTAGGTCACATAAGCCTTATTGTCTTTCAGCCAGTTGGCAATAGTGCCCTCACTCTCTTCCATCTCGCCACTCACCACAGCCACATAGCGGCGGTCATAAACAATATCGTGCCAGTTGTGTTCCAGAATCTGTTCCGTGTCTATGTCCTTAGCATAAATCATCAGCCCGCTGGTGTCGCGGTCAAGACGATGCACAACATGAGCGCGACATTTCTGACGCGATTTGGCAAAATAGTCGTCCAGCACACTCTTCACATTCAGCGACGAGTGTCCGGCCGCCATCGACAAGATGCCAATGTTTTTCTCCACCACCACGAGCCAACGGTCCTCATACACAATCTTCACATAACGGCTCTTGAACGTGTCGTTACGTTTTGACCGGCTCACAGCCACGCGCATGCCAGGCACCAATGGATAGTCAAACTGTGTTACCACCTTTCCATTAACCTTCACGCCACGTCCTTTAAGCGTCAGCTTAATCTTGTTCTTGCTCTCCTTCACAGCTGTGAACAGAAACTCCAGCAAAGGCATCTCCTGCTCCACACGATACTGTGCATAATCGTTTTTGCCGTTAACGGCACTATTTCTATACATTATTTTCGTTATATTCGTTACTACCAATCACCCTTTATCAGGATCAGATGTATTTAAACGTCAAAATTGAAAACGTCAAAATTGAAAACTCAAAACTGAATAATTCCTAATTGCGGCAAAGCCGCAACAATTCAAAAATCAAAATTCAAAAATCAAAATTCTCATTCATACACCTCGTCAATTCCGAACTCATCCTCTCCATTGCTTTCTTGCTGACAAGGGTTAAAGTCGGCAGGAAGCCCAAAGGTCTCGTTCTGACTATAGCCCAACGTTGGGTCAGCATACACCTTCTTCAAGAAATATGCCCAGATGGGCAGAGCCATAGAAGCGCCTTGACCCATACGCATAGTGTCGAAATGTATGTCGCGATCCTCGCCGCCTACCCAGCAGCCGCCCACAAGTCGCGGCACAAGGCCCATGAACCAGGCATCTGAGTTGCGGTTTGTCGTTCCCGTCTTGCCACCCATCTCACCTGTAAAGCCAAACTTATGACGCATGCGTCCTGCCGTTCCTTCGTCCACAACGCCCTTAAGCAGCACAAGCATCTTGTCGGCGCTGTTAGAGCTTATCACCTCGTTCATGCGAGGCTGAAATTTAGCAATCACGTTGCCCTCGTTGTCTTCTATTCGTGTCACGAACAGAGGTGCTGTTCGTATGCCGTGGTTCACGAACGCCGTGTAGGCACTCACCATCTCGCCCACCGACACGTCGCATGGACCAAGACACAACGACATGGAGGCGTGGATGTTGGGGTTACGGATGCCATAGTCGTTAAGCAAGCTGACAAACTGTTGCGGACTGAGCTTGCTCATGAGATAAGCCGAAATCCAGTTGTTCGATTGTGCCAATCCCCATTTCAACGTCACCATCTCCCCGTATCGTCTTCTTGAAGTGTTACGCGGCGTCCAGGGTCTTCCTGCCACCATATATGTGTGTTGCACGTTAGGAACCATGTCACAAGGCGAGAAGCCGTTTTCCATAGCAAGCGAGTAGAGGAATGGTTTAATGGTAGAACCCACCTGTCGGCGTCCGCCCATCACCATGTCATACATGAAGTGTGAGTAGTCGAGACCTCCCACATAAGCCTTCACCATGCCCGTTGACGGTTCCATGCACATGAAACCCGCCCTGAGGAACGACTTGTTGTAGCGAATGCTGTCGATGGGTGTCATCATGGTGTCTATGTCGCCATGATATGTAAATACGGACATCATGGTTCGCGTGTGGAACGCCTTATGAATTTCCTCTTGCGACGCTCCGGCCGCCTTCATGCTGCGGTAACGCTCGCTCTGGAGCACGGCACGTTCCATGATGCTGTTAACCTGTTTCGTTGTGAGCTGGTCCGTGAACGGCGCGTTAGGCTTGGTTCTGTTCTCCTTGAAAAACTCGGGTTGCAGATATTTTGCCACATGGCCATAAACAGCCTCCTCAGCATAGCGTTGCATGCGCGAGTCTATCGACGTATAGACCTTCAGACCATCGGCGTTAAGGTTATAAGGCTTGCCGTCTTTCTTAAAGTTTTTGTTGCACCATCCGTATAGCGGGTCTGTGTCCCAAGCAATTGAGTCGGTCACAAACTGCACATAGTTCCACGCAGGATAATCGCTTCTCTCGGGGCGTTTTGCCGACATGTAGATGCGTAGGAACTCGCGGAAATAAGGTGCCGTACCGTCTTTATGGTCCGTGCGATGGAAGTTGAGCGTGAGCGGCTCCGCAGCATAAGTCTCATATTCACTATCCGACAGGTATCCTGCCTTTCGCATCTGCGAGAGCACCACGTTGCGACGGTCCGTGCATCTGTCCGGGTAACGCACGGGGTTAAAGAGCGACGGGTTCTTGCACAAGCCGATAAGCGTTGCCGATTCGCAAACCGTCAGGTCGCGCGGTTCCTTATTAAAATAGGTGTTGGCAGCCGTTTTTATGCCCACGGCGTTATGAAGGAAATCGAAATAGTTGAGATAGAGCGCAATAATCTCCTCCTTTGTGTAGTTGCGTTCAAGCTTCACGGCTATGACCCATTCTATCGGCTTTTGCAGCAGACGCTCCATGGTGCTTGACGCCGTGCCCGAATAGAGCTGTTTGGCCAACTGTTGCGTGATGGTTGATCCGCCTCCGGCGCTGGTGTTGCCCAAGATGCCGCGTTTCACCACAGCACGGCTGAGCGCAATGAAGTCGATACCCGAATGGTCATAGAAGCGCACATCCTCTGTTGCCACCAACGCCTTTACGAGCGAGGGAGCGAGGTCATCATAGTTGACGCACACACGGTTCTCACGGTTAAAGTTCCAGGTACCGATAACCTTTCCGTCAGCCGAGTAGATTTGTGTTGCAAACCTGTTTATCGGGTTCTGCAGGTCCTCCACAGGCGGCATGTAGCCTATCCATCCGTTCCAGATGGCAGTAAAGGCAAGGGCTGCTGTTAGAATGCCCAACACGATCATGGTCCAAAGGAACCGTACAATTATTTTTCGCATGCTCTTTCTTTTTCTCGTTTTTACAAATCTCGCAAGGAGACCAATTGTTCATTTCTGCCCCCTGTTAGTGTACTTGTTGGGGTAAGCATATTAGCATGCAAAGATAATCAGATTTTCTGACACTCACAAGAAATAGAAAAGAATAGCACAAAAAAGCGCCACTTAAAGACACGGCTTATAGGCAGAGAGCAGCTGTCGCACCTCCTCCGCCCGTTCTTTACTCAACGGCGGCACCCCTTTGAGCTTATAGCAGATGTTCAGTTTAGCATATTTCTGCTCGCCAAGCGTGTGATAAGGCAGCACCTCTATCTTCTCCACCACGTTGTAACGCGCCACATGCTCGCCGAGCCTGTGCAGCCACACGTCGTTGTCGGTCAGTCCGGGCACCACCACATGGCGCACCCATGTCTTCACGCCGCGTTTCTCCAGCTCGTCAAGAAAACGCAGGTTGTTCTCCTGCCCTCTTCCCGTAAGCCGCGTGTAAAGGTCCGGATCCATGGTCTTGATGTCGAGAAGCGCCAGGTCCGTATGGTCGAGCACGGCAAGGGCAGCATCTGTGCAGAACGCTCCGCTGGTGTCGAGGGCCGTGTGCAACCCCTCTTCCTTGCAGAGCTTAAAAAACTCGTTCACGAACGGCGCCTGCATCAACGGCTCGCCACCCGACAAGGTAACGCCTCCTGTAGCGATAAAGCTTTTGTAGCGCAGCACTTCGTCAAGGAGTTCTTGCGGCTCCATCTCATACTGGCACGCTCCTTCCACATTCCATGTGTCGGGGTTATGGCAGAAAAGACAACGCAGCGGACAGCCCTGCATGAATGCAACAAACCTGATGCCTGGCCCGTCAACGGTACCAAACGATTCTAAAGAGTGGATACGACCTTTCATTGTGACAAGAAATAATTGAGAATAAAGGGATGTTAAAGGGGAGTTAAAATGGAAGTTGAAGGGAAGATAAAATGGAAGATAACGGGAGTTAAAAGGAAGTTAATCCATCTTTGATGGATGAAAGTTAACGGACAAATGTTTAGTGGCTTGAGCTCTAAAGCTATTGTCCGATAACTTACCTTTAACTTCCCTTTAACTCACATTAACTTCCTAACGACCGAAGGGAGTTATCTCTTTCCTCCTGTTATCTTCCTAAACCGAAGCGTTGATGGTTCGCGAGAGCACATCCATCTGCTGCTCGCGTGTAAGCTTCACAAAGTTTACAGCATAGCCGCTAACGCGAATTGTGAGTTGCGGATACTTCTCAGGATGCTCCATTGCATCGATGAGCAGCTCGCGGTCAAACACGTTCACGTTAAGATGCTGTCCACCCGTAGGCGTGAAATAGCCGTCGAGCAACGCCGTGAGGTTGGCAGCCTGTATGTCCTTCTGCTTGCCAAGGGCTGCAGGCGTGATGGCAAAGGTGTATGAGATGCCGTCGCGCGAGTGCTGGAACGGCAGCTTGGCAACCGAGGCAAGTGCAGCCACGGCACCCTTCACGTCGCGGGCGTTCATGGGGTTGGCGCCAGGAGCAAAGGGCACGCCCTTCTTACGTCCATCGGGTGTTGCACCCGTGTTGCGGCCATAAACCACGTTTGAGGTGATGGTGAGCAAACTCTGTGTGGGCACGGCGTTGCGGTAGGTTTCGTGCTGACGCAGATACTCCATAAACGTCTCGGTCAGGTCTACCGCAATCTGGTCTGTGGCATCATCGTTATTGCCGAACGGCACATAGGTGCCCTCCTCTATCTTATAGTCGACAGCAAGGCCGTTCTCGTCACGCACAATGCGCACCTTGCAGTTCTTCATGGCAGCAATAGAGTCGGTAACGATCGACAGACCGGCAATGCCCGTGGCGCGTGTGCGCTCTACGTCGCCGTCATGGAGCGCCATCTCAAACGCCTCATAGTCATACTTGTCGTGCATGTAGTGGATAATCTTCAGAGCGTTCACATAGGTCTTCGCCAGCCAACGCATCATCTGCTCAAACTTAGGCATAAACTCCTCGTAGGTGAGATAGTCGCCCGTGATGGGCGCGAAGCATGGGCCCACCTGATGTCCGCTGATCTCGTCGCGGCCGCCGTTGATGGCGTAGAGCATACACTTGGCGAGGTTGGCACGCGCTCCGAAGAACTGCATCTGCTTGCCGATCTTCATCGGCGACACGCAGCATGCTATGCCGTAGTCGTCGCCCAGCTCAGCACGCATAAGGTCGTCGTTCTCATATTGTATGGCACTCGTGTCGATGCTTACCTTTGCACAATATTTCTTCCACGCCTCTGGCAAGCGCTTGCTCCACAACACCGTGAGGTTTGGCTCGGGCGAGGGACCCATGTTATAAAGCGTGTGGAGGAAGCGATAGTCGGTCTTTGTAACCATAGAGCGTCCGTCGATGCCCATACCTCCGATAGAGGCTGTTGCCCAGATGGGATCGCCAGAGAACAGGTCGTTATACTCGGGTGTGCGCAAGAAGCGCACAATGCGCAGCTTCATGATCATCTGGTCAATAAGCTCCTGCGCCTCCTGCTCTGTGAGCGTGCCGTTCTTCAGGTCGCGCTGAATGAAGATGTCAAGGAACGCGCACACACGGCCCAACGACATGGCGGCACCATCCTGGTCCTTAACCGCACCAAGGTAGCCAAAATAGGTCCATTGCACAGCCTCACGCGCGTTGGTGGCGGGCTTTGACACGTCAAAACCATAGGCAGCACACATGCGTTCAAACTGCTTCAGAGCCAGTATCTGGTCTGACACCTCTTCACGGCAACGCACGATCTCTTCAGTAAACTCCTGAATGTCTATGCGCTTGAAGAATCGCTTCTTGTCCTCAATAAGGTTTGCCGTTCCGTAGAGCGCCACACGGCGATAGTCGCCGATGATGCGTCCACGTCCGTAAGCGTCGGGCAGACCCGTAATGATGTGAGCATGTCGGGCCGCCTTAATGTCGTCATTATAAGCGCTGAACACACCCTCGTTGTGTGTCTTGCGATATTTCGTATATATAGTTTTCGTCATGGGGTCGAGCTTGTAGCCATAGCTCTCAAGCGCCTTCTCCACCATGCGTATGCCGCCCTTGGGGAAGATGCCTCGCTTCAGCGGAGCGTCTGTTTGTAGACCAACCACCACCTCGCTGTCGCGGTCAATATAGCCAGCGCCATAGGTATCGATGGTCTGGGGCAAGCTTGTCTCAGCATCATAGACGCCTTTCTCGCGTTCAACCTCAAACATAGCCGAGAGGATGTCCCAAAGCTTTGTTGTTTTAGATGTTGGACCTGTGAGGAAGCTCTCGTCGCCGTCGTAAGGTTCATAGTTGGCCTGAATGAAGTCGCGCACGTCGATCTCATGCTTCCAGTTAGAACCCTTAAAGCCGGTTTGCAAATTCTGAAAATCCATAAAATGTGTTTGTGTTTTAAATAATAATAAAAAAAACGCTCCATCTCCCACTATCGCAACAATGAGCAAAATCATCATTCAAAAGGTGAGATAAGAACGTTCCCTATACATTTTGCATGCAAAGATACAAAAAGAATGTAATATATACAAATTTTGCATCCTGTCAATCACACAAATCATCATTTTTAAGTATTGCCCTTTACCTCTTCTCTACATCTTTTGCCTTTTCCTCGCTTGTTCCCTTGTCTTTCTCTCTCTTCTTCCTCACCTCTCTTCTTCCTCACCTCTCTTCTTCCCCACATCTCTCTAAAATCTTCCTTACCTCTCTCTAACCTTGCACTCAATTCTCTCTAACCTCGTCCAGCCTTTATATGGCCTCTTCATTTCTTCGCCTTTCTCTTCTCTTTCTATCCTCTTCCTCACCCTCCATTCGCGCACAAACCCACGCTTTATATGCACCAGATGAAAAATAAATATGGAAAACGTGTCGTTATTAAAAAAAAATATGTAAGTTTGCACCACGAAGTTACGAAAAGAGTGTAATTTATTGGAAATGAGCATTGGGTAATCGCTCATAATAGTAATAGGTTACGAATTAGTTAGTTATCTACTGCATTATTC
>UQTI01000032.1 GCA_900543975.1 uncultured Prevotella sp. | reverse complement strand
TCATCCCTAACGAGGTGGTGCGCGACCAGATGTACACCTATCTTCTCGACACCTACAAGGAGAACAACTTGGTATACGATACTTATAACAAGACCCAGTTGGAGAGCAAACTGGCTTACGATGGCAACTACAAGGCTTATTTCGAGTTCATCGCCGATAGCCTGAAACGCTATTCTTCGCAGCGTGACAAGCAGAAGGGCGAGGCTTTCGTGCATGGTTTCACCTTGGCGATGGCAAGCCAGTGCCGCTTCTATCGCCCTATCTCCGAGTTAGATAATGATGGCGGCTATGCCGACATCTTCCTTTCTCCTCTTTGCGACATCTACAAGGACATGGTGGATTCCTACATCATCGAACTGAAATATTGCAAGACGAGCACCACGGACGAGCAAGTGAAAGAACTCCTTAAGGTGGCATCTGCGCAAATCACCCGTTATGCCGACAGCGATATTGTGAGGGATGCCGTAAAGACCACCCATCTCCACAAGCTCGTAGTGATGTATCGAGGAGTAGAAATGGTGGTCTGTGAGGAAATTGAATGATCTCATTGACCATCAGTACATGGTTGTACTAAAAACACAGAATCATAATATATAAAAGACAACCGCCGCATATCCAGATTCTTCGGGTATGCGGCGGTTTGCTTGTATGCTCGGCACCTAACACATTTATCCCAAATCGGTCATTAGAAAATGACAAGAAGCTTTTTCTAATGACCGATTTTAATCATGATGGTTTCTTTAATCATGATGTTTTCTTCAATCATAACGTTTGCTGCAACAAAGCGTTAAGATGTCCTGCATAATAAAGCGGAATGTTGTATAACGTAAAGGGACGACCGTCTGTGCGTGTTATGATGTCTGATGTCATGGGGCCGTTCCATAAGCGTAAGGCAATGTTCTCATTCGACTCTTCCATGTACTGATGGAGGGAGCGAAGCTTTGAGTTGGAGCCCGTTTTTACCTCTATGGGCAGAAGATGCGATTTGTGGCGTATCACAAAATCGACCTCTGCTTGCGAGTTGCGGGCATCGCGCACCCAGAACATGCGCTTCTCGCCAAAGAGGGTGGTGGCTCCCAACAGTTCCTGTGCAACGATATGTTCAGCGATGTCTCCGTTCCACAGTTCATCGCTGTTGGGGGTGAAAAGAAGTTCTTCTTGCATGCCCGTCACATAATTGACGAGGCCAGTGTCGAACCACAGTAGCTTCGGACTCTTCTTTAAGTCGGGCAAGATGGGGAATGATGTTGAGGTGAGCGGATAGACAAGCTCCAGGAGAAGGGTCTTCTCCAATGTGCGAAAGGCGTTGCTTACATCTGCCGACTTAAAAGAAGAATTGGTGAACTTTGCGAACTGTATCCTGTGCCCGGCAGAGGTCCATCCATAATTCAAAATGTAACGTATGGTGTCTTGTTCCTTAGGCTTGTCTGCATATTTTTCTACGTCGTCACGATATCCCGACAGCAAAGCATTGAACACCCCGCCAAGGCGCACCATATCGCGATATTGTGCATAGTTGGCTACCACTTCGGGCAGACCGCCTATAATCATGTATTTTTTGAAAAGGTCAAGAGTATAGCCGTGTAGCGACTGCGGCACCGCAATCTTCTCTATTTGATTGGCTAACATATCTTCACCTATGGCCATTAGAAATTCGACAAATGTGCAAGGATGTAGAGCCATGTATTCCACCCTGCCGACGGGGAAAGAAATGTGTCGTCCCATCAAACTCTCAAGCAAGGAACCAGCCGCAATGACATATAAATCGGGGCGCTTTTCATAGAAGTAGCGTAATGCTTGCACAGCCTTAGGCTCGTTCTGTATCTCATCGATAAATATCAGCGTGCGTGAGCTGTCTATAGGTATGTTGGCCTTAAAGAAAATGCCCACAAGCAGGTCGTCGAAAGAGCTATCTGCGGCAAACAGTTCTGCATCTTCTTTTTCTTCAAGGTTCAGGTATATGTAGTGGTCGAAATCGGCAGCAAACATTTTGACAAGCGTAGTCTTGCCTACCTGTCTCGCTCCGCGTAAAACGAGGGGCTTGCGCTCTTCTTTCTGTGCCCACTCATAAAGATATTTTTGTGCTATTCGTCTAAACATGTCTAAATGCTTTTAAATCAAGCACAAAGATACATAATATTTTCAAATACAAGCAAAAAAATATGATGGAAATTTTCAAATCCAAACCAATTTTTGTGAAAAAACGGAGCAAATCCAAACCAACTTTTGGCTAAAATCGATGCAAATCCAAACCAACTTTGGGTAAAAATCGTAGCAAATCCAAACCAACAATGTGAAAAGTTGGGTTAAATCCAAACCAACAATGGTTTGGATATCGGCAAAATATCGGCAAAATATCGACAAAAAAGGACATAAAAAACGCCGCATAGTTATCCTGTAAAAGGTGCTATGCGGCGATAGATTATGTTGAGTCTATTCAATGCTCAAAGAGCACGTTGGTTCAATTGACTTCAAGGTCAAGGGTTTCGTCTTAATCCTTATTTTAATGGAACATGCTCAAAGAGGCGAGCAGCTTCGTCTCGATGACTTTGCACACGCAGTCTTAATCCTTATTTTAATGGAACATGCTCAAAGAGGTTTCAGCGGTGTAGTTTCTCGCAAAGAGTATACTCGGTCTTAATCCTTATTTTAATGGAACATGCTCAAAGAGAGTTGGAGCATATCAACCGTTATTGCAGGATTTTTCTATGTGTCTTAATCCTTATTTTAATGGAACATGCTCAAAGAGGCATTTTTTTGTAAGACTTTCTGTTTTAATTTGTTATATTGAAACATTTACATTAATTAACGCTTTCGCATCAGAAAAATGTACCTGCTTTTTGCTTAAGACATTGCAAAGGTAATGAATTTTTTTGACATAGAAAAGGCAAGAAGCGACAATATTATGTCATCTTGCTTCGTAGAAGTTCAACATTTCAAAGAACGATGAAAGATGAAACTACATAATGTAGAAATTTACTCATAATCTCTGAACGAGTTGAATTTAAACTCTACAAGTCGTCTGCCGTCTCCCTGATCTTTCACCACGCGATATGAGGTGGAGCAAACGCAGCGTATGCCACGCTCCGACAGCATGCGCACAATGCGGTAGATGAGGCTCATCTCACCCATCACATGAACGGTGACGGTGTGCGTTTCGGCTTGCTTCATGATAGCTGCTACCAGAGCCTCGGCAAGCGTCTTGATGTCGTCTGCTGTGGCGTCGGGTGCCACCTGCGGGAAAGGCATGTCTACAAGCTCGCCGAACGCCTCGGCAGCAGTAAGCTGCTCGGCTGTCCATGAAGAGCTTGGGTGGTTGGAGAGGTTGATGAAAAGGGGCGAGAGAGCTTTCGTTTGTTCCGTGGCTGTTCCTTCATCAGCCAAGCTCATGAACGCATCTAACGTCTTTTGTAGGTTGTCCTCTATCTTCTTGACCTTCAGCGGCTGTTTGTGGTTGCGCATGCCGGCATGGTTGACATCGTTGCGAATGTCGCAGAGGTTTGCGAACGCCTTTATGATGTGGTCTGTAAGCAACGGGTCCTGCTCCACCTCGGCGACCATCTGCTCCTTGTCTTCCGACAATGGCTTATATTCTCCCAGTTTTCCCATCAACCCAAGCTGCTTCTTGTTGAACGCATGGTTTACAATCTCGCGCTTCGACTTGTCGTCAATCTGCAAGCCATGACGTTCGCAGAAGACAGATATTATGCCCTCTTCAAGCAGCGTTATGGCGGCTTGCAGGTTGCCGTAACGGTAACATTGGGCTGAGGCTGCAAGCATGTTGGCAGCGTGGTTTGCGCCCATGTCTGCCACTGTGTCGCGCACCATCGCAAGTAAGGGGCGGAAAGGCTTGAGATATTGGTCTCCCACCTTATCTATATAGCAGTTCACGTCGGCGGCTGGCTTGCCTCCGATAAGTGCCATGCCACGACAAAAGCGCATGTCGTCAGTAAAGGTGTTGAGAGAGGCAATGAGCTTTTTTATGTTTTGCGCAGCCTCGTCCTTGCCGCATGTCTCCTTAAGGATAGGGGTCAACTGCTGCGTGCCGCAGATGCCGATAAGCGTGGAGTCGCCGTGTCGCAGATAGTCTGCCGATGCCGCCGTCCAGTCTTGCAGCGTAGAGAATGCGGTGATGTCTATTATCGGGGCTATGCCGTCCTTGCTACGCGTCTCGAAGTTGCCGTAGGTTATGCTGCGCACCTTGGCTCGCTTCAGAAACTTGGCATAGTTGCCGAGCACAAGCACGAGCATTGGTAGGTAGCGGAAGCCGTGGGTGAGGTCAAAATAGACCTCATCGTCCTCTTGCAGCACACCATACACGATGTCGAAGATCTGCCATATCTCCTCTTCGTTTTTACCCATGGGTATGTCGATGCCGCTCACCTCAAATGGCAGGTTCATGCCTTCAATCACGCTTTCCAAGCCAGCATAAGGCTCGTCAGCCTTTGTGCGCATGTTGGTCCTCATGCCGCCGGGTATGTGCCAGTTGGTTTCGCGTGCCTCCTTTGTGAGCAGCACATAGGCATGGGCATCTGCCGTCCAGTTGCCTTTCTGTGTCAGCATCTCAAGCGTGGCGTGCTGTATGAAGCGTGTTGACGATGACGTGAAGCCGTCGCGGGCATAGACACATTCGCCATAATAGCCGGTGCCGAGCACCGATATAAAAACTTTTCTTCCCATAAACAGTTTAAGCGTTTAACGATTTTACAATTTTGTCAAGCTCCACCCCGATGTCGCTCAGTTGGCGGTTGGGCACAAACAGCTTGACGTGCATCTCGCGAGCCTTCTCTTCAAGGTCGGGGCGGATAACATTGTCGCGGAACGACACAATAACGCTCTTCGACTTGTAGCTGCCGTATGTGTGTGACACGCTGCTGAGCTTGTAAAGATTGTCTTGGTTGAACATGCCCGACTTACACTCTACAAACAACAGCCTGTTGCCGATGTTCACCAACACGTCGACCTCGTTCTTGTCGTAACGTTCAGCCTCTGCCTTCGGCTCGAAGCGCACATTTGTCCACACCTCGTAGCGTCCGTCTGCCCATCGGCTCACGGCATCGGCAACAAGGGTTTCCCACCAACGCCCCTCAAACAGCATGGCGAAAGCATCGTGATAGTCGGAGGCGAACACCTCGACATCGTCATATTCAACCACCAACTCGCCACCGCTGCGTCTATAGAACAATTTGCCTTGGCTGAATGGGTTTGGCAACTGCTTGTAGGTGTTGTAGTGGTTTATCAGCACAGAGTAGGCTTTGATGTTGCGCACCACGAAATTGCGCACCTGCATGGCACACTCTGTGCGTTCGGCATCGTAGCGGTAAATGTCGCGGTTCTTTATCTTCTGCCCCTGCAAGGCAATTATCGTCTCGGTCGTGAGCATGTGCTGCATGGGCATGCGCTGCATCGTGGCGAAGTTGGTGTAGGTGGAGATGTCTGAATAGACCACCTGTGCCTGGTGCTTCTGCGCACACATCAGCGCACCGAAAGCCATGAGCTTGGTGCCACAAGTCAGGTTGTAACAGTAGCAGGCGTCATTGCCGCAACGCTCATGCACGCTCTCGCACTGCTTCATGGTGTATGCCATGTCGTCGGCTTTGGTTATAAGTCGGTGACACACGGTGCCCATCTTCGCCGCCGAGCGTTCTATCTGTTCCATTTCGCCCGTCGTCTCTTCCGTGCCGACAAGAAACACCTCGTCGGGACGAAACTCGTTGATGATGTAGAACACGGGCAGCGTCTCTTTGCTCACAAGAGCTATCTGTATGTTTTTACTCATTGCTCTATGGTGGGGGTTAGTCGCACAATGTTAGTTTTACAAATCCCAATGGTTCGCACTCTTCTTCCTCCAGCCACCGCGACTTAGGAAAATCATCTGTTTTGTTGCTCCTCTTCTTGTTTTGTTGCTCCTCTTCAACCATTGCATTGATCACCATCTTCAAATCGTCTTCGGTCAGACGGCTGCGCCATCTTCCTGCTCCTGTGACGAAGCGCCAACCCGAGCCGTGTCCCATGCGCATGACAGCCGAACGAGTGCCTTTACAGCGGTTGGCGGTATGCAGCAAATCACTTAACAGGTCTATATATTTGTCCACCTTTTCTTCCCACTTTTTGATTTTCTTGTTATTGTCTTTCATTTTCTCCCAAATATCGATTTCATCGTTAAGCAACATCCTTGTGTGGTTGTTGATGACATCAAGCAGCGCCTCTACAGAACTCAAGGCTCTTGGCGTAGCAGGCATATCGTCTGGAAGAAGATCAGGTCGTTTTAAAACCAACGAGAAGTCGACCTCAGTGTCAGGGAGCAACACTTCTGTTGCCATCTGTAAGTTAGAATCCCAGAAAGCCTTTTTGGGGTGATCGGCTATGTTCTTCATCTCGTAGACGGATGTGCGATAGCCTGTTGCGTAGGCATCGCCGACACGCAGATATCTAAACACGTCGTGGTTGGGGTCTTTACCAAATGCATCAGCTTCTATTGCCTTGGATGTAATGTCGTCTTCGTTCATTATGGCCTGTCGAAAATCATCTGCATTCATCGTTGACGCAATGTCGGTAAAAACGGCTGTGCGTATGGCTCCCTTTATGGAGCTGCCTGGAATGTAGGGGCGGTCAAGTCCGTCGCGGATAAACTCCTTTATCTGCTGTGCTGGGCGCGACAGATACGAGTCGATGGCGTGCAGCGAATAGTCGGTAATTGTTGCTTTGGGGGCATACAGCTTCACGATTTCTTCGGTGCTGCGCCCATTCTCTATGCCCACAGTCCATGCGACAACGTTTTCCTCGCCTATGAGAGAGAGCACCTTGCGCGGATTAATGACATACACAACAGGGTAGCCGTCGGCATCTTTGCCACAAACAAAGTCGCTGTCTTTCTGTAACATGTTGCCCGACCCTATGTGCAGGGACGTAAGGGTCTCAAGTTTCATTTTGCTCATACAGTCTACATTTTATAAGGTAAGAAGAAAGGTCTGCCGCTGCGGAGCATGGGGTGCATGGCAGGGGCGTTCCAGTCGGGGCGTAGGTCTACGACAGTGCCGCCAAGCGGTGCCTGTGTGGGAAAGACCGATCCCTCGTCAAACATATAGACGCTGCGCTTGCGCAAGTGGCGCAAGCTCTCAATGCTGCTGCCAGCGGCAAAGCCACCGCGACGTAACAGACCATAGCGTGCGTCTTCGAGGTTGAGGTTCTGCATGTCCTGACGGTCGGGGATGAAAAGCGATAGCAGCACCTGTGCATCGGCGTTGGGTGTGTTGTTGATCTCCACCTCCGCCACTTCCACCTCAAAGTGTCCGCCACCCACATTGCGGTCGGTGCCAAGGCCCGTCTCGCCGAGCATCGTGGCAAGGGTCACCAGCTCGTCAAGCAACGGTCCTGTGGCTGTGGTAAGAAAGTAGAGACCTGCATCGTGGTCAAAATAGCGCCACTCAAAGAAGAAAGGTTCGGCGTCTTTCTCTGTGTCGGCATAGACATGCACACGTTGCGTTGTCTGCGTGCGCGACATCGTGGCGCAGCGTCTGCCTGCCGGATACATGAAATCGCCGTCGATGGTGACATCGCTCTCCGACAGTTGACCGCCGTCGGCAAGTCTCGTCCACAACGACTGCTCAATGAACGTGACGCGTTTTAGGCTCTTGCGGCATTTCTCCTCGTTGGCAAAGCGCACGCGTCCGTGGGCTTTGGGAAGGAACAGCATGTCCTTGTAGAAGGGGAAGGCAGACGACACCACAAGTTGCGACATAAACTCAGCAACATCGCTGTCGCCCCGCTGCGCCTTGAGCGAGGCGAGAGCCGAGGCAAGCGTGTCAGAGTGGAGCCATGCCGACGACGTGTCATAGCTCTCGCGCCCTGTGCCGATGTGTAGGGGCGACAGGTGGCAGAGCTTAATTATTGCATATCGTGCCATAATCAATAGGTTTTGGTTTCACCCTCGGCCTTTGTAAAGTGGATCTCTACCTGACCGTAACCGCGTGAGCCTTGTCCGCCGAGATAGTCGTCGTGGAGCAGGGCTATGGCTCGACGCAGACTGTCTTTCAGCTCGTTCTCGTTGTCGTCGTCAAACACATTGAGCACAAGCTGGATCTTAAACTGCGCCCCTGCCGGCACACGTTCAAAGGTGCGTGGGTTGGCTATGGCCGTGATGCGGTCGATAGACACCTCTGTCTTGCTCTCGGTGAATGGCAGGTCAGTGTTGCTGTAGTCGGGGAGCATCTTGCGCGACAGTCCGTATTTTTGCAGCTCTTCCTCTGTGTCAGCATCGGTCGCCATCTCAGCATCGCGCACGATAAGACGTGAGGGGTGACCGTCATCCTTGACAACAGCCACACCGAACAAGGCTCCTGCCTTTGATCTCACATTGTTGCTCGGCATGCCGTTAGATGTCTCGCCGTATTCAAGTTCCAACAGCGAGCGCAACTTGCCCTTAAGCGAGCTGCCTGGTATGTAAGGGATGTTGGTCAACGGGTTTCTCACCACAAACTTGTCGGGTCCACCGATATTGAGCGATGCGTTGGTTCCACCAATGTGAAGGCCTGTTTTCGCAACGAGGTTGCCGGTATATATTATTTTTTTCAAAAGCTTTGTCATAATGTTCTTTTTTTAAGCGTTAGTCATCCTTTTCCACATAGGCTCTATGATAAGCCAGCACTGCCTCCATGAAATTGGCAAAATGAAGGAAGGTGTTTTCGTCCGTCACATATTGGGCAGCTTTGTCAAACACAAGTTTGAAAAGTTGCAGACCGATATTCTCTTTGTATCGTCCCACGGCGTATGCCATCTTAGGACGCAGGAGATAGAACGAAGATTTTTCTTTTGCAAATCCTCCCATCTGTATGCGCTTTATCTCTCCATAGATGCTGCGTATCTTCGAACTGCTGAGCTCATTGTCAGCCATCGCTTTTCCCATAAACTCGGCGTAGTCAGGCAAGGTTGCATCAGCCCCTGTTTCTATCCACGATTTTTGAAAAATCTTATTGAAAAAAATCCTTTTAGCCTTTTCTTTGGCCTCCATCTGTGCTTGGTCGGCATCATTGTTTTGGTTGCCCAAATTTCTTTGTCCGTATCCGTTTGAATTGTTGTTATAAGGCATAGTCTTATTGTTTTTATAAGTTAGTTCTTGTTTCTATTTCCGCCCATCTGCAGGCCAAGGCCCACAGCTCAAGAGGATGGTAGGCGGTCAGGATGTCTTGCTTTTGTAGCTTGCCGCTGTTGTTGCACATGTCGGCGAGACAACAGTCGACCAGCTGCTTGGCTGCTGTGCAGCGTTGCTTCATGCGACTAAGGTCGTAGGTCAGCATCCAATATTCCTTCACGTTGGTCACACGATGGCTCTTTATCTGCGCGTTGGAGGCATGTTGCAGCACCTTCGATATGAACGACTTCGGCACGCCCTGTCCCAATGCTTCCACAATGGCGTCCTTAAGGTCGCGCACAGCGGGATATTCATGTTTCCAGTGAAGCGCCATCGACAGCAGCGAGACAGCGTCTTTTGACGTGTTGCCGCAGACGTGTCCTTTGGCTCTGCTTTCTTCGTCGGCACTAAGGGCGGCGGCCTTCATGAGTGGGAACTTCGGTGGCACGATAGCGATGCCGCCCGATATTGAGAATGCCGGGTTGTGACACCCATAACGCTTGAAATCGGCCTGTATCTGTTCTGCCATCTCTATGGTCTTGTCCCATCGTCCCACGATAAAGAGGTCATCGCCACCGCTGTAGAGGATGAACGTCTGTGTGGGAGCAAGCTCGCCCCACAGCGTGTTGATGTAGCCCGAGAAGAAGATGTCGAACGCGCGGCTCAGGGCAGCATAGTGTGACAGCGTGGCGCGGCGTGCGTCGAGGCCGCCCTGGAATATCAGTCCGAGGTTGTCGACATCCATGCGCAGCACCCCGAGACGGTTCAGCTGTTCGCCGTCACACATCTTTTCAAACGTTGCCATGTGCTTCGTGGCTTGCTCGTTGCCGCCATAGAAATTGAGCGTCTGGGTGTTGTGGCAGCCGTCGGGGGAAATGAAACAGCAGTCGCCGTCCTGACCGTTGTAGGTGCAGACGGTCACCTGTGCCTCATATCTGTCAAGGGCCTCCTTGTGGCTTGACAGGTCTTTGCGGCTCACAAAATAATAGTGAAGACCGAGGTTGAGCGGCTCCACATGGGTGTAGCCTTTGAGAACATCGAGCTCTTGGTCTGCCATCACAACGGCATCGGTCTGGCGCAACGTCTCGCCCAACTTTATCTGTTGGCGCGTCACATCCTTCATGAACATGTTGGCGTTGCTGTCTAAGGCAAACTTCTTCTCGCCCTTCAGGAACAGCTCGCCCGTCACGGCATCAATGGCCGACGGGTCGGTGAGCGTGTCGGGAGCGAAGAAGCGGTCATAGTCACGGCTTATGACATCGCACCATTTGGTTTGCTTGCGCTTGTCGCGCTTCACAAACAGGCGGGCCCATACCTCGCTTAGCATGGGCTGACGGTGCAGGAGCGTGTCGGCGGCGAACGCATGCTTGTCGATGGCGACATAGAGCGAGGTGCCGTGGGCATCGAGCATGTGGCGTTCAATCTCTGCCACGGCTTTGTCGAGAGCTGTTGCCACAAAGGGCGTGTTGGGTGCCAGCATGTAAAAGCCGCCGCCCGAATTGTATATGACGTTAGCATCTAACAGGCGTAACGACCGGGCGATGTGTCGCACCACGACATCAGAAAGCAGCCTGATGTAGAACGAGCGCCCCTTGAGGTTCTTGCCGGCATACTTGGAGACAATCTGGTAGATGTAGGGCTGTATGCCGCTGAAGTCGGCTCCGATGAGCAGGAATGGTTCCTTCGTGTCGCCCCCAGCCGTGCGCACATCATATAGGCACACGGCAATGGCTGCCGCTGTGCGCACTTGGTCGTAAAGACTCACGTCATCCATGTCTGTTGCCATGCAAGGCACCGATGAGGCATACACCTGCAAGAGGTTGAGTAGGGTCTCCGAGAACGAGCGCAGGTCGTGTGTGGCTATCTTGTTGAAGTCGGCCTCAAAGGCATTGAGCAACCGCTGGCGTTCGGCAGGGCCGTCGCTGGCGGTGTATGTGGGAAACAGGCTCTCGTCAAGTTGCATCTTGCACAACTTGCTGTGCAGATGCGACTCGTTGCCGTTGCTCCTCACCGATGCCATGATAGGCACAAGCTGCACGTCACGACGATAGTTGGTCGTATTGCCAAAAGCGTCAACGCCCTGCGACAGGCGCTCGCCGTCGTTGACGCACGCCGCCAACAGGTTGTCCCTGACAGCTTCTTGCGACGGGTTTGTCGCCGCGCCTGTCAGCACCTCCCACTCCTCGTCTGAGGCGAAGAACGCACCGAGTTGCCCCATGTGGCTCTCTGCAAACCGGGCGGCATAGGTGCCGTTGCCCATGCTCATCGTGCGGCTCTCGCCTTTCAGATAGAAAAGCAGCTTGCCCACGCCCCGCAACAAGGAGGCGAGATAGACCGTTTCTCTTTTTATATCCATAAGCTTTATGATTTTTTTGTCCTGCATATTGTGCCGAAACCTTGGCTCACACTCTTGCCTAAGCCTATATAATCGGGCAGCGACACGTTGGTCTTGAACACGAGGTCGAAGCCTTGCAGCTTCACGTTCTTGTAGCGGTAGGTTTTGGTGCCCAACACCTGCGAGATCTTCACCACGACGGTCGACTCGAAATGTATGCCGAGACTCTTGGCAAACGACAGGATGTTGCCCGTCAGACATCGCTCAAGCAGGGCATACTGTTCGGCGAGGCTGTCCATGACAACATAACGCTGATAGTTTTCCTGGTTCAGGGGCAGATATTTTCTTATCGTGTAGGTGAACATGTCTTGCCAGATTTGCGTGACCACATTGCGGGGCGACACCCTCTCCACGACAAACGTCTCGCTCCTGTCACCAATCTGCAACGGGGCCGTGTTGTTGGCGAAAAACTCGCCCACGTCGTCGGCACCCTCGCCAAGGCACACCAATGCTGCCTTGCCGCCTATGCGCTTATATTGCACAAGCGGATAGCTGTAACGCAGTTTGTCGCCTTGATGGTTGTGGAACAAGACATGCTCTTGCCCCACGGTGCTTATGACGGCACCGCGAAACAACGACAGGTCATGTGCTGGCAGGTCGTTGGCAAAGGTTACAACCAATATTCTGTTTTTCTTGCCATTCATTATGTCTTGGTTTTTTATTCAAGTTTTAAGATTTATTTAAGTCTTTAAGGTTTATTCAAATTTCTGAGATTTAGATAACAAGCCGTTTGTGCATAGGCTATGTGTGTTACAAGATTTTTGCCACAACAGCTTTGTCTTCACTCAAAAAAATCGGTTATAGACATGGCAAAAATACAAATTAATTCTGAAACCATGCTCTTTTTGAAGATTTTTTTATTTGGAAAGCCTGTTTTTTTATTAAGGCATTATCATGAAATATCGGTATGATATCGACAAAAAAGACAAAAGAAAACGCCGCATAGCCCTCTTGTTAGAGATGCTATGCGGCGATAGGGTGTTTAGCTTTTTTGCTTTCTTACAGACGCTCGCAGAACTCTATCTTCTCGCGGTTGGGTCCTTCAATGGTGAAAAACTTGACGCCGTTCTCCCAGAAGGGAAGGCCGTGAACCTTGGTGTCGAGCATTTTCAGTTGGGCACGCTGCGCCACCTTGAACAGCTCGTCAATGTTCTTTACATCGATGGCGATGTGGTCAATGGCGCCATAGACCATGGCGGCTTGACGGTTCTGGTAAGTTTCAATGATGAGGTTGTGAAGCTGCAAAAACGCCACTTCCTCGTCACCGTTTTGTGTGCGCAAGGCAATGGTGAAGCCCAGTGTGAGATAGAAGTCGATGGTTGCCTCAATGTTGTTGGTGGGTATGCCGATGTGTTGCACGCCCGTTGTGAAATCTTTTATGTTCATAATGCTTCGTTTTTTGAAATGTTCTATAAATTTATAATTTGTGCTCCTATCTGGAAGAAAGCCTTGTCCGATTGCGGGTTCCACATGCCCATGACATGCACGGGCAAGGTGTAGGAACCGATCTTCAGGTCGCGGCTAACCTTCAGTTGGGTGTGGACGATGCCTGGCGTCGTGCCGTAGAAGTGATGGTCGTCGCCAGCCCTGTTTAGGGCGAAGGCTCCACCCACGCCAGCATCCACCTGCCATCCGTCTTTCTTGTAAACGGGATATTCGGCATAAACAAACGTAGAATATTTCTGTGCGGTGTTGTCGGCCGAACGGTCGCGGCCGAACATGATGGTGGACCAGCTGAGAAGCAACGGAAACTGTGGCTGCTGGAAACGGTAGTCGAGGGTGCAGTTGAGAAAGCGTCCTGTCTCGTGAGCCGAATAGTTGAAATATTGGCGGTTGTTGTATGTTGCGCCGGGGGAGAAATTGTAGGTGTCCCACGCGCTGAACTTAAACCCTGCACCCTGAATGCTCAGATAGTGGTTAAACTCTTTGTAGGTGCCTTGGGTGTTGGTGCCGCCCCAAAGACCGAGCGTCATGTGCCCTTTGGCAAACGTGTAGTTGAGGTCGGTTTCCACCACGCAGCCGTCTGCCACCTCTATGCCTCGCCACAGGTGGTTGTTGTTCAGTTCGACAGAGAGATGTATCTGTGCCGCGGCAGTCAGGGTCGCTGCCGATGCTATAATGAATGAGAAGAGTCGTTTCATCTTGATGAAAAAGTGATTAATGAAGAGTGATGTTTGAAAAAGAACTTGAGAAAATGTGATGTTGTTGACGTTGGTGTCAGGAGGACAACCGCGTGAGGGTCATCCTCCTAAACCAATGCGTCAATCCTGAATTAAATCATCTAAATTTACCTTATATGAATAACACAAAAAACCTTATTCTTACTTTTCTTATTCTATTCTTATTCTAATAATTTTATTGTCTTAATATCTTTTTCTTAGGTCGTTTTGGTCAATGGCCAATAGGGTAGGGCCGAATGACCGGTGGGTTAGGAACGTCTGGTTGTGTCTTGTTATCAGGGCTTCTGTTCCAAGTCGACAATAACCTTCATAGATGTCTCGCGGTGTGTGTCGATAAACTTGTAAGCGTCGTCATACTGTTCAAAGGCGAAGCGGTTGCTGATGAGCGGCTTGAGGTTGACGATGCCCTTAGACACGAAGTCGACGGCGGTCTGATAGTCTTCATGACGATACATCATTGAGCCGATGAGGCGCAGCTCATGCTCACCCAGATGGAACATGCTGAGGGCGGGGTCCTTGGCAAACACAGCCACGACAACAATGTCGCTGCCCTTCTCGATGGTCTCCATAAGAGAGCGGATAGACGATTCAACGCCTGCCACCTCGAAGCCTACCTGATAACCCTCGTCGCCAAACAGCTCTTTGGCCACCTCTTTAAGCGGACGCTGGGTGATGTTGAGCGTGTCGGCGATGCCACACTCGCGGGCCTTGGCCAATCGCAGGTCGCTGACATCGGTGATGAGCACACGCTTGGCACCACGCGCTTTGCAGAACTGTGCCACGAGGTTGCCGATGGTTCCTGCGCCGCTCACCACCACGTTCTTGCCTTTCACGTCGGTGCGGTTGCTGGCATGTGCGCCCACAGCTGCCGGCTCAATCATGGCGCCGAAGTCGAGGCTCATGCCCTCTGGCAACTTAAGCACGCGGTCATCGTCGATAACGAAATAGTCTTGTGCGCAGCCGTCGGCCTGGAATGCCTGTACGCGAAGGTGCTCGCACACGTTATACTGTCCGCGCTTGCAAGGGTTACACTTGCCGCACACCAGTTGGGGGCGTGCCGTTATGTTGTCGCCAGGCTTGCACACCGTGACCTTGCTGCCGCAAGCCACGACGACAGCCGAATATTCGTGTCCCTGAACCACAGGGTAGAAGGTTGCGGGATGGAGTCCGTGATACGAGTGTATCTCGCTGCCGCAGATGCCTATGCGCTTTATGTTGACGAGAATCTGATGCTCTTTGAGGTCTTCAGCCTTGGGGGCTGCCACTTCTTTAAACTCGATGTGCTTTGGGGCTACTAATATTGCTTGTCTCATAGTTGTAATATTTTTTAAATGATTTCTTTGTTCCGAATGTTTTCGTTCTTTATATGTTTCTGTCTTGAACCTTGCGTTTTTATTTTTGTTTTGCACTTTCTGTTTTAAATCTTGCTCTTCAGCACCTTCAGCTCTTCCACAATCTTGTTGTAAACATTGCGGTGGAGCTTGTAGAAGCAGAGGCAGAGGGCGGTGAGCACCCAGAGCGCACCGGGAATGGTTGAGAACGTGTGGCGCATGATGGCTATCACGTCGGCGTTCTGTTGTGCGCCGGCAACATAACCTGCCGAGTCGAGAGCCAAGGCAAAGAGCGCTGTGCCGAGGGCCATGCCCATCTTGTTGGCGAGCGACACGAAGGCATACTGGAAGCCGTCGTTGCGTATGCCCGTCTTCCATTCGCCATACTCGACACAATCGGGGATCACAGCATAGATGGCGGTGTTGAAGCCAGAGAAGAAGAACCAGGCGAGGGCTGAGCAGACGTAAAATTCTATCGGGGTGGTGTTGGGGCTGAAGAAGTAAAGCATGGCCATGAACACGCCGCAGAGCAACGCAAACACGGCAGCGGCGTAGCCTTTGTTGCCTGTCTTCTTGAACATCCACGGGAAGCAAGCCGCTCCTGCTATCGACGGCACGATGATGGCCATTGAATAGTAGCTGAACAGGGTGGCAGAGCCTTCTACATAAGTGAAATAGTAGAGAATGTCGGCGTTGCGTCCGTAGAGAATGAAGCCGAACAGGAACTGTCCGAGGATAGCCAACTGGTAAGGACGGTTCTTGAGCACCGACTTAAGCTGAACAGATATGGGGAGCTTCTGTCCCACAGGCACCTCTACCACCTCTTTCGTCTTGCTGAAGCAGAACAGGTGACAGGCAGCGAAGATGATGCCATAGATTATGGCGACGGCCAGATAGCCAAACTGTGTGTTGCCCTTGCCAAGGTAGGTCACGAGCGGAACGGTGATGATGTTAAGGACGCCAATGGCAATCATGGCGCTCACCGAGCGGCTGGTGTTGAGCTGTGCGCGCTCGTCGATGTTCTGTGTCATGGCGCCGCAGAGGGTGCCGTAGGGGAGGTTTACACAGGTGTAGCCGAGCACCAAGATGCAGTAGGTCACGGCCATATAGACAATCTTTGCTGTCTGGCTCCATTGGGGGTGTGCCCAGAAGGTGAGCATGAGAACGATGGCGGTAACAGGTGCTCCAAAGAGCAGCCATGGGCGGAAGCGTCCCCAGCGTGTGTGGGTCTTGTCGGTGAGCGTTCCGATAATGGGGTCGTTGACGGCGTCCCATATTCGTGAAGCGAGCATAAGGGTTGCCACAGCGCTCATGCCTATGCCGAACACGTCGGTATAGAAAATCATGAGGAAGTTGCTGACGAACATCCAACTGAAATTGCATCCCACATCGCCCATTCCGTAGGCAATCTTACTGATGAACGGCACACGGCCTTGTTTAGAAGAGGTTTCCATTTTTTTATTTCCTTTTAGGTCTTGTTGGTTTTGTTATTTGTAACTTGTTTTTTAGGTTCAACAAGAAAGCGGTCTTGCTTAAAACCGTCCTTCTGTTGTTTTCTGCTGCAAATTTAAAACATTGCCGCAAAAAGAAAAAGCTAAAAACATGCATCTTTTTTCGCAATCGTTCCCGCAATCGTTCCCTTTTTCCGCAATCGTTCCCAATGAATTTTGTTTTTAACACCTTTTCTCGCTGTGGCCGAGCTTGCCCGAGCTTGGCTCTGCTCATCTGGCTTCTTTGCTCATCTGGCTTCTCTAAAAGTTTTTTTTGTTTACAGCAAAAAAAAGCTTCGAAGACCTTATTTTAAAAATAAAAGTGCTAAATTTGCAGATGTACTAACTAAAACGAAAAATCAAGAATGTCAAGATACGTCACAATAAAGGACATTGCCAATGAGCTGGGCATCTCCAAGTCGACCGTCTCACGCGCCCTGTCTGGAGACTCGCAAAACGTGAAGGAGGACACGATGAGGCTGATCACAGAGACCGCTCGTCGAATGGGTTACCACCGTAACGAGTTGGCTGTGAACTTGCGCAAACAGCACTCTCACAACATCGGCATCGTCATTCCTGAAATCGTAACGTCCTTCTACATGACCTTCATCAGCCATGCACAGACCATCTTGCGTAAGCACGGGTACAATGTGCTCATTGCCACGTCAAACGAGGACGCAGAACAGGAACGCGAGAACATCGAGATGATGGTACAATGTATGGTTGACGGCATCATTGTAAGCGTGTGTGACAAGGAACGTAACGCCGACCTCTATCAAAGGGTGATGGCGCGTGGCATTCCATTGGTGTTCTTTGACCGCACGGTTGAGAACCTTGACGTGTCAAAGGTGCGTCTTGACGATGTGGTGATGTCTTTTTTTATGGTTGAGCGCCTCATACGCAGCGGATGTAAGCGCATAGTCTACATCTCAGGCCCTGAGCGTATACGCAACGGCGTGGAGCGTCGGCGTGGTTACAGAGAGGCGCTTGAGAAATATAACATCGCCTATGACCCTGCGCTGGTGTTGCCGTCGGCATTGAGCGCCGATGAAGGCAGCAAGGTCATGAAACGGTTCATCGAACAAGGAACTGCTTTCGATGCCGTGTTCGGCTTCACGGAGACGGCTCTCTTAGGCGCCAAGAGCGTCATTCAGAAAAGAGGGTTGCGCATTCCTGACGATGTGCGCATCTGCTGCATGTCGGGCACCACGCTCTGCACGCTTGTTCATCCAACGATAACGGCTGTTGAGCAACCCGTGGAACAGATGGCAACGGAGACCTGTCGACTAATCATGGCTCATGTCGCTGATGACGCAAAGGCAACGGAAGATGTGGTGTTGCGTGGCGAGATTATTGATCGCGAGTCGACAGCTGGATGATTTTGCATCTAAACCATTTTTATCTTTAGGTCTTTCTGTATTTTTCTAAAAGTAAAAAAGGTAAAAATAAAAAAAAGGTAGGAGACAAGCACCCTTGACGAGTGGTTTGTCTCCTACCTTTATTGTTTTTATGCCTTTATGCGCAAGCTCGTTCGCACGTTTCATGCGTCAGCTTGTTCGCACGTTTCATGCGCCAGCTGTTTCTTATTTGATCATGTCGACAGAACGCTTCAGGAAAGCATCGAGGGCGGCACCCTTCAACATGCCGTTCTGAAGCAGAGCGAGGTCGATGAGCTGATGCACAACCTTGTTGTCCTTGGCGAAGGCGCTGAGGATGTCCTTCTTCTTTGTGCGCTGCTCCTCAAGGCTCTTCTCGGTGTTCTTGACATCGTCTTTCTCCTCCTGAGAGATCTCCTCGGGCTTCTTGCCGCTCTGGCTCTGATGCAAGGCAGCAAGGCGAGCCTGCAGGCCCTTCATCTCGCTGACAACAGGCTTCAGCTCGTCAGCACAAGCGGTGTTCTCGCTCTCCACGATGCCCTTGATGAGGGCGTGGTCGCTGTTGAGCACAATGTTGTAAGCGTCGGGCATCTGTGCGTAGAAGGCCATGCCTGCCTGGTAGCGGCTCATCTCCTTCATACGACGCATATACTCGCTCTGGGTGATGATTACAGGCAGCGCCTGCTCGCCCAACGACTCAACCTGAACGTAGAACTCGGCCTTGTCCATTTTTGGCATCTGTGAGCGGAACATCTCTGACAGATTGTCACTCGTGTCCTTGTCAAGGCTCTCCTCCTTCTTGTCGTCTTTCACGATGAGGTGGTCAACCACGTCGCTGTCAACGCGTGTGAAGCGGCTCTTCTCAAGCTTCTGCTCCAGCATCGATGCCATAGGCACGTCAAGCTGTCCATCGAACAACAGCACGTTGTAGCCCTTGCCCTTGGCGCTCTCTATGAAGCTATACTGTCCCTCCTTGTCGGTGGCATACAGATAGATGAGGTTGCCTTCCTTGTCGGTCTGGTTGTCCTTGATGAGCGTCTTATACTCCTCGTAGGTGTAGTGCTTGCCATCCACGTCCTTGAAGAGGGCAAAATCTTTGGCGCGGTCGTAGAAATCGTCCTGTGACAGCATGCCGTAGTGGATGAAGAGCTTCAGGTCGTCCCATTTCTCCTCATACTCCTTGCGGTTCTCCTTGAAGATGCTGTTAAGGCGGTCTGCCACCTTCTTGGTGATGTAGGTAGAAATCTTCTTCACGTTAGCATCGCTCTGAAGATATGAGCGGCTCACGTTCAGAGGAATGTCGGGCGAGTCGATAACGCCGTGCAGCAGAGTGAGGAACTCAGGCACGATGCCCTCCACCTGATCGGTCACGAACACCTGGTTGCAGTAGAGCTGAATCTTGTTGCGCTGCAGCTCGATGTTGCTCTTTATGCGTGGGAAGTAGAGTATGCCGGTGAGGTTGAACGGATAGTCGACGTTGAGGTGAATCCAGAACAGCGGCTCGTCCTGCATGGGGTAGAGCGTGCGGTAGAACGACTTGTAGTCTTCGTCCTTCAGTGTGCTCGGTGTCTTTGTCCACAGCGGCTCCACATTGTTTATAATGTTGTCCTCGTCGGTGTCTACCTGCTTGCCGTCCTTCCACTCGGTCTTCTTGCCGAAGGCCACGGGCACAGGCATAAACTTGCAATACTTGTTCAGCAACTCCTGAATCTTGATCTTGTCAAGAAATTCCTTGCAGTCGTCGTCGATGTAGAGAATGATGTCGGAACCACGATCCTCTTTCTCTGCATCGCTGATTTCAAACTCAGGACTGCCGTCACAGCTCCATTTCACGGCCTTTGCGCCGTCTTTGTAGCTGCGTGTCACGATCTCCACCTTCTTGCTCACCATGAATGAAGAGTAGAAGCCAAGACCGAAGTGGCCAATGATAGCGTTGGCGTTGTCCTTATATTTGTCGAGGAAGTCGTTCACACCTGAGAAGGCAATCTGGTTGATGTATTTGTCAATCTCCTCCTCTGTCATGCCGATGCCGCGGTCGCTGATGGTCAGCGTGCCTTTGTCGGCGTCGAGGCTCACGCGCACGGTGAGGTCGCCCAGCTCGCCTTTGAAGTCGCCGCGCTCTGCCAGCGTCTTCATCTTCTGTGTCGCGTCGACAGCGTTAGACACCATCTCGCGCAAGAAAATCTCATGGTCAGAATAGAGGAACTTTTTGATGACGGGGAATATGTTCTCGGTTGTAACCCCGATATTACCTTTCTGCATAGCTGTTATGTTTTTTGTTTTTATTTCTTAATCTGATTTCTTTTGCTTAATCTTATTTCTTTTGCTTTTAGACTTGCAAATAGTGTGCCATAAGAAAAACATCTGTTGTTTGGCTTCAAATAAGAATTTGGGCTTTACATATAAAAAATTGTTTTTGTTTTGTTCGTTCCCGATAATTTCCTACTTTTATGTTGAAAAACATTATGGGGTGACAAAATGGATTCCATTTTGCCGCATCCTTTTAAAAACGAAAAAATATGACAAACGAAGAGAGATGGATGGAGCATTACAGTCTCCTTAAGAAATATGTGTCGGAGCATGGACATCTGCCCGACAAGAAAAAGGTGGAGAACCGCGGGCTGCTCAACTGGTGGAAATACAACAAAAAACGTGCGAAGCAAGGCCTCCTGCCGCCCGATCGCTTAGCCTTGCTCAAAACGCTCAGCGACATGCGGCTGACCGTGAGCAAGGAGCATGACCTCTTTGGCGACATGTCATCGTCTCAGCATGAAAAATAATGTTAGTTTTGGGGAGATAAAGAAATTTTGCAGGTTTAGGGAGATAAAGAAATTTTTGCAGGTTTTGGGTTAAAGAAATTTTGTCGGTTTAAGATATTTTTATATTTTTGCAAATGCGTAGAAAACGTTTTTTGTAACCGACAAGCTAACATTTGTTATGGATCTAAATCGAAAACCTAAAAAGAGATTCTTTAAAGGATGTCGCGCCTTTATAAAAACAACCCGACTGGCAGTGGCGGTGTTCGCTTCGGTCTTGCCGTGCGCTGTAGCCGCTCAGAACACCGAGAAGGATGTCAACGACTCGCAGAAAGGCATGGTCAACAACGCCCTCGACGTCATCAACGGCAAGACGGCGGGCGTGAACGTCGGCACCAATGGTCTCGACCGCATGGCCATGCTCAACAGCGTGCGTGTGCGCGGCACCACATCAATTCTTGGCGGAAACGACCCGCTTGTCATCATCGATGGCGTGACCTCCGACATCGCAACCCTTTCTACCATCTATCCTGCCGACATCGAGAGCTTCGAGGTGTTGAAGAACGCAGCGGAGACATCACAGTATGGCTCGCGCGGAGCCTCGGGCGTCATCGTGCTCACCACGAAGAAAGGCACAGGAGGCGGCTTCCGAATATCCTACGAAGGCAACATCGGCTTTGAGAGCATGTACAAGCATCTCGACATGCTTAGTGCGGCAGATTATGTGGCTACCGCCAAAAGTCTCGGCGTTTATTGTAACGATGCCGGACACGATACCGATTTCTTCAAGGCCATCACGCGCACGGCTCTCGTGCAGAACCATTATCTTGCCTTCAGCGGTGGCACGCCAGAGTCAAATTATCGTGCCTCGTTCGGAATAATAGACCACAACACCATAATAAAGGACCGCAAATACGACAATTTTGTGGCAAAGCTTGATGCCACACAGAAAGCTTTCAACAACCGGCTCGTGGGCGAGTTTGGCGTGTTCGGCTCCTCCTTCCGCAATAACGACATCTACGACACGCAGATGCTGTTCTATTCGGCAGCCTGTCAGAACCCTACATATCAGGTCGGACGCGACGCCAACGGCAACTGGACAAAGAACCAGACTGCCTATCGCATAAACCCGCCGATGGCGGTGCTGGAAGAGAAGAACGACCAGAAAGACCTGAACTTCAACACGCACCTTCGCCTGTCGTATGACCTGTTGCCGGGGCTGAAGCTCACGGCCTTCGGCTCCTACTCTTATTCGTCAACAGAGCTGTCACAGTTTTGTCCCACCTGGGTGTGGGCGCAAGGCAACGTGTTGCGTGGTGAGGAAAAGAGGCAGGAGTGGCTCGGCAACATCGCCCTCAACTATGACAAGACCTGGGGCATACATGCGTTGAAGGCAAGCGTGGGGGCTGAATATCAGCAACAGGAGTTCACGGCTTTCCGCACCCAAGCCAAGGGCATAACGACCAACGCTTTCGGCTATAACAACATCGGCGCGGCAGCCACACGGCCGTTCGGCGCTACAGGCAGTTCCTATGAAGACCGCCATCTGGCTTCGGTCATGGCAACGGCAACATACAGTCTGCTCGACCGCTACTCGCTCTCTGCCACCACCCGCGGTGACGGCTCATCGATGGTGGGCGACAACAACACATGGGGCTTCTTCCCCTCGCTGTCTGCCACATGGGATGTCATGAAGGAGCCGTTCATGAAGAACCAGCGTCTGTTATCGACGCTTAAGCTGCACATGGGCTACGGACAGTCGGGCAACCTCGGCGGCATATCGGCCTACACCTCGCAGAACACATTGCGCCCAACGGGGCTGGTCATGGCCTACAACACACCCACGGTGACGCTCGGTATGGTGCGCAACAACAACCCCGACCTTAAGTGGGAGACAAAGTCGACGTTCAACATCGGCGCCGACCTCGGACTGTGGAACAACCGGCTGATGCTCACCGCCGAGTATTATTACTCAAAGACCACCAACATGCTCTACTCTTACGACGTGCCCGTGCCGCCCTTCGCTTTTGACAAGCTGCTTGCCAACATCGGATCGATGGAGAACAGCGGTGTGGAGCTGGGCCTGTCGGTGGCTCCTGTGCAGACACGCGACGTTGACCTCAACATCAACCTCAACGTCTCTTACCAGAAGAACAAACTGCTGTCGCTGAGCGGACGTTATAACGGCATGGACATGTCGGCGGCCAACATTACGGCCATCGGCTTGCTTGACGGCGCAGGACAGAACGGCGGCGACAACAACCATGTGCTCTATCAGATCGTCGGACAGCCGCTCGGCGTGTTCTACCTGCCCCACTGCAAGGGGCTCTATGTCGATGAAAACGGCACCAACAAATATGACATCGAGGACCTTGACGGCAACGGCACCGTCGATTTTGGCGATGGTGGCGACCGCCGCATCTGCGGTCAGGCCACGCCTAAGGTGCTGCTCGGCTCCAACATCAGTCTGCGTTACAAAGATTTCTATCTGTCGTTGCAGATGAATGGCGCGTTCGGACACAAGATCTTCAACGGCACCGGACTGGCTTACTCTAACATGTCGAGCTTCCCCGACTATAACGTGCTTGCGTCAGCACCCAAGAAGAACATCGTTGACCAGAACATCTCCGACTATTGGCTGGAGCGTGGCGACTATCTCAACTTCGAGTATCTGACCCTTGGCTATAACATCCCGGTAAAGAGCCGTACGGTGCGCTCGCTGCGTCTCTCGTGCAGCGTTAACAACCTCGCCACCATAACGTCGTATAGCGGACTGACCCCAATCATCAACAGCAGCGTTGTCAACTCCACGCTCGGCATTGACGATAAGCGCAATTATCCGCTCTACAGAACCTATTCTGTTGGGGTGAGCATACAGTTTTGATACGAACCATCTAAAGCTTCACTTTTTGTTATGAAACATAACCTTTTAAAATATTGCAAGCATCTGTCGCTGACGCTTGCGTTTTCCGTGCCTTTGTGTCTTACCGCATGTCTCGACGAGCATCCGAAGGACCAGGTTTCGGCAGACGAGGCTTACGACTCGGCCTCAAACCTGTATGTCAACGCCGTGGCCTCGTTCTACAATTATATAGGTTCAAGCCAGGAGGGTGAGGGCCTTCAAGGCACCTGCCGTGGCGTTTACGACTATAACACGCTGACCACCGATGAGGCTATAGTGCCTATCCGTGGCGGCAACTGGTATGATGGCGGTTTATGGCAGAACATGTACGAGCACAAATGGACGGCCACCGACACCGACCTCTACAACGTGTGGAAATATCTCTACAAGGTGATCGTGCTCTCCACAGGTTCGCTTGAGACCATCGACACCTACTCGTCGCTCCTTACCGCCGACCAGAAAAAAGCTTATGAGGCAGAGGTAAGGGCCGTGAGGGCAATGTTCTATTATTATGCGATGGATATGTTCGGACGCATACCCATCGTTGAGTCTACAAACCAGACCACGGCATCGCTCAAACAGAGCGAGCGTTCCGACGTCATGCGTTATGTGGTAAAGGAGCTGCAAGAGGTGGCGCCGCTCCTTCCCGACGGCCATTCTAACCTGCAAGGCAACAACTATGGGCGCATGACGCAGCCTGTGGCGTGGTTCCTCCTGGCAAAGATTGCGCTCAACGCAGAGGTCTATGCCGACGACAACTGGACAGACGGCACACGTCCGTCTGGCAAAGACATAATGTTCGATGTCGATGGCAGGCAGCTCAACGCATGGGCCACATGCAAGGCCTATTGCGACAAGATAACCTCTTCAGGCTACCGTCTTGCCGACGATTATGCCTCATGCTTTGCCGTGCACAACGAGACATCGGTAGAAAACATCTTCACCATCCCCATGGACAAGACGCTTTTCAACAATGAGTTCCATTATCTCTTCCGCTCGCGCCATTATGCCCACGGCGGTGCCTATGGCGGCGCGTCAGAGAACGGTCCCTGCGCCACCGTCTATGCGGTCAGAGCCAACGGCTACGGCACAGCAGAGGTCGACACCCGTTTTGAGCTCAACTATTATTCAGGAAAGGTGGAGGTCGACGGCAAGCCTGTGATGCTCGACAATGGCGAGCAACTTGAATACATGCCGTTGGCCGTTGAGATAAACCTCACGGCAAGCAAGTATATCCAGACGGCAGGGGCGAGAATGAAGAAATATGAGGTCGACCGCACGGCATACTCCGACGGCCGCATGCCCGACAACGACATTGTGCTTTTCCGTTATGCTGATGTGCTTCTCATGCGTGCAGAGGCAGAGGTGCGCAACGGCGGCGACGGCTATGCCGACATGAATGCCGTTCGCGCAAGGGTGGGCATGGCTCCGCGTCCTGCCACCATCGACAACATCCTCACCGAGCGTCTGCTTGAACTGGCGTGGGAGGGCTGGCGCCGTCAGGACCTTATCCGTTTCGGGCGCTTCTGCCAGGCTTACGACCTGCGCACGCCTGTGGCAAACGAGTCGAACGGTTTCACTACCGTTTTCCCGATACCGCAGAAATGTATCGACCTGAACGCAAACCTCACCCAAAACTTTGGGTATAAGGAATAGGGCCTTCGCAAAGCTCGAAACATACATCGCGCTTCGCGCTCGTGGTATTTTAAACATTAAGGAATAGGGCCTTCGCAAAGATCGAAATCTACATCGCGCTTCGCGCTCGTGGTATTTTAAACATTAATTTCCATTAATTACCCATTAATTATCATTAATACGCGCTTCGCGCGAAATATTGATGTTCATTAATGTTCAATTAATGAAAATTAATGTTTAAAAAATCAACGAGCGCGAAGCGCAAAAAACAAAATTTTATAGCTCTCTTAAGCTTGCGACAGTTCAATAACTTATTGTTTCACCAGCTCCAGCTTCATCGGTATCTTCACCCACTTGCGGTTGACGGCAATCTTCAGTCGGCTGCCGCCGGTCTGGGTGAGGGTATATTTACCCTCGCCGTCATAGGTGAGCGTGGCGGTGAGGTCTTCGCTGCCATAGTCGTTGGTGATGTTTAGCTTTGCCGTCTTTTTGTTCACCACCTTGGCGTCGGTAATGAACCATTCGCGCATGTCGCGTTTAGCTCCAAAATAGCCCGGCATCTCGCCGAAGAGCGGTTGCGTTTCCGACACGACGTTCTTTTCAACGAAATTAATTTTCAGGAAAACCTGATATTCGCTGTTGTATAAGTAACCTGTGAAAACGTTTGCCTCTTTTTGGGCCATGGCGGCGATACACGAAATCAGCAACGCCATGATTAACAATGCTTTTTTCATAATGAACGATTTTTGTTCGCAAATGTAATGAATTAAGTCAAGAAAGCGCTGTTTTTGGGGAAAATAATTGTAAAAAAATCGTGTTTTTATTTTTTTAATTGTATTTTTGTGCCGTTATTTGACAAAACTTATGAAACGCTTAAGACCAGATTACATATTCGAGTCGAGCTGGGAAGTGTGCAATAAAGTGGGTGGAATATACACCGTCTTGGCATCACGCGCACAGACTCTTCAGGAAACAATGCCCGACCGTATTATTTTTATAGGCCCGGATTGTTGGGGCTCAAAGTGCAGTCCTTATTTTATAGAAGACGCCTCGCTGTTTGCCGACTGGAAGAAGAAGGCAGCCGAAGAGGGTCTCAACGTGAAGACAGGACGATGGGATGTGCCAGGCCGTCCCGCTGCTATATTGGTAGATTTCTCTGTCTTTTATTCTAAGAAGAACGACATCTATGCCCGCTTGTGGGAGAAATATGGTGTCGACAGCCTCCACGCCTATGGCGATTACGACGAGGCATCAATGTTCTCTTACGCTGCTGCACGCGTAACAGAGAGCTATTACCGTTTTTATCTGTCCACCGACGATAACGTCATCTATCACGGCAACGAGTGGATGACAGGTCTCGGCATCCTCTACATCAACGACCGTCTGCCGCAGGTCGCCACGATGTTCACAACCCATGCCACAAGCATCGGCCGAAGCATCGCAGGCAACAACAAGCCGCTCTACGAATATTTCACCGGCTACAACGGCGACCAGATGGCGCAGGAGCTTAACATGCAGAGCAAGCAGTCGATAGAGAAGCAGACAGCCAAGTATGTCGACTGCTTCACCACCGTGAGCGACATCACAGCCCGCGAGTGTGCTCAGCTGCTCGACAAACCCGTAGACGTGGTGCTGCCCAACGGTTTCGACAACTCGTTTGTGCCCGCCAAGCGCGAGTTTGACAAGAAGCGCAAGGAAGCACGCAAGCTGATCTTCCGCATGGCCAACGCCCTGACAGGCGACACCTTCGAGGATGACGACACCATGATCGTGTCGACAAGCGGACGTTACGAGATGCGCAACAAGGGCATCGACGTGTTCGTGGAGAGCATCAACCGTCTGCGTTTCAACCATGACCTCAAGAAGAAGGTCATCGCCCTCATCGAGGTGCCGGCATGGATGAAGGAAGCACGCACCGACCTTGTGGAGCGTCTGCAGAGCAAGACCAAGGTGTTCGACACACCGCTGCCCAACCCCGTGGCAACACACCGTCTGCACGAAGAAGGCAGTGACCGTGTGCTCGGCATGATGAACTGGCTCGGCATGCGCAACGACAAGTACGACCGCGTGAAGCTCATCTTTGTGCCTTGCTACCTCACCGGCGACGACGGCGTGCTGAACAAGAGTTATTATGACCTCATTCTCGGCAACGACCTCTGCGTCTATCCTTCTTATTATGAGCCGTGGGGTTACACACCGCTTGAGGCTGTTGCCTTCAAGGTGCCGTGCATCACCACCGACCTTGCAGGCTTCGGTCTGTGGGCCAACACCGTGCTTGGTCACGACGGAACGGTGGAGGAGGGCGTTCAGGTCATACACCGCACCGACACCAATTATAATGAGGTGGCCGACGACATCTGCAACACCATCGTGCGCTATTCCACCTTCGATGCCAAGCAGACAGCCGCCTCACGCAAGGCTGCCGAGGCCATATCGAAGAAGGCGTTGTGGAGCCATTTCATAAAATATTATTATGAGGCTTACGACATCGCTTTGTGCAAAGCCATAGAGAGAAAAAAGAACATGTGATGGAATAACAACTTCTAAAGTTTTTTACTATTCACAAAGTATAATATCCAAAATTCCAAATATGAAAATTAAAGCCGATTATTCTAACGTTCCTCAGTGGAAGGAGGTTAGTATCAAGTCGACACTTCCCGAACAGCTGAAGTGTCTTGACGAGATTGCTCACAACATGTGGTGGGCATGGAACTATGAAGCCCGCGACATGTGGGAGAGTCTGGACGCAAAACTCTACGAAGAGGTAGGACGCAACCCCGTGTTGCTCCTTGAGCGTCTGAGCTACGAGCGCAAGGAAGCTATCGTTAAGGACAAGACCATCATGAAGCGCGTTAAGGACGTTTACAAGATGTTCCGCGCCTACATGGACGTTAAGCCCAACAAGAAGCGTGCTTCTGTTGCCTACTTCTGCATGGAGTATGGAATCAACCAGGTGCTGAAGATTTATTCTGGCGGTCTCGGCATGCTCGCCGGCGACTATGTAAAGGAGGCTTCTGACAGCAACGTCGACATGTGTGCCATCGGCTTCCTCTATCGCTACGGCTACTTCAAGCAGTCGCTCAGCATGGACGGACAGCAGATTGCCAACTATGACGCACAAAACTTCAACTCGCTGCCCATCGAGCGCGTGCTCGATGAGAACGGCAACCCCGTTGTTGTGGACGTGCCTTACATGAACTACCAGGTTCATGCTTACGTTTGGCAGGTTAACGTTGGTCGTGTGAAGCTCTACCTGCTCGACACCGACAACGATATGAACTCTGAGTTTGACCGCCCCATCACCCACTCTCTCTATGGTGGCGACTGGGAGAACCGTCTGAAGCAGGAGATTCTGCTCGGTATCGGCGGCATGCTCATGCTCAAGAAGCTGGGCATCAAGAAAGACATCTACCATTGCAACGAGGGTCACGCTGCCCTCTGCAACCTTGAGCGTCTGTGCGACTACGTTAAGAGCGGCCTCACCTTCAACCAGGCTCTGGAGCTGGTACGCGCCTCTTCTCTTTACACCGTCCACACTCCCGTTCCCGCCGGTCATGACTACTTTGACGAGGCTCTCTTCGGCAAGTATATGGGTGGCTATCCTCAAATGTTGGGCATCTCTTGGGACGAGTTCATCGGCATGGGCCGTCAGAACCCCGATGACCACAGCGAGCGCTTCTGCATGTCAACCTTCGCTTGCAACACCTGCCAGGAGGTTAACGGCGTGAGCAAGCTCCACGGCTGGGTAAGCCAGCAGATGTTCTCACCCATCTGGAAGGGCTACTATCCTGAAGAGAACCACGTTGGCTACGTTACCAACGGTGTTCACTTCCCCACATGGACAGCTACCGAGTGGCGCAAGCTCTATGCTAAATATTTCGACGAGACCTTCATGAGCGACCAGAGCAACGAGAGCATCTGGCATGCCATCTACAATGTGCCCGACGAGGAGATCTGGGAGACCCGTATGACGCTCAAGAAGAAGCTCACAAGCTACATCCGCGAGAAGTTAACACAGACATGGCTCAAGAACCAGGGCGACCCCTCACGCGTGGTGTCTCTGCTCGAGCGCATCAACCCCAACGCGCTGATGATCGGCTTCTGCCGTCGTTTCGCCACCTACAAGCGTGCTCACCTGCTCTTCACCGACCTTGACCGTCTGGCCAAGATCGTGAACAACCCTGAGCGTCCCGTTCAGTTCCTCTTCTCTGGTAAGGCTCACCCCGCCGACGGCGCAGGCCAGGGTCTGATCAAGAAGATTTTCGAGATCAGCCAGCGTCCTGAGTTCCTCGGCAAGATCATCTTCCTTGAGGACTATGACATGCAGCTCGCCCGTCGCCTCGTTTCTGGCGTCGACATCTGGATGAACACACCTACACGTCCTCTTGAGGCTTCAGGTACATCTGGTGAGAAGGCCGAGATGAACGGTGTCGTAAACCTCTCCGTGCTCGACGGATGGTGGGTTGAGGGTTATCGTGAGGGTGCCGGCTGGGCTCTTCCCGAGAAGCGCACCTACCAGAATCAGGGCTATCAGGATCAGCTCGACGCTGCTACCATCTACTCGCTGCTTGAGAACGACATCATTCCTCTCTACTATGACCGCAACAAGAAGGGGTACAGCGAAGGTTGGGTGAAGACCATCAAGAACTCTATCGCCACTATCGCTCCTCACTACACCATGAAGCGTCAGCTCGACGACTACTATGACAAGTTCTACACCAAGGAGGCTGCCCGTTACCACAAGCTCCAGGCCAACGACAACCGTCTGGCTAAGGACATCGCTCAGTGGAAGGAAACTGTGGCAGAGCGTTGGGATGCCATCCATGTAGTGTCTAAGGACGACTCTGTGCTCTATGGCGCCGAGACAGGCAAGAAGTACACCATGCGTTATGTCATCGACGAGGCTGGCCTTAACGATGCTGTAGGTCTCGAGCTGGTGTCTATCACCAAGGACGAGAACGGCAATGACCGCATCTTCAACGTGCGTCCGTTCAAGGTTGTGGCTCAGGAGGGTAACCAGTACACCTTCGAGGCTACCTTCGAACCCGACGTTGCCGGCTCATTCAAGAGCTGCGTGCGCATGTTCCCGAAGAACGAGAACCTGCCTCACCGTCAGGATTTCTGCTATGTAAAGTGGCTTGACTAATACTTACCTCACCGGCGAACATTGATCTTCGCTGGTTATAGGAACCATATAAGGCATTGATTTCGTGTTATAAGCGAGATCAATGCCTTTTTTTGTAAAATATTGATTTTTCGAAAAGATTAAATTTACATCGCGCTTCGTGCTCGTTGTTTTTTGAACATTAATATTTCGCGCTTCGCGCTCGTTGTTTTTTGAACATTAATTATCATTAATGACCCATTAATTATCATTAATACGCGCTTCGCGCGGAAAAATTGATGTTAAATTAATGTTAAATTAATGGGCATTAATGTTTAAAACCGCGCGAAGCGCAAAATATTTGCGGAAAAGATAGCAAGCACATGCTTCTGTTGCGCCAGCAAGCACATGCTTCTGTCAAGAAGGCAGCGGGCAATGCCCGCATGCCTATTTTATACCCGCAAGCCTATTTTATGGCTGTAAGCCTCACCCAAAGCCAGCGCGGGATCAGTTGCCAGGCGGCGACAAGCAGACGGTAACGCCAGTCGATGGTCACCACCTCGCTGCCGCGCTCTATGGCGCGTACAATGGTGCGTGCCACATCTTCGGCTTTAAGCTGTAGAGGGAAGTGGCTGCCCGCAATGAGGTCGGTGGCAACAAAGCCGGGGCGTATGTCGGTGATGCCGATGTTAAGATGGCGCATGCGGGCTTGCTGCGACAGACACTCCAGGTAGTGGGCTTGCATGCGCTTCGTGGCAGAGTAGGCTGGGGCAGCACCCAAGCCGCGGGTGCGGGCGATGGAGGTGATGCAGGCTATGCGGGCTTTACGCTCCTTGTCGCTTGCTCTCTGCTCATCCCCTTCTGCTCTTTGCTTTGCTTCGTCTGCTCTCTGCTCAGCAAACCAGTTATAAGCCGCCGACACCATGCGGACAAAGCCAACGCCGTTGGTCTCCACCGTCTTCAGTTCTTTGTCGGCATCGAGCGCCACGTTCTCCCATCCTATGCCAGAGCTGTGGAAGTAGAGATCCATGCCGCCCAGCTCCTCTATGAGCTTGTACAGCTCCGTCGGTGCGTCTTCCTTGGTCACATCTATCTGTCTGTGCGTCACGATGCCTGGTGTGGCTTGTGCCATATGCACCAGTCGTTCCTCGCGTCGTCCTGCAATGCCCACCTCGTAACCGTTGGCAGCCAGCAGCCGTGCCACCTCCTGACCAATGCCCGATGTGGCTCCCATCACTATTGCCCGTTTCTTCATGTTATGATTCTTTCTTTAAAAACGTTTATTTCCTAATACAAAAATAAACAAAAACTTTTAAAGGTAAAAAGGATTTTTAAAGGTAAAAAGGTAAAAAAAGGCTGACGCCGTTGGAAGGGAAAAACGAAAAGGGAAAAGTGAAAAATCCAATAGCATTTTTCTAAAAGGCTGATATTTACATCGCGCTTCGCGCTCGTTGTTTTTTGAACATTAATTATCATTAATGACCCATTAATTATCATTAATACGCGCTTCGCGCTCGTTATTTTTTGAACATTAATCATCATTAATGACCCATTAATTATCATTAATACGCGCTTCGCGCGGAAAAATTAATGTTTCATTAATGTTCAATTAATGGAAATTAATGTTTAAAAGAAAAACAACGAGCGCGAAGCGCGATGTAAATAAGTCTTTTCGTGAAAGTTTTGTAATGGTAAAAAGTAAGCCAAAAAAAGCGGAAACCTTTCTGAGGAGGTTCCCGCTTTTTTGTTCAACCGTTGGTCTTTTCAACCGTTAGGTCTTTTGTTCAACCGTTGGTCTTTCCAACCGTCAGGTCTTTTGTTCAACCCTCAGGCTTTTCCAACCGTCAGGTTCTTATTTTCATGTTTACCAACCAGGGTTCTGAGTGAGCTTGAATCCGTGGGTCTCGTACATGGTGATCTGGTCAACGGGGATAGGATAGAGATAATCCTTGTCGGCCATTTGACGCATCTTAGCCACCTCGGTGATAGGCATGATGTAGCCCTCGTTGCCGGTAACGATGTGGCCGTTCTCGTCGCAGAGAGTGATCTTAGCCAAAGCTTCAGCATTTTCGGGATAGTCGGCCTTGTTGATCCAAGCACCCATGTTCAGCTTCTTGTTCTTCACCATGTCAGCATATTCGAGCTTGCCCCAACGACGCAGGTCGTTGAAACGCAGACCCTCATAAGCCAACTCTACGCGGCGCTCGCGACGGATCTCCCAAATGATGGGCTTAACAGTAGCATCGCGGTCGGGGTCGTTGATCTCTACACCGTTCACCTTCAGCGCGTTGCCAGCCAGTGTGACGTGAGGCATCTGTGTGCTCTGACGGTCGCGGATAGCGTTGATGGTCTTGTCGAAATCGGCCTGAGTAAGAGTGTACTGTCCAAGATCTGCCAACTCGGCAGCAGCCTCGATGTAGTTGAGCATAACCTCGTTCAGCTTCATGACAGGAGCATCGGTGGTGTTGGTGTTACTCATACCGCCAGGTTTGTTAATCAGGTCTTTGTTCACATAGCGGTTGGCGTAGTAGCCCGAAGCAGCGTAAACAGCAGCTACACCGTTCAGACGCAGACCGCTCTCCTCGTCGATGTTGTCAGCGAGACGTGGATCACGGTTCTGGATCTCCTTGGCAAATTCCTTGCCCTTATAATCGGTGTTGCCAGCCTGGTGGATAGGCAGACCGTTCTTGGTCAGGAAGGCATCGATGAACGAACGTGAGGGGCTGCTCATCTCCATCTCAGTGTTCTGGAAGCTCATGAGCGAGTGCATAACCACGTTCTCAACGTATGAGCGGTACATGATGATCTCTGGGTTGCCGGCGAGATCCTCAGATGTGGTGAGGCTCTTGTAGCTGGGAGCGATAGAGTAGGCGTTTGTCTGCATCAGCGCAGCAGCATAGTCCTTGGCGGCCTTCAGATATTCGGCAGCCTTGGCTGTGTTGTTGGCGTGATACTTCTGCCATGTGCCCTCAAACAGCATGATGCGTGAAGCGAAGCCCTGAGCCACGGCGCGGTTTACGGTAAGACCCTTTGTGCCGTCGTTTACACGAATGTTGGCGCAAGCGAAAGCCAGATCCTCGTTCACCTTGTCCATAACCGTGGTGCGCGGATCGCGGGCACGGTAGAGCTGTTCGTTGTCGGTGCTGCCTACGACAGCGTCATAGTAAGGCACGTCGCCAAACTTCTGCACGAGCTTAGCATACTCCATAG
>UQTI01000031.1 GCA_900543975.1 uncultured Prevotella sp. | reverse complement strand
GCCCCAGCCGTGATTTCCTTCAGGAACTGTTGTGGCATGGCAGAAATATCATCGTGCTGAAACCTGAGAGCTTGAGACTGGAGATGATTGGTATCTTGAAGGATATGACGAAGAGTTATGAGACGGGCGAATGCCTGAATGGGGAGGAATAGAAGAATCCTCAGATTGGGAATACACAGTGTGCTCAATCTGAGGATTTATCTTATCTGATGATCTCCTGATTTCGTCACTTTTATTTTTCATTGTAGACTTGTTCCATCGTCTTTGTCCTGCTCGGTGGTAATCGTAAAGTCATTTCTCTGCTTACAGCAGCAAATTGTGAGCAGAATAAAAAATAAACAGTTTTCTAATAATCTTCTAATCTGCTTGTAAAATAATTCTTACCTCATCCGTTTCAAAGAAATCGCTGCGTTTTATAATTTTTAAATCTCCCGTTCCAACGTATTCCCCACGATCTATTTCTGTGTGTTTGTAATTTGGTGGCATACCGAACTTCTTTATTTCATTTAGTGCTGTAACATCTTCTTCCTGTAAGAAGTCGTAAAAATGTACGAGGCATTTTATCCTGTACTCCTCATATTCTGACAGTACAAAATTTCTTCTCCCTTCACATTCTACAACGCGGTTGTCGCCTAAGATATATTTCGTGCTGTCTATTTTTATGTACATTGGAGGATTAATGCCATGTTTTGCTGTAGCCACGGCTTTCTGTTTGTTGTTAAGGGTGTTGACAATGAAAGAATAGTCAGAGGGTGAGATGTTGTGCACATAACATTGCATTTTCATTGAATCCACCTTGTTCAGATAATAGTCATAGTCTATTACGCAGGTACTGTATTCACAAATGCCAGGCCCATAAACAACGTTTATGGTTTTCTTTGGTTTGGCTGGTTGGCAGCTGCATGCTGCAAAAACTGCGATAATAGCTAAAAAAGCAATAAATTTTTTCATATTATTTTACTATTTTCTGTATGATAATGAAAACATGTCTACCATGTCTGTGTTTCGCCTATTTTCTTGTCAACATCTATTAGGATGGTATAGGGAGTGTAGAACCAAGTGTTGTCAAGTTCTAAAGACAAGTCAAAATTCCATATATTAATGATGTCAATACCATGAAAGAGTGGCATCAAGCTTATGGTCGATATTTATTCTAACTTTATTTGAACTATAAAAAGCATTGTTGTTAAAGGTCCTTTCTACGCATTTCTCAACAAATTTTCTTCCAAGTATAACAATCCTGTTAGACATTATCGTCGGAATTTTTCTTCTTGATGTTAGGATATAGACGAATGTCGATTTATACGGCAATCGTTTTATAAGTGTCATGCCTGGAATAGACAAACAATTGTTTCGGTACAGAACAAAGTCATCTTCAAAGAAAGAGAACAGACTGGCATCTTCCCATATCTTTGAAAAGTAATTGTACACCTTTCTTTTGTCTGATATCTTGTTTACAGGAAAAGGAGATATCCATGTCAGCAAATCTTCTTTTGTATTGTTATAAACAATGTATTTCCTTACATAGACAATTCCTTTCCTGTCTTTATAGCAATAGGATGATTGTGTCACCTTTTGTGGATATGACACTACATGAAAAAGTAATGCCATGAATATTAAAATAAACCTTCTCATTTTTTACTCATGTTACGGATTGTTTCTTTTTTGGAATCTTTAATCATCTTCTTTAAGATATTTCCCATTTGTCGTGATATTTGTTTTTCTTATTTTGCAGTCGTCTTCTTACATTTTTCATTGTCGACTTGTTCCATCGTTTTTGTCCTGCCCTGTAATCGTAAGAAGGATAAAAGTATAAACAACTTTATCATAATCTTCTAATTTTCTTGCAAGATGATTTTTATTTCTAGTGATTTCAAAATGCCTGGTGAATTCAAAAATTTAATAAAATCAATCTCCTTATATTTGTAATTTGGTGGCATGCCGAACTTCTTTACTTCATTTAGTGCTGTAACATCATCTTCCTGTATGAAGTCGTAAAAATGTACGAGGCATTTTATCCTGTACTCCTCATATTCTGACAGTACAAAATTTCTTCTCCCTTCACATTCTACAACGCGGTTGTCGCCTAAGATATATTTCGTGCTGTCTATTTTTATGTACATTGGAGGATTAATGCCATGTTTTGCTGTAGCCACGGCTTTCTGTTTGTTGTTAAGGGTGTTGACAATGAAAGAATAGTCAGAGGGTGAGATGTTGTGCACATAACATTGCATTTTCATTGAATCCACCTTGTTCAGATAATAGTCATAGTCTATTACGCAGGTACTGTATTCACAAATGCCAGGCATAAAAACAACGTTTATAGTTTTCTTTGGTTTGGCAGATTGGCAGCTGCATACTGTAAAAACTGCAATAATGGCTAAAAAAGTTATAATGTTTCTCATATTATTAATATTACTCTTTATTTTCACGTTAACTGTTTAAATAATCGAATAGCCACACCCCTTTTTTGTACCCTACATACAAACAAAATAAAATGGTGATAAAATGGAAAAGTTCTTCTTCAATGCTACAATTGCGTCCGTTATATAAACTTAAATAGTATTCGGAAAGAAACCCAAAAACACTTATTAAGCAAGCTGCGAAAAATAGCAAATTGGGGAGAAACGCCCATCTTTGTGGTGAAATGCAGCTTTCCTCTGTTCCCGTTTCATGGAAAAAGTTTTTTATTTGTTTATACATAAAAAAGCATAATCTATAAATAACATAGAAAAAGCACAGTAAACCTGTAAGATGAGAGCAAATCAATAAATACATATTCCATGTGTTGGCAAAATGATGCATGCTGCCGATAGACAATAAACCCTCCATAGTAATATAAAAGGCTAATAGTAGACAGAATGCCATGAAGCCAATACAAAACACATATGTGAGTGCTAAATATATATATGCCATTTTTTGCTTATTTTAATCTATTTGTTAACTAATATGCATAACGTATAATGGTTAAAATTTTCATTGTTTTTAGCGTGCTTTATATATCGTACAAATTTAGATAAAATCTACGAGATGTCAATTTTTTTTATCCTGTTTTTTTTTAACATCTACTTGTTTTTTTCGCTTTTTTGTAATCGTTTTTTAGGATAGGTTTTAGGCATTTGTAGAGACAGCGTTTGCCGGGTAAGGCGGCATGTGAACAAAGCTCGTTTCTGGCTTGTTGTGAAAAAGAAAAAGGTGTATCCGTGTTGCCGGATACACCTTTTTAATATATAAGGCTCGTATGTAGCCTTACTTCAAGTTCTTCATGATGTCGAGCAGATGATCCCACACCATCTGAACGGTGGGGATGAGCAGACGCTCGTCGGGGGTGTGGACGCCACGAAGCGTGGGGCCGAACGACACCATGTCGAGGTTGGGATAACGCTCAGAGAACAGACCACACTCAAGACCAGCGTGGATGCCCTTGACGATGGGCTCCTTACCAAACAGCTTCTTGTATGACTCTACAGCCACATTGGTGAGCTTGCTGTCGGGGTTCATCTTCCATGCAGGGTAGCCGTCGCTAATGGTGATGTCGGCACCGGCGAGCTCAAACACAGCCTTCACGGTGTTGGCCTCGTTGTCGAGGTTGCTCATGACGCTTGAACGGTGTGAGGCAACAACGGTGATCTCGTTGTCGGTGGTGATGATGCTTGCCACGTTGCTTGAGGTCTCGACAAGCCATGAGATGGCTTCGTCCTGACACATGGCGAACACGCCGTTGTCGATGCCCTGGATGGCGAGGATGAAGCGGCGGCTCACGTCCTTGGGCAGCACGGGTGTTGCCTCTGTGCTCTCAAGATGAAACTCCATGGTGGTGTCGGTAACGTGGAACTCGTCTTCTACAGCGGCGGTAAAGATGTTCCAGTCGGCACGAACGGTCTCCTTGTCGGCTGCCGGCACGGCAAACACAACCTTGCCGTCGCGAGGAATGGCGTTGTGCATCTTGCCAGAGTTGAACGAGGCAAGACGCAGATCCGTCTTCTCCTGCTCCTTGTAGAGGAAGCGGTCGAGAATTTTGATGGCGTTGGCGCGCTTCTTGTCGATGTCATCGCCAGAGTGGCCGCCGTTAAGGCCCTTGATAGATATCTCCATGAAGAACATGCCCTCGGGAGCTACCTCGCGGTTGAAATGGAAACGGGCTGTTGTGGTCTTGCCACCGGCACATGACACGAAGATCTGGCCTTCGTCCTCAGAGTCGAGGTTGATGAGCATGTCGCCCTTCATGAAGCCTGCCTTCATGCCCATGGCTCCTGTGAGGCTTGTCTCTTCGTCGCGTGTGAACACACACTCTATGGGGCCGTGCTCTATGTCGTCGCTGTCGAGGATGGCAAGCTCTATGGCGCAGCCAATGCCGTCGTCGGCACCGAGGGTTGTGCCCTTGGCTGTGAGCCATTCGCCGTCGATGTAGGTCTGGATGGGATCTTTCGTGAAGTCGATATCAACATCGACGAGCTTGTCGCACACCATGTCCATGTGGCTCTGAAGGATGAGGGTGGGGTAGCCTTCCTTGCCCTTGGTTGCGGGCTTGCGTATGATGACGTTTCCTGTCTCGTCGACCTCTGTCTCTAAGCCGTGGCTCTTGCCAAACTCTTTGAGATATTCAATCATTTTCTCCTCGTGCTTTGATGGACGGGGAATGGCGTTGATCTTTGCAAACTGCTCGAACACGCGGGCAGGCTTTAATTGATTTTTCTCCATTGCTTTTGTTTTTATATATTGTGAATAATGTTTATTCAGTTAAAATAGCAGAAATTATTTTGTGCTATGATTGATTTACATTACCTTTGCATGTGTTATCAATACAAAGTTACGGTTTTTCTCGCATAATGAGCAAAGGAAACGTGTAATTTTTGTGAAGAGACGCTTTAAAACTTATCTAAAGATAGATTGGCATGATAAAAACATTACTTCTCACCCTGCTCATTGTAGCTGTTGCAATGGTGCTGTTTTGCGTGAAACTGCTGTTCAAGAAGAACGGCCGGTTTTCGTCGCAGCATGTACACGACAACCCCGCGTTAAGAAAAATGGGCATCCATTGTGTTATGGACCAAGACCGCGAGGCAAGGGATCGTAATGGGGCTTATTAGAAAAATAAACAAAAAACAAGATAAACAAATGAACAAGAAACAGATTTTGGGCGCATTTGCCATGGCAGCTTTTGCACTCACGTTGATGACCTCATGTGACAAGTCGAAATCGCAGGCTGACGACCAGGCTGCTGACGCAAAGGTAGCTCCCACAGAGACAAAGATTGCGTTTGTGGAGGTTGACAGCATCATGACGCAGTATCAGTTCTGCAAGGAGTATTCGCTCGTGCTGCAGAAAAAGGGTCAGAACATCCAGAACACGCTCGCACAGAAACAGCAGCAGCTTGAGGCAGCTGCCGCCAACTTCCAGCAGAAGCTTCAGCAGAACGCTTACACCCGTGAGCAGGCTCAGGGCATCCAGGCTCAGCTGCAGCGTCAGAACGCCGACCTTCAGGCTCTTAACCAGCGCTTGAGCGGTGAGTTCCAGAGCGAGACAGAGAAATATAACAACGCTTTGCGCGACAGCATCAGCCACTTCCTCAAGGCTTATAACAAGGACAAGAAGTTTAGCCTTATCCTCAGCAAGGCTGGCGACAACATTCTGTATGCCGACAAGGCTCACGACATCACCAACGATGTTATTGCTGGTCTGAACAAAGCTTACAAGTCGGCTCCCGAGCTTAAGACTGCCGGTAAGGATACCAAGAAGAAAAAATAATGATGTCGTTGCTTGTCACAGCACGACTTGAAACATAAGGATAATGGGTAACGTCTTTACATCTTTGTAGCGCGTTACCCATTATTCTTTTTTTGCAGGGGCAGACCTGTGAAAGCTTGACTGTTAAGAACGGCTGCTCCTTTGTCTTTTAGAAAGATTGCTTATGACAATAAAAGAAAGATATGATTATGTGCTCAACTATTTTCGTGAGCACACGGGAAACGTGAGCACCGAGCTACAGTTTGGAAGCGTGTTTCAGCTGCTTGTGGCGGTGGTGCTCAGCGCTCAATGTACCGACAAACGTGTGAACCAGATAACGCCAGAGCTGTTTCGGCGTTTTCCTGATGCCAAGACGTTGGCTGCCGCCGATGAGGCAGAGGTGTATGAGTGTGTGAAGAGCGTGTCGTATCCCAACGCCAAGGCGGCGCACATCGTGGCGATGGCGCGTGAGCTTATTGAGCGGTTCGGGGGTGAGGTGCCGGCGTGCTTCGACAGTTTGGTGTCGCTGCCAGGAGTGGGCCGCAAGACGGCTAACGTTATAATGGCTGTTGCTTTTGGCGAGGCTAAGATGCCTGTAGACACTCATGTGTTTAGGGTCAGCCATAGGCTTGGACTCGTTTCAAAGACCGACAACACGCCGCTGAAGGTGGAGCGCAAGCTCGTGAAATATATTCCGGAACAAGATGTGGCGCATGCTCACCATTGGCTGTTGCTGCATGGACGTTATGTTTGTACGAGCCGTGCACCCCATTGCGCAAAATGTGACCTTGCCGACATCTGCCCCAAGATTATGGAGGGGAGCAAGCTTAACACTTAACGGCTCTTGCCTTGACGTACAGGCTTTAGGCTTAATGTTTTTTTGCTTAATGCTTAACGGCTTTTATCTTGACGCATAGGCTTTAAGCTTAATGTTTTTTGCTTAATGCTTCACGGCTTTTGTCTTGACGCACAGGCTTTTTGCTCTGCGCTTAAACCCAATAAATCATAAAAAAGGAAGAAAGAGAAAGATATGAAGGTTAACGGCCATATACAGCTTTATCCTTTCATGCGCATCGTTGTGGCGCTCATTATAGGCATCGTTGCCGGCGATGCCTATAACAGCGTTGAGGCTGTGGTGGCTTATGGTGTGGCTTCGTTGCTGCTGGCTGTGGCGTGCATGTTCTTATGGGAGAAGCCTGTGTGGCAGACCAGTTTGCTCTTTCTTGCCGTTGCGTCTGTCGGCGCGTGGCACACCTCTCTCTTCGCCAAACGGCAGACGGTCTCGTTTGCGGAAAAGGCCGAACAATGGAAGGCCGTGGTGGTGTCGAGACCTGTGGTGAAAGAACGGTCCGTGAGCATGGATGTGGTCATTGCTGATGGGCGCATGGCTGAGCGGAAGGTCAGGGTGTCGCTTCAGAGAGGCGCGTCTTCAGACGTTTTATGTGCAGACAGCCTAAGGCTTGGCGACGGGTTGGCTATGTGGACCCTGCTGAAGCCCATTGAGCCGTTCGGCAAACAGAAAGAGGCTTACCGTTTCAACTATGTGAGATGGATGCGTGCCCACGGCTTTGTGGCCCGTGCCTTTGTGCGCGATGGCTGTTGGGCTCCCATGGCTGTTGGCAAGGACGGTATGACGTTCATGCAACGGCTTAGGCTAAACGCCTTGCTCGTGAGGGAGCGGCTGATTGGGGTTCTCGAAAGGTGCGGCATGGATGATGGCGCACGGCGGGTGGTGACGGCCATGACGCTTGGCGACAAGACGGAGCTTGGCAACGACGTGAAGGACGACTATTCTGTATCGGGAGCTTCACATCTGTTGGCGCTCTCTGGCCTTCATCTCGGCGTTATCTATCTTGTGCTGTCGTTTCTGCTTGTCCGTTATCCGTGGAAGAGCGTGTTCGGACAGGCTGTGGCGGTGGCTGCCATCTGGTTTTATGTGTTGCTGGTTGGCATGCCTTCGAGCGTGGTAAGGGCTGCTGTGGTCATAACGATCTACACCACAGTCCTCATTATGGGGCGTAGCCGTCTGCCTTACAACGCGTTGGCGTTCACGGCTACCTGCATGTTGCTCATCAACCCGTGGTGTCTGTGGGACGTGGGCTTTCAGATGTCGTTTGTGGCTGTTCTGTCAATCCTTATAATCTTCCGTCCTGTCTACAAGATTGTTCCTGCAAAATGGCTTGAGCAACATGGCGTTGTCGACAGGGTGTGGTCGCTCACGGTGTTGTCGTTTGCGGCACAGGTGGGTGTGGCGCCGCTTGTGCTGTTCTATTTTGGACGCTTCTCCTGCTATTTTCTCCTTGCCAACTATGTGGCTGTTCCTCTTGCCACCCTCGTCATTTATCTTACGCTGGCTCTTTTGCTTACCTCTTTCCTGCCGTTTGTTCCAGGCTTGTTGGGAACCGTTGTGTCGTGGCTTGCTTCGCTCATGAACAAGGCGTTGGCTTTAATAGCCTCATGGCCAGGGGCGAGCATAGACAATGTTCACATTGGGTTGGTGCAACTTGTGCTTATATATTTGTTCTTGGGTTGCATGTATGTGACTGTCGGCAAGCTTTGGAAAGTTTATGTGTTCGTGAATTATCGCTTAGGACCGAAGCGATAAAAACGGTTCTTTCCGTCTGCTTGCTCTTCTGCCGTTCCTTAAGGTTGCTCTTCTGCCGTTCAGTCTGTTCTCTCTTCAGCCTTTCCTTCAGCTTGTCCTTCTTGTTTTTCTTCTGCCTTTCCCACGGTTCCCTCTTCTGCCTTTCCCACGGTCTCCTCTTCAGCCTTTCCTTCGGTTTCCTCTTCAGCTTGTTCCTCTGTAGCTCCAACCATGAAATAGTGTTCAAGCTCTTTGTCGGCACATCCGTTGCTGTTGGCAAGGTCCTTCACGATCACACCATGCTCAAGCAGCACGATGCGTGACGACACGTCAACCGTGTGCTGGAGGTTGTGGCTGGAAAGCAGCACGGTGGCTCCTGTTGTCTGGTTATAATGGGTTAGCATCTGTTTGAGGATGTTCTGGCTGCTGGGGTCAAGGAAGTTGAACGGCTCGTCGAGGATGAGAAGCTGAGGGTGGTTGAGCATGGCTGCCACGATGCCTATCTTTTGCTTGTTTCCTGCCGAATAGTCGCGTATGAGCTTCTTCTTGCCCATAATCTCGCCGCCCATGAAACGCTCCATCTCGTCAAGACGCTGGCGCATGGTGTCGTTGTCGATGCCGCACACCTTGGCTATGAACTCGAAATATTCTTCGGGCAAGAGAAAGTCGATAAGAAAACTGTCGTCAATATAGGCACCTGTGTATTGCTTCCAATCTTCCATCTTGGCTGGGTTTACGGTTATGGTATCTGCCGCGTCGCCCGTTCTTTGCGTCTGCTCGTTGGCGTTGGTGCAAAAAGTGAGCTCCACATATCCGTTGTCTGCCTTCAACAGGTCGAGCATGAGACGGAACATGGTTGTTTTGCCTGCGCCGTTGTTGCCAACAAGACCTATGATCTCTCCATCGTTAACATGCAGGCTGTCTATGTTTACAGCCATGTTGTCGTTGAACGCTTTCTTCAGTTGGCTTATTGTTATCTGCATTTTTTTGTTTCCTTTCGTTTGTTGTGTTTTAAAACAATTGTTTTTTAGCAATCGTTAGTTATCGTTAAAAACAAATTACATGTACATTCTTATAAACTCATCTTATATACGTTTGTCTCTTTTGCCTCAAAGCCAATGCTTCTATAAAGGGCGTTGGCTGCTATGCGCGATGGACGAGAGGTGAGCATCAGCTGGCAAGGGCCGTTGTCTTCAGCAAATTGGATGACGTGGTTTATCAGGAGTTTGCCGAAAGAGTGGCCGCGCCAACTGCTGTCTACAACGAGGTCCTCGGCCCATGCCTTGCGTCCCGTTGGAGTGGTGTAGAAGGCGAGGGTTATCATACCGGCTGTCTGGCCGTTGACAGCGAGGATGAAGAGATGGCTGTCCTTGCTTGAGGCTATGGCTTTCAGGTCGTCAAGACCGAAAGGGTGGGGCGTGGTGCTAAGCTGCGGCAGCAAGGCGGCAATGGCGTTGGCAAGCTCTGGCGTGGCCTCTGTTGCCTCGTAGATGTTTATGTCTGTGCGCATGTCGTTATTTTAAAACAAATGTCGTTATTTTAATTTTATCGTTTATATGTTGCGAAAGTAATGATTTTTGTCCATATTGGCAAATAATGTCTTGGATATGTCAAGAAATTGTAATCAGAAAACAGAAAATCGTTTTATCATTTTGTCGGTTGTATATTTTTTTTTAATTTCGCGCATAAATTTTCAAATTTCAATTTTTAGGTATAACATATTGCAATTCTTATGGGAGGCATCTTCGGAACCATTTCCAAAAAAAGCTGTGTTGCAGATCTGTTCTACGGAACCGACTACAACTCGCATCTCGGTACACGTCGTGGCGGCATGGCGATGTATAGTAAAGAAAAGGGTTTTGTGCGCTCTATCCACAACTTGGAGAGTTCGTATTTCAGAACAAAGTTTGAACCCACGCTTGACCGCTTCGAAGGAAGCACGGCGGGTATAGGTGTTATTAGTGACACGGACGCGCAGCCGCTCATAATAAATTCGCACCTCGGACGCTTTGCCATCTGCACGGTGGCAAAGATTGCCAACATCAATGAGCTTACTGACGAGTTGCTCTCGAAGAACATGCATTTTGCAGAACTGTCTCAGAGCTCAACGAACCAGACGGAGCTTGTGGCTCTGCTGCTCATACAGGGCAAGACCTTCAAGGAGGGCATAGAGAACGTCTATCATCACATAAAGGGCTCTTGCACGATGCTCATCTTGACAGACAACTCCATTATCTGTGCCCGCGACTCTTGGGGACGCACACCTATAATAATAGGCAAGAAAGACGGAGCTTATGCTGTGTCGAGCGAGTCGACATCGTTCCCTAACCTCGATTTTGAGGAATGTTATAATGTGGGACCTGGCGAGATCGTTAGCCTGACGGCTGACGGCATGACGCAGATGCGTGAGCCAAACAAGAAGATGCAGATCTGCTCGTTCCTGTGGGTCTATTATGGTTTTCCGACCTCTACCTACGAAGGCAAGAACGTGGAGGATGCCCGATTCGCCAATGGTTACAACCTGGCAAAGACAGATGATGTGGAGGTCGACTGTTGTAGCGGCATTCCTGACTCGGGCACAGGCATGGCCATGGGTTATGCTGCGGGCAAGGGTGTGCCTTATCAGCGCTGCATAGCCAAGTACACTCCCACATGGCCGCGCTCGTTCACACCTTCTAACCAGTCAATGCGCTCGTTGGTTGCAAAGATGAAGCTCATCCCCAACAAAGCCATGCTTAAGGGCAAGCGTGTGCTGTTCTGCGACGATTCTATTGTGCGTGGCACACAGCTTCGCGACAACGTTAAGGTGCTGTTTGACAAGGCCGGCCTGAAAGAGTGTCACATGCGCATAGCCTGTCCGCCTCTTGTCTATGGCTGTCCGTTCATCAACTTCACCTCGTCAAAGAGCGATATGGAGCTGATAACACGCCGAATAATTGAAAAGTTTGAGGGTGACGCAAACAAGAATCTTGAGAAATATGCCACTACCGACTCGCCTGAGTATAAGCGCATGGTGGAGGCCATCCGTCAGGATCTTGGTCTCACAACGCTCAAGTTTAACACCATAGAGCAGCTCATCGAGGCCATTGGCTTGCCAAAATGTAAGGTCTGCACCCATTGTTTCGATGGCAGCAGCGCTTACACACTTAAAGAGAATGCCGACGAGTAAAAAACACACACCATACCCTCACACGTTTAGTGGGTGAGGCTTGCATAACGGAAAAGGAGAAGACTTTTGTTTAGACGAGGTCTTCTCCTTTTGTATCTATATTTCTCTGTCATTTCTATAACGACCATTGGTTTTCATATCTCAGAATAAACAAGTTCTCCGTCAATTCGTTCCGATTTCATTACGAACAGTCGGTCTACCGTTATAGATGTTTCGGGAACGTCAATGTCTGTAACGATGGTTGACGGTTGCCTGACAAGAGATATGTGAGGATAGAAAGTCATGGCGCTGAAACCGACATCGTTGGCTGCGAGACGTTCGCGTAGCTTGTTGGCAACGGTCGTGACGGGTTCTTTCTCCTTTATCCCGCACCAGATGACGCCTGTTTTCGTGGGAAACGTTCCAAGCTCGCCCAAGGTCATTGTGAAAGGCTTAAAGGTCACTTCACTCACAGCTTTATAAATGTTTTGAAGATCATAGTTCTCGCCTATGAAGGCAAGGGTTAGGTGAAGGTTGTTATAAGGGCAATAGTTGCCCCTGACGCCTTTTGTTCTTAAGGTGTTCTGAATGTTGACAAACGTGTTCTTGACATCATCGTTAAAACGTATTGCAATAAAAATGCGTGCCATGTCGTGTTATTGTTTTTGTTCTTTTTTTAACTTCGGTTCTTTACAGAAAGAAAATGTTTGGCTGATGCAGAAGAATGAATAAATATACAGGAAACAGAGCTCTGGTGCATAAATATCCAAAACTGCGGTCGTAAGCGTTTATAGGCGTTTATCTTTCTGTTTTCAAAAATATCACGGGTTTTACTTATTGTTTTTGTTAACAACTCTTAAAAGGAGGGCGGTTTTGTCAAAGGGCCTCTTTGAGGCTGTCAAAGGGCCTTAATGAGCTCCTCAAAGAGCCTCTTTGAGGACGTCAAAGAGGCACTTTCAAATCGTAAGTTGGGCACTTTGAGAACAGCACTAAAAAAGAGGCTGAAAATGAATAAATATGCAAAAACATTTTCCATGAAATAATGGCGCTTTTTGTTACTTTATTTCTCCTTGTTTAGGCATTCTTTCACCTCCCATTCTCATCTTTCTTTCACCCTCTTTCACCTCTTTACTTTTTCTTCATCTTCATCTCTTTCTCCATCTCTTTCTCCATCTCTTTCTTCTTCTCCTTTATTTCATCCCTTGTTCATGTTCATTTCATCCTTTGTTCATGCGTTCAGCAAGCGCTTCGGCGAGATCTTGAGACGTTTGCAATCCGAGTTTTTTGCGTATGTTGGCACGTTGTGTGCTGATGTTCGATTCTGATTTGTTGAGAATGTTGCAAATCTCGCCTTGCTTCTTTCCTTGAAGGATGAGGCGGCAGATGTTGAGTTCTGATGGCGTGAAGTCGGGGAACACGCTTGCGATGTCATGTTTCTCAAGCTCTTGTTGCTTAAGAAACTCGGTCACGTTGTCAATGACGTTTTTTTGAGATGTGGCTCCCATGAGGCTGAGCAGATGAGTGGTCTTTGCCAAATCATGCTTCTCAAGGGCGAGGGCAATATATGCCTTTACCTGCTTCTTGTTCAGACGAAGCACCTGAAGCAGCTCGGTCTCGTCGCGTTGAAGCGTTTTGTTGGCTTGCACAAGATATTCGGCATTCTTGGCTATTCTTATGCCTATGGCACTAATGAACAGCATGATGAGGAGGAGAATGAGGAAATAGTCGTGCAAAATTCTGTTGCCTGTGGCTGTTAGGCATACGATATATGTGCAAAGGGCTATGGCTGTGGTGAGCCTGCTGGTGAGAATGAGGTATGTTGCCAAAGAGAAGATGGTGTTGGCAGACAGGATAAGCATGTTGATGAGAATCATCGTCACGTCGTCTTTAATGTCGGGCGACAATGCTCCGAAAACGGTTTCAACAGCCAGGCAAAGCTGCAAAGACAACGTCATGCATCCAATGGTTTTCACTATGCTCAGCCGCCTGGTGATGTATGCCACGGACAGAACGACAATTTCTGCCAGCATGATGCTGTTCATCGTGGTGTAAAACGGATGGAACGTGCCAGACAATCCTGTAATGTTGGTTAACAGTCCGCACGACAGGAACAGAGCGTAAAACACAAAAAGCACCTGCCGCTGCTGGTCAAGATAGTTGTCCTCGCGGTCAAGAAAGCGTTTTGTGACCTTCTTTATTGCTGTAAGAGCTTCTTTTGGCGAAGCTGCTTTGTTGGTCTTTTCTGGTTTTTTATTCATAGTAGGCGTATGGTCTTTTTGCAAAATTAAGTGTTTTATTCCTATTTTGACGTATTTTGAGCTGCTTTTTTTGCTGTTTTCCTACAACTTGACGTTTTTTGAGGTACGTTTTAATTGTGCGATTGGTTTTAAAACATTAAATTTGCAAAAAGAAAATAGGAAACTAAACTATAATAAATGTTGACCCAAAGATGTGTCGACAATAAAAAGGTATTATTGGTCTTAACAAAAAAGGAGCCTTCGCCACATATAAAAGTGGCGAGGCTATGAAAAAAACATTTGAACAAATGACAGGCGTAAGCCTCTCATGCCAACACAAAAAACGATAAGATAGAACCATTCTAACCGTTTTGCGGTCACCGGGGATTAAGCCTTCTAACAGACAAGGCTTTTCCTCTGTGAGATGGGACAAGGGCTTTCCAAAGGTTTTCAGAAATGAGTTTTTCTTCTGACAACAGTAACAGCGAAGCTATGTTTGTTTAATAATTTTATAGGCTTGTGAAAGTCATCTTTTCAAGAGTGATTCAATGCCCCTCAATGTTGTTTTTGCTTCTGGTTGAGGGGGAGAAATAATTTTCTATAGATTACCAGCTGTGAAGCTAAAAGAAAGTAAAAAATAAGAAAATAGAAAAAGGCAAAAAAAGAAAAAGGCAAAAAAAGAAACAAAAGAAATCTTCTATGAAAGAAAAAGCCCGGATGAAGAGTGATTCTCCATCCGGGCTTGCTTCTTATTGTCGTTCTGTTATGTTTTGTTCTTTACACAAGTCCGCGACCGTGGCAGTTCTTAAACTTCTTGCCGCTGCCACAAGGACATGGGTCGTTGCGGCCAGGCAGCTTGTCGGCAACATAAGGCTGCTGTGGCTGCTTCTCGCGTGTATCCTGATTGGCGGCAGCACGCTGTGCTTCATCCTCAAGGCTGTCCTTGCGTTCCTCATAACGCTTCTTTGGAGCCTGCTCCTCAGCAGGAGCTTCCTGTACCTCTTGCTGCTGAATTTCAGGAATCTGTCCGCGTGTGAGTATAGACGAGATGCGGTTGTTCATGTCGTTCACCATCGAGTCGAACAGCTGTGCGCTCTCAAGCTTGAAGATGAGCAACGGATCCTTCTGCTCGTATGATGCGTTCTGCACGCTGTGGCGCAGCTCGTCGAGCTGGCGGAGGTTCTCCTTCCAGCAGTCGTCGATGATGTGGAGCATCACGGTACGCTCAAACTGCTTCACAACGTCCTTGCCCTCTGTGCGGTAAGCCTCCTTGAGGTTGCAAGGAATCTGGTAAACGCGCTTGCCGTCTGTGATGGGCACCATGATGCGCTCGAACATGTTGCCTTGCTTCTCCTCAACGTCCTTGATGACGGGCCAAGCCACACCCTGTATGCGGTCTGTCTTGCGCTTGAATGTGGCCATTGCCTCCTGGAAGCAACGCTCTTCAAGGTCTGCATGCTTGGTGTTCTCAAAGTCTTCCTCTGTGAACGGACATTCCATGGCAAGAACCTTGAGGAACATCTCGCGGCAACCGGCATAGTCGTTCTTCTCGATGATGTTGACCACGCGGTCCCAGATGATGTTGGTGATGTCCATGCCGATGCGCTCGCCCATGAGAGCGTGACGACGCTTCTCGTAGATAACGGTACGCTGCTTGTTCATCACGTCGTCATATTCGAGCAGGTGCTTACGGATACCGAAGTTGTTCTCCTCAACCTTCTTCTGTGCGCGCTCGATGCTCTTCGAAATCATGGGGCTCTCGATACGCTCGCCATCCTTGAAGCCGAGCTTGTCCATAACTCGTGCTATGCGCTCGCTTGCGAACAGACGCATGAGCTTGTCCTCAAGAGACACATAGAACACAGAGCTACCGGGGTCACCCTGACGTCCTGCACGACCACGGAGCTGACGGTCTACGCGGCGGCTCTCATGACGCTCTGTGCCGATGATGGCAAGACCGCCTGCTGCTTTAACCTCGGGGCTGAGCTTGATATCGGTACCACGACCGGCCATGTTGGTGGCAATGGTCACGGCTCCGAGCATGCGCTCCTCAACGTGTTTGTTGCCATCTTCGTCGGTGATGGTCACGCGGCCCATGGCGCTACGGCCTGCTTCGGCCACGATCTCAGCCTCTTTCTGGTGATATTTGGCGTTCAACACCTGGTGAGGGATGTTGCGGAGCTTGAGCATGCGTGAGAGCAACTCTGAAATTTCTACTGATGTGGTGCCCACGAGCACGGGGCGGCCACTATTGCGCATGGCCTCAATCTCTTCGATGACGGCAGCATATTTCTCGCGGGCTGTCTTGTATACGCGGTCGTCCATGTCGACACGCAAGATGGGCTTGTTGGTAGGAATTTCTACAACATCAAGCTTGTAGATGTCCCAGAACTCGCCTGCCTCGGTAGAAGCGGTACCGGTCATACCAGAGAGCTTGTGGTACATACGGAAATAGTTCTGCAAGGTGATTGTCGCGAATGTCTGTGTTGCAGCCTCCACCTTAACATGCTCCTTTGCCTCTACAGCCTGGTGCAGACCATCGCTCCAGCGGCGGCCTTCCATGATACGGCCTGTCTGCTCGTCCACGATCTTCACCTCGCCGTCCATGACAACATACTCGTCGTCCTTGTTGAACATGGTGTAAGCCTTGAGCAGCTGCTGCAAGGTGTGCACACGGTCGCTCTGAACGGCATAGTGGTTGAGCATGTCATCTTTCTTGTCTATCTTCTCTTGCTCGCTCAGCGTTGTAACGGTTTCAAGCTCCGACAGCTCTGTGGCGATGTCGGGCAGCACGAACAGATCCTTGTCGTTAACCTGGTTTGACAACCACTCGGTTCCCTTGTCTGTGAGGTCGCAGCTGTTCTGCTTCTCGTCCACAACAAAGTAGAGAGGCTCCACACACTCGGGCATACGGCGGTTGTTGTTCTCCATATAATATTCCTCTGTCTTGAGCATTCCGGCCTTTATGCCGTCCTCAGAGAGGAACTTGATGAGGGGCTTGTTCTTTGGAAGAGCCTTGTGTGAGCGGTAGAGAGCGAGGAATCCTTCGTCAACGAGCTTGCTGTCGTTCTTCTCGGTACCTTCGCTGATCTTCTGTTTTGCTTCTGCCAGATATTGCGAGGCGAGCTTGCGCTGAACCTCAACAAGACGCTCTACGAGCGGCTGATACTGCTCAAACATCTGGTCGTCGCCCTTCTCAACAGGACCAGAGATGATAAGAGGTGTACGGGCATCGTCAATAAGCACAGAGTCGACCTCATCGACAATGGCATAATTGTGTGCACGCTGCACGAGGTCGGCAGGCGAGTGTGCCATGTTGTCACGAAGGTAGTCGAAGCCAAACTCGTTGTTTGTACCGAAAGTGATGTCGGCCATGTAGGCTCGGCGACGCTCGGGCGAGTTGGGACGATGCTTGTCAATGCAATCGACAGACAGACCGTTGAACATGTAGAGCGGTCCCATCCACTCCGAGTCACGCTTTGCAAGGTAGTCGTTTACGGTAACGACGTGAACGCCGTTGCCTGTAAGGGCGTTGAGGAACACAGGCAGGGTTGCCACAAGGGTCTTGCCCTCACCTGTTGCCATCTCAGCAATCTTGCCCTGATGCAAGGCGATACCTCCAAAGATCTGCACGTCATAGTGGACCATCTCCCATTTCAGGTCGTTTCCGCCTGCTGTCCAATGGTTGCGATATACGGCCTTGTCGCCGTCAATATAGATAAAGTCGTTCTTGGGGTTTGCTGCCAGCTGACGGTCGAAGTCGGTGGCTGTAACCACGGTCTCCTCGTTCTCGGCAAAGCGGCGTGCTGTGTCTTTCACGATGCTGAAGGCAATAGGCATAACCTCGTTGAGAGCCTTCTCATAGATCTCAAGCGCTTCTTTCTCCAACTTGTCGATCTCGCTGAAAATGCCTTCGCGCTCATCGATGGGCGTTTCTTCAATCTTGCTTTTCAGATCAGCAATCTTCTGCTTCTGCTCGTTGGCAGAGTCTTGCACATATTTCTGTATCTCCTTTGTCTTGGCACGCAGTTCGTCGTTGCTTAATGCCTTGATTGCCGGATAAGCCTCTTTGACCTTTTCTACAAGAGGCTGGATGAGCTTCATGTCTCGGGTCGACTTGTTTCCGAACAATGATTGTAAAATCTTGTTGAAATTCATTGTGTTATTTGTTTTTTTTTATTTTTCTTACTTTGTTGTGTTTTGCGTGTCGGCACCAAGATGTTCTTGGTCTGACAGCTTCTCTTCAACGTGGTTGCTCCACGTCTTATTCCTTTTTAGCGTGTAAAGGTACAAATATTTTTCCATTTATTGCGGCAATCGTCATATTAACCTTCGTTTTTGGGTCAATAATTGCCATAAAAATGTTAAATATTGCCTTTGACGGCTGCAAAATGTCATTGCAGCGGCGCAGACGAACATGCGTTCGGTGCCCTTATGCGGATGGCTTTGGCTATGGTAGGCGCAATGCGGTCTACCGTTGCAGGTGTTGATATGCGCTCCGCTTTGGTGTTGGCACCGTAGAAAATTATGGGGAATGGAACAAAGTCGGCCCGTGACGTGAACTGTTCGTTGTTGTCCTCGTTAAGCACCTTCCATCCTGGGGCAATCTCGAGCACCAAGTCGCCGCTTACAGAAGGGTTATAAGGACTGTCGTTCACGCTTCTCACGCCCGCTGTCTGCACGAGCAGTTCCTTTGAGCGAGTGATAACATCGTTGAAGCTCAAGCGTTTCTGCTCTATCAGTTTGCGGTCGAGATAAATTTGGTTGTGGTAGCAAGTCTCAACATATCGTGCCTGTCCGTAGATTGCACTAAGATACATGTTGAGCAAGTTTGCTGTGCGGGTAATATAAAAAGTTCCTGTCGGAATGTTATATTTCTTATAGTCTACAGGCTCGTCGTTTGTGTAGCCTGTGCTTGTGACGACAAACAAGACGTTGTCTTTGCCGATCTTGTTTTCAAAATAGCTTATAATGTGTGCCAGCGTCTTGTCAAGCTTCAGATAGGCAATCTCCATGTCTGTCTGCCAGTTGTTGAAGTCTTTGATCTTGGCTTCAAGCGTGAGCGACAGCATGTCGGTTATGTTGTCCTTGCCAAGGCCCATGCTTTCTGTGCATGCTTCGGCAAGTTGGGCTACGCCGTCGTTGCCCGACTTGTAGCTTGCGCTGTTGAATGTTCTTAAAAGCGACTGAGAGGAGTTTGGATAATAGCTTGAGGTGGTCCAACGGCCGTCTTTCTCGTTTATCCAGAACGCTCCGTCGGCAGCATGGCCACCCGCCATCACGGCAGCGTCTTTGTCTATGGCCACGCTGTAGACCAAGGCTCTGCCTCGTGTAGCCACTTTCAGCTCGTCGCTTGTCGTCGATGTTGCCATCTTGGCAGGCGATTCGGTATATGTGGCGTCGTCTGTGCAGAACACGGGGCGCAGGGTGGAGCGGTCAAGCCATTGGCTGCTCACGATGTTGTTGTAATGGGGAGTAGTGCCTGTGGCTATGGAAGCTACGGCCGATGCTCTGTCAACAGGAGAGAATGGGTAGCTGGCAGCCTCGTAAACGCAGCCTCGCTCCAACAGTTTCTTGAAACCGTCGGAGGTGTAGAGCGGAGAGAAATGCTCTATATAGTCGGTCCGCAACTGGTCGATAGCAATATTGACCACCAGTCGTGGGGCCGGTTGTAGTGATTGTGCCTGTATGTTACCGCTGGCAAGAGCCGCAAGCAGGATTGTTGAAATATATTGTCTCATTGTCGTGAGTTCACGATTTTTTTGATGAATAATATTCTAATAAGCAAAGTTGATGCCACGATGAGCATTCCTTCCGCATAATGCTGAATTGCTGTCCCGATGAAGAAAAGGCAGATAAAAATCAGCCAAATTGTCAGCCATCGGTTTGCTTTGTGCTTCCTGATGTCACGAATGGTGGGGTACAGGAACACGAGGTTGAGTGGATTGAGGAGCAAGATCTGCAAGTTCAGGCTCACGGTAGGGTGCTGAGAAAACACCATTGCCAAGAGAATGAGGCCTGCAACGCCGTCGGCCAACATGAGCGTGAGATCCCAAGCCCACGTTATCTTCTTGCGCTTGTGGTCGGCAAGACTGATCAATAATGTTATGGCGCACAACAGAAAAGCGCAGTTGGTGGGAGAGAACGGAAATTCTTCTTTCACGGTCTGCGTGCCAGGCTCTATGGCCCATGAGGTGGCTGACACAAGAGGGCGCGTTGTGCCGTCTGTGTTCTTTATTCTTGCCTTCGCAAAATCGTCGCTCAGGCTCTTTGGCAGAAACTGCTGTTCTTCAAAGCTCGTGTGGCTGTCGGCCTTCACGCCAAGCAAAAGGTCGTTGCCGAAGCGGGCCCACGGGTGCTGGGCGGTGTAACGGTGTATCATCTCGCGGAACGATATGTAGGTTCCGTCTGCAGGGCTTGTGGAGTTGCCGGTGGCCTTGTCGTAGACAACCGAACCTTCAATACACCTTATTATAATATCGCGTGCGCGTGTTGTGCAGTTGTCATAAAAATAATTGTACCTGTAGACACGGTTCTCGGGACGGTAGTTTTCGTCGATGGCTTGCAGCAGGGCGAGCTTCTCTTCTCTGTTCAGGTTGAGCTGCTGTTGCAGAACGCCGCACCCCACACGCTCATATCCGGGACAGAACTCTTGGAAGGTCTCTATGCCTATCTCATAGTCGGTCAGTCCGAACACGAACCTAAGCACGAAGTAGGGCTTGCCAAAGGAGAACATGCCGTAGTTGACGGCGAGGTCTGCACCCATGCCTGCATCAGCACAATGGTTCTGTATGCGTATGGCGGTATGTCCGTAGAGACTGTACACGCTTTGCCTTGGTTGGCAAGTGAGCAAGCTTATCTCTACAGAGTCCATCTTCTGAAGTAATGAGCTGTCTTGTTGCGCCGACATGCTGTTGCAATATGTTAACAACAGGAAAATAATGGGCGCTATGTATCTTAAAAGGCTTCTAAAACGTTTCACGATGCAAAAATAACTTATATTTCCCATTTATCGTGCTTTTATTTCGAAAAATTTCAATAATTTTGCAACCAATAATCTTTTTCGGTCCCTAAAAGTGGCAAATAAGCTGTTGCGACGAGGTTCTGAAAGCTATAACGGAAAATAAACATTTGATAATGAAAAAAATACTCGCTGCCGCTCTTTTGACGGCATTTGCAGCTTCTGCTTCTGCGCAGAGCGGAACAAACTCCCCATACAGCCAGTATGGTCTGGGCATCTTGAGCGACCAGACAAGTGGCTTCAATCGTGGCATGAACGGTTTGGGACAGGGCTTCCGTGAGCACAATCAGGTAAACTATCTCAACCCGGCTTCTTACTCGGCCATCGACTCTCTGAGCTTCATCTTTGATGTGGGCATTTCTGGCCAGATAACCAACTTTAGTGAGAACGGCGTGAAGATGAATGCCAACAACTCCGATTTTGAGTATGCAGTAGCAGGCTTCCGTGCGGCGCGTCATCTTGGTGTGGCCTTTGGTATCATTCCTTTCACAAACGTGGGCTATAGCTACTCCAACACAGGCGTGGTGAGCAACGACGGAACGACAACCGCCACCTCTTATGTTAACACATATAGCGGCTCGGGTGGTTTCCACCAGGTGTTTCTTGGCGCTGGATGGGAGCCGTTCAAGGGCTTCTCTATAGGTGCTAACGTGTCTTATCTGTGGGGTAGCTACAATCGTTCGGTCGTAAACAGCTACACAGATGCTTACATTAACACCCTCTCAAAATATTATTCGGCATCGACCAACAGCTATCGCCTGGAGGCAGGTGTGCAGTATACCCTTCCTCTGACGAAGAAAGACAACCTGACGGTTGGTCTGACCTACAGTCTTGGCCACAAGCTTGGCGGCACACCAGAGTGTTCCTTGATTACAACCAACTCGCAGACGGGCGTGTCGGACACTACCACCTATAGCGCAGCCAAGTCGTTGGAGATCCCTTCGATGTATGGCGTGGGCGTGGCCTGGAACCGCAGCAACAAGATAAAGGTCGGTCTCGACTATTCGTTGCAGAAATGGGGCTCTGTTGTGTCGCCTGTGTTGAGCATGGTTAACGGCAACGCGCAGTATAAGGCGGAGAAGGGACAGTTTTCTGACCGTCATAAGATCACGTTTGGTGGCGAGGTTTGTCCTCAAGAGAACGGACGCAACTTCTTCAAACGTATCCATTATCGCATGGGAGCCTATTATGCCACACCTTATCAGAAGATCAATGGCGTTGACGGACCGAAAGAATATAGCGTGAGCGCAGGTTTTGGCATTCCCATCGTTAACGGTTACAACAATCGCTCCATTCTTAACATCTCTGGACAATGGGTATGTCAAGACTCTAAGACATTCATTAAGGAGAACACTTTCCGCATAAACATCGGTCTGACGTTTAACGAGAAGTGGTTCGCTAAGTGGAAGGTAGAATAAACATTGTGGAAGAAAAATCTATATTAGAAAATATCGGACATATTGAGAATGGTCTGCGTAACGCAGCCGTGGCAGCAGTATGCTCTTTCTGTTCGCTGATCGCCTTGTCGTGTCAGGAGCAGAAAGAGCATACTGCTGCTGCCATTCATGACCGCGACTCGGTGGCCATGATGACCAGCTTTGGCGTGAACACTCTCATTTCCGATTCGGGAGTGTTGAAATATCGCATCGTGACAGAGCGTTGGGAGGTTAACGACAAGCGTAATCCGTCGCGCTGGATCTTCGATAAAGGCTTGTTCCTTGAACAGTTTGACGAGAAATTTCATGTCCAGTCTTATATCCAATGCGACACGGCCTACTATTTTGACCAAAAGAAGCTGTGGGAGCTTCGTAGCCGTGTGCGCGTTCTGACAAAGGACGGACTGAAGTTTAGCAGCGAACGGCTCTATTGGGATGAAGACAAACATGAACTCTATTCGGATGTCTATTCGCGTCTCGTGACGCCAGAGCGCACACTTGAGGGCAGCTATTTCCGAAGCGATGAGCGCATGACAAAATATTTTGTCAGCAACAGCAAAGGCTCGTTTGAACGGAGCGACTTCTCAAGCGACCGCGACACCATAACCTCTGCTCCTGACACGGTTAAGGCTAAGGTGCGCCCGCAAACCATGCCGCAACGCAAAAGCAACGCACCAACACATTAAAGACTCTCGTTAAGCGTAAGGCCTTGAGGCGTAAAAACCATGGGGCATGAGGCTTGTAAGGGTTAGAACTTTAAGGGGTAAATCTTCGTGAGGTTGAGCCTTTAAGCGGTTAAACCTTCGGATGATTGGCCCTTGAAAAAAGATCAATAATCATTATCAACATATTTTGGAAACAGACATTCCTCTTATAATCAGCATTTTTGCCACGATGGCCCTGTCGGCATTCTTTTCCGGCATGGAGATTGCCTTCGTGTCGAGCAACCGCATGCTTGCCGAGATGGACAAGGAGCGCAACGGCTTTAGCCAGAAGCTAATATCTGTCTTCTACCGTCATCCCAACGGCTTCGTGAGCACCATGCTTGTGGGCAACAACATCGTGCTTGTGGTCTACGGCATCTTGATTGCTCAGTTTTTTGACAGCACTATCTTCAGAGGCATGGACGTGGGCTTTACCGTACCCGCCGACACCATCCTCTCCACACTCATCATTCTTTTCACAGGCGAGTTTCTTCCCAAGACGCTTTTCAAGAACAACGCCAACCGCTTGTTGGCCATCTTTGCGCCGTTGGCTTATGTCTTCTATGTGGTGTTGTGGCCTATCAGCCGCTTCTCCACGCTCATATCGAAGTGTATGTTGCGCTTGGCAGGCATAAAGATGGACAAGGAAAGCGACGACGAGGGCTTCTCAAAGGTTGATCTCGACTATCTTGTTCAGTCGAGCATAGACAATGCGGAGAACGATGAGATTGATGATGAGGTGAAGATGTTTCAGAACGCTCTCGACTTTTCTGAGACCAAGGTGCGCGACTGCATGGTGCCCAGAACGGAGATAAACGCTGTCGACATAAACGACTGCACCACGCAGCAGCTCATGCAGAAGTTTATAGAGAGCGGAAACTCGAAGATTGTTGTCTATAACGACGACATAGACCACATCGTGGGCTACATACACAGCTCGGAGATGTTCCGGAACCCTGACGACTGGAAGGAGCATCTCTGTACCATGCCCTTCGTGCCTGAAACCATGATGGCTCAGAAGCTCATGCACATCTTCCTCCAGCAGAAGAAAAGCTTGGGCGTGGTCGTTGACGAGTTTGGCGGAACGAGCGGACTGGTGTCGCTTGAGGACATCGTGGAGGAGATCCTTGGCGACATTGAGGACGAGCACGACAGCACCACCTACATAGCGACAAAGGTGGGAGAGGACGAATATATGCTTTCTGCACGTCTTGAAATAGACAAGGTGAACGACATGTTTGGACTCGATTTGCCCGAGAGCGACGAGTATATGACCGTTGGCGGACTGATCTTGCACGAGTATCAGAGCTTCCCAAAGCTTAACGAGGTGGTCAAGATTGGACGCTTCGAGTTCCGGATAATCAAGAATACTATGACTAAAATTGAGGTCGTCAAGCTAAAAGTTAACGCATAAGTCGAATTTTTAGAAGAAACATTCCCTCGTTTGCCAATAAATTAGTATTTTTGTACGCATTTTGTGAACCTGTGCTTCTGTGGCGCATAAACAACGTCGGCGTCATGTGACAGGTATCACACCTAACTAAAAAATAAAAACAATAAAAATAAAACAAAAAAGTAATGGCAGCATTAGGAAAAATCAGAAGCAAAGGTGCCGTCCTGATTGGTATAATCGGATTGGGCCTGTTTGCTTTTATCGCTGAAGAAGCTTTCCGTTCTTGCGATTATACACGCAACGAACAGCGTCAGCAGGTAGGCGAAGTGTTGGGAGAGAAAATCAATTTTAACGATTTTCAGAAGCTTGTTGACGAGTACACAGAGGTCATCAAGATGCAGCAGGGTCAGGAGAACCTTGACGAGAACCAGCTCAATCGCGTTCGCGACATGGTGTGGAACACATTTGTTCAGAACCAGCTCATCGCCCACGAGGCAGAGAAGCTCGGTCTTACTGTTACAGACCAGGAGATGGCAAACATTCTTAACGAGGGCACAAACCCCATGCTCATGCAGACCCCGTTTGTTAACCAGCAGACAGGTCGCTTTGATGTCAACTCGCTGAAGAAGTTCCTTGCCGACTACAAGGCTCAGCAGACAAGCAACCCTCAGATGGCAAAGCAGTATGAGACCGTCTACAAATATTGGACCTTCATGGAGAAGAACCTGCGTCAGCAGCTTCTCGCACAGAAGTATCAGTCGCTCTTCGCTCATTGCTTCCTCTCAAACAAGGTAGAGGCAAAGATGGCGTTCAACGACCAGAACCAGGAGAGCATGATTCAGCTCGCTGCTCTGCCTTACTCAAGCATTGCAGACAACAAGGTTACTGTTACCGAGTCTGACCTCAAGGCTAAATATGACGAGATGAAGCCCCGCTTCCGTCAGTATGTAGAGACACGCGACATCAAGTATGTTGACATCCAGGTGCAGGCTTCGCCCAAGGACGTGGCTGCTCTTCAGACACAGTTTGCCGCCTATGCCAAGGAGCTGGCAGCAGCTGCTGATCCCGCTACTGTTGTGTCAAAGAGCGCTTCGCTCGTTCCTTACCTCGGCGTGCCCGTGAGCAAGGATGCTTATCCTTATGACGTGGCTGGCCGTCTCGACTCTATGGCTGTGGGCAGCACAACAGCTGTTGTGGCCAACAAGATGGACAACACTCTTAACGTCATTAAGCTCGTGTCGAAGCAGCAACTGCCCGACTCGGTACAGTATCGCATGATCCAGGTTGCCGGTGTTGATGCCGCTGCTGCCAAGAAGACAGCCGACTCGGTTTACACAGCTCTTAAGGGTGGTGCCGACTTTGAGGTTGTTGCAAAGAAATATGGTCAGACTGGCCAGAAGACATGGATGACAACACGCCAGTATCAGTCGGCTCCTTCTATGGACAAGGACACAAAGAACTATATTGAGGCTCTCAACACCATGGGTGTTAACGAGATCAAGCAGATCGACCTCGCTCAGGGTAGCCTCATTGTTCAGGTGCTCGACCGCAAGAACATGATCAACAAGTATGTGGCTGCTGTCGTGAAGAAGAACATCGATTTCTCTCGCGAGACCTATTCGGCTGCTTACAACAAGTTCAGCGCTTTCGTGAGCGCCAACCAGACAGCTGAGGATATCGTGAAGAACGCCAAGAAGGACGGTTATAACGTTCAGGAGCGCAAGGATGTGTCTAACACAGAACATTACCTTGCTGGCATCCACTCTACTCGTGACGCCATGAAGTGGCTCTTCGACGCCAAGAAGGGTGCTGTTTCGCCCATGTACGAGTGTGGCGACAACGATCATCTGCTCGTTGTTATCTGCGAAAACATCAACAAGGAAGGTTACCGCTCTCTCGACGACGAGCAGGTTAAGGACCTTGTTAAGGCTGAGGTGCTGAAGGACAAGAAGGCTGAGATGCTTATGGCCAAGCTTAACGGCGTGAAGAGCATTGCTGCTGCAAAGGGCAAGGGCGCTGTGGTTTCTACCGTTGACCAGATCACATTTGCTGCTCCCGTGTTCCTTCCCGCAACAGGTGCAAGCGAGCCCGCTCTTAGTGGTGCTGTTGCTGCAACTGCAAAGGGCAAGTTCAGCGCTCATCCCGTGAAGGGTAACGCTGGCGTTTATGTGTTCTCTGTTCTTAACAAGACTAACCGTCCTGGCAAGTTCGACGAGAAGACAGAGGAGCAGAAGCTCCGCCAGAAGGCCATGCAGATGGCTGGCAACTTCATGAATGAGCTTTACATCAAGGCTCATGTTGTTGACAACCGTTACCTCTTCTTCTAATTCCTGATTAAGAGTTAGACAAACAGAATAGAAAGTCTTTAAATTTCTATACTTATCCCCGGCAACCTTTGGGTCTTGCCGGGGATTTTGTTTGTTTACCGAATTTTGTTTTGGTTTCTGAATCTTGTTTGGTTTCTGAATCTTGTTTTGGTTCCCGAATCTTGTCCTGGTCTTTCCCTCCTTTTCTGTTCTTCGTTCCTTTTCCTGTTCTTTGTCCTTTTTTCCTGTTGTCAGTTTCCTTTCCCTTTATTCATTTCTTTCTCTTTATTCATTCCTTTCCCTTTATTTGTTTCCTGTCTCTGTTTTTTATTTTTTAAAATTAAAACGAGTAAGAGGCATCTTCTCATTTATTTTATTTACTTTTGCATTAAAGTAGGAATTTTTTAAACGACATTTATGCTCGAGATAAAGGATGCCACGTTTGCTGTGGCTACAGATAGAAAAATGAGGAGCCTCTCGTTTGTGGCAAACAACGGCGAGGTGACTGCCATAACAGGGCGGTCGGGGAGCGGCAAGACGCGATTGCTTGCAGCCATGCTGGGCTTCTTTCCTTTAGACAGCGGCTTCGTGACAGTAAATGGCGAGCTGCTTGTGCCTGCTACAGCCAACTTCTTCCGGTCAAAGATTGCGTATGTGCCACAGGCGTTGCGCCTGCCGTCGAGGTTTACAGCTTCCGACATGTACAAACAGCTCGTGACGTGTTGCGGTGTGAAAGGCAACGTGCCGACAAAAGAACAGATAGTGGCTCTGTGGAACACGCTTCATCTTAATGCTGACCTGTGGGATGCAGACCTCGCCAAGCAACCTCTTTCCGTGCTGAAACGTCTCATGCTTGTCTTTGCCTTGTTGTCGTGCCGCAACATTATTGTTGTAGACGATCCTACCGCGTTTCAGACTGATGAAGACGTGAAGGTAATGTTGCGCCTGTTGCGGGCTGCTGCCGAGCGTGGGGCCGTTGTTGTGGTTGCGTCAAAGGATGAGCGTGTGGAGCAGATGGCTGATAAGAGTGTGGTTGTGTGAAAACTGACGGATCGCGTTTATCGCGGTCTCGTTCATTCCTGCACATGTGAAACGAAAAATAAGTCAGATTACATTATTCTTTTTCTAATATGCAAATAACAGTTATAGGGCTGCTTTTGAGTGTTGCCCTCCTTCTTGTGCCTATCTATTTTTTTCAGGCCTATGGTCTACGCTTGTTAGGGCGCACTCTTTCGGCATGTGCCATGATGGTGGCCAAGTTTGCTGTCGTAGGAGCAGTTCTTTATTTCCTCTTTCTGTGGAACAACATTGTGGCAAATATCTTGTTCGCCATCGTTGCTGTGGTGCTTACCGCAGCAGCCGTTGTCGTGAAGGCGCGTTTGTCGTTGCGTCATAGCTTTGTGCCGTTGTTGGCGGGTGTGGCTGTTGCAGTTGTTACGGTAGGCGCATGGATGCTCTTTGCTGTAATGATGGGCAACGGAGCGTTTACCTCTCCACGTCTCATACCTGTAGTAGGTTTGCTCTGTGGAGCCATTCTTGAGATTCTTGGCAAGGCTCTCACCTATTATTATATGGGTCTCCGAAACCATAACGACATGTATTATTTCATGCTTGGCAATGGTGCCACGCGCCAACAGGCGTTGTTCTATTTCCGCAAACGCGCAATGGAACGTACCATAACCCATTTCTTACGCCTCATTTCAAGCTCCATGTTTGGGTGTGTGCCGTTCATCATGTGGGGCATGTTGCTTTCAGGAACCGAGGTTGTAACGGCTGTGGCCATGCAGATTGTTGCCTTGGCTGCCATGTTCACGACCGCTCTTGTGGCTTTGGCTGTGGTCCTGGCCGTTGCTTCACGTTATTCTATGGACGAGTATGGCCGACTGAAGGAAGGGTCTGACAGCAATTCTTCTACAAATGACGATTCGGTTCCATATGCCCCTGCTTCAGCGTCCGAATCTGCTGCATCAGCTTCTTCTGTATCTTCTGCCCCTGTATCTTCTGCCTCTTCTCAAACATCTTCTGCCTCTTATTCAGCCTCTGGATCATCAGTTTCTGAAGAGTGCGGTAGAGAGGAAAACGATGTAAACCCTGTGGTTTGAAAACAAAAGGGATAAAGAAATAAAACGTGTTGTAAAAAAAAGAAACATTTTATGAGAAAAATAATTATTGCAGCCCTTGTGCTTGCCTTGCCTTTGTTGGCTGCATCGTGTGACAATGCCACAAGAGGCAAACTGCATAGCGTAGCTAAGGTCGTTAACGAGGTCTCTTCGTCAGATGCCGCATCTTTAGGTTCACGTTCTTCTGAGAATGTCGAAGCCGCAGATGGATTGGAAATTCCTGCACCGATAAAAGGCAGCAACGAGATTGTGCTGAAGCGTGTGGGCTACACCGTGTCCTACAACATGCAGACAAGACAGCCCAACTGGGTGGCGTGGAAGTTGACGGCTCAGCGCACAAAGGGCAACGCAGAACGCAAAGATTATAAGTTTACAGACGATGAGGACGTGCCGGCACCCCGTGCCGAGGATAGCGACTATCGCTCGTCGGGCTATGACCGCGGCCACATGTGTCCTGCTGGCGACAACAAATGGAGGGCTGAAGCCATGCGCCAATCGTTCCTCTTCTCTAATATCTGTCCACAGGCGCCGAGCCTTAACCGTGGCGACTGGAACGAGATGGAGCTCGCGTGTCGTCGTTGGGCTAAGCGCTACGGTTCTGTTTATGTGGTCTGTGGCCCCGTGTTCTACAAGAAGACGCGACGTAAGACCATCGGACGAAACAAGGTGGCGGTGCCCGATGCGTTCTTCAAGGTGCTGCTCTGCATGAAAGACACACCTAAGGCCATCGGCTTCTTGTATAAGAACACAGACGGTAACCGCCCAATGGGCGATTATGTGAACACGGTCGATGAGGTGGAGCGCATAACAGGCTACGATTTCTTCCCGTCGCTAACAGACGACGTGGAGAAGAGGGTAGAGGCTGAGTGTAATCTTGACGATTGGCAATAATCATGACGGTCGGCAATAATCATGACGGTCGGCAATAATCTTGACGGTTGACAATGGTCGTGTCTTGAAGATGTTGCAAGAGAAAGATGTCTATAGCGGGAAAGCATCAACAGAACCCCTCTTTTGAGGACAATATTTATGTTGTTTAGCTTCCTTTTCAGCTAAAGAAAGTAAAAAATGTGTTGTCGGTTAAAAAGATTTCGATGTTTTTGCCGATAACACATTTTTTATTGCTAACTTTGCAGTCTGATAGAAACATATAAAGCTGAAAAGCGTGAAAATAAAGGAAGTGATTGCTGCCCTTGAACAGTTCGCGCCTCTGCCCTTGCAAGAAGGATGGGATAATGCCGGCTTGCAGGTTGGATTGACAGAGGCGGACGTATCAGGGGCATTATTGTGTCTGGACGTTACACCTCAGATCGTGGACGAAGCCATTGCGTCGAAGTGTAACATCATCGTGTCGCACCACCCTCTGATCTTTCACAAGCTCTCTTGTGTCTCTGATGGCGACGATGTGCAACGCGTGGTTATGAAAGCCATACAGCACGGCATAACCATCGTGTCGATGCACACCAACATGGACAACGCCATGGGAGGAGTGAATTTCAAAATTGCAGAGAAGATGGGGCTGAAAGACGTACGTCTGTTTGCCACAAAGGTGGTTGACGGCATAGAGTGTGGCTCGGGAGTGGTTGGCGAGTTTGAAGAACCGCTGGCTGCCGACGATTTCATCATTATGCTTAAGCGCACGTTTGACGTGGAATGTGTGCAGGCAAACCAGCTGCTGCGTCGCCCAATCAGACGCGTGGCCATCTGTGGTGGAGCAGGAGCATTCCTCATGCCGCAAGCCTTGCAGCTGGGGGCCGACGCTTTCGTGACGGGAGAGATGCACTATCATGAGTTCTTCGGACATGAGCAGCAGTTGCAGATTGCCGTCATAGGCCATTATCAGAGCGAACAGTTTACAAGCGAAATATTTAAGTCAATAATTGAGGAGAAGTGTCCTGGCGTGCGTTGCGTTATTGCCGCCACAAACACCAATCCTATAATCTATTTTTAACAAGCATATTTATGGCAAAGAAAGATCCTACAGATTTGTCAGTGGAAGAGAAGCTGAAGACTCTTTATCAGCTCCAGACCACTTTGTCGGCTATCGACGAGAAACGCGCGCTGCGCGGTGAACTTCCTCTTGAAGTGCAGGACTTGGAGGACGAGATTGAAGGTCTTAACATCCGTGTGGAGAAAATCGGCAACGAGATAACCGAGTTTGAGGATGCCGTGGCTCAGAAGCGTTCGGAGATTGACCAGGCACAGGCAAGCGTGGAGCGTTACAAGATGCAGCTCGATGACGTGAAGAACAACCGCGAGTATGACACGCTCACAAAGGAAATAGAGTTTCAGAGCCTGGAGATAGAGCTTTGCAACAAGAAAATTCGTGAGGCGCTGGCTAAGGTAGAGGACAAGAGAAAGGAACTCAACCACACACACGACCTCATTGAGGACCGCCAGACTGCTCTCGCTGAGAAGAAGAACGAGCTCGACGAGATTATGCAGGAAACACGCGAGGAGGAGGAGAAGCTCAAGGAGCGTGCCAAGGAGCTGGAGACAAAAATTGAGCCTCGTCTGCTCACAAGCTTCAAGCGCATTCGTAAGAACGCACGCAACGGTCTCGGAATTGTTTATGTGCAGCGCGATGCTTGCGGTGGTTGCTTCAACAAGATTCCGCCACAGCGTCAGCTCGACATCAAGATGCACAAGAAGGTTATCGTGTGCGAGTATTGTGGACGTATCATGATCGATCCTGAGCTCGCCGGCGTTAAGATGGTGGTGGCTGAGCCCGAGGAGAAGCCCAAGCGCAAGCGTGCTATCCGCAAGACCAAGGCTGCTGAGGAAGATTAATATTCTTCGCACATCCCCATTCTTTTTAGAAGATAATAGAGACAATAGAGACAATTTTTTTGTGACGTTAGCTATTTGATGTAAAACGTCGGCACAAAGGTTGTCTCTGTTGTCTTTATTGGCTTAAAGAAGAGTTGATGGAAGGAAAAACTGACTAAAAACGAATTTGAAACATGGAATATATGTCACAAGAAGGCTACGACAAGATTGTGGCCGAGCTGCGTGAGATGGAACTCGTGGAGCTGCCGCGTGTGCGTGAGGCTATTGCTGAAGCACGCGACAAGGGCGACTTGAGCGAGAACTTCGAGTATCATGCTGCAAAACGTGAGCAAGGAAGACTGCTCGGAAGAATAAGATTCAAGCAGAAGGTGCTTGAAAATGCGCGCGTCATAGACAAATCGCGTCTTAAGGAGGACACCGTTGGGTTGCTGAGCAAGATTGGGCTAACTAATGTGGCTAACAACGCACACATGACCTATACCGTTGTGAGCCCACACGAAGCAAACCTGAGAGAGGGGAAAATATCAATAAAGTCGCCCATCGCAAACGCTCTTCTCGGAAAGAAAGCGGGCGATGAGGTTGAGGTGCGGGTGCCTGCGGGAACGCTGAAACTGCGTATCGATAGCGTGGAGCTATAACGCTTTTAAGATTCACGTCAATTGCTCTCACTAACCATGGCTCCTAAGCGACGTAACTGCCATACTTAGGCTGCGTAACTGCGGAACTTATGAAGCCAAACCATGCAGTTTAGATTGCCAGACCGTGTTTGACTTGATTCCATGGGGTTGTGGCGAAATAATAATTGCCTTGAGGCTTTGGCTTCTTCGGCCTTTTTGCAAGATCCTCGTGTTATCATGCTTTGGCTTCGTGGCCTCGTAGCAAGATCCTCATGCTATCATGCTTTGGCTTCGTGGCCTCGTAGAAGGAGAACCTTTTTTCTTATTTATTGATAACTTCCAAATCTTCCAATATTCCAGTTCTTCCAATTCCAAAAATGGGTATGTTCATGCAAACCTTCTTTATATAGACTATATAATTAATTGATTATTAAGTAGTTATATATATAAGGGTGGTTTTTGTCATGCGTAAAAATTTAATTGGAAGATTTGGAATATTGGAAGATTTATTGGTTTTGTACAATCTAAAAAGCTTATAATCAGATGCTTAGCAAGTTTTGACGGTTAGACAGTAGAAGGTGGAATTTTCTCTAAAAGGCATAAAAAAGCCTCTCACAACATGTGCGAGAGGCTTGCATGGGTCTATTTGATGGCTTGACGACCATCTTAAACTGGTTTTCTGTATGAATTTACAAACACTCTTGTTCGTTCTTCTGCGTTATAAAATGTCTGTTTGGGATCTTTTGAACATGAAAAGCTGTTGCTAATATCGCAAAAAGAGGCTTTTCGTGCATTATTTTGCAACTATTCTGTCTCAATATTTGTCGATGGACTGTCAAACGAGTAATCGAGTTCTGATCTCCAACGAGTGTCGATAGTGATGCCGGGAGCGACGCGACCGCCGCTGGGATCCTCGCCAAAGAAGTTGCCGTGACAACGTGTGATGTAGTTGAGAGTGATGGGAATGTTGCTGAATTTGCGATAATACAACTTTGTGTCGTTGTTGCCTATGGCTGTCACATCTAAGTTTATGCTGTTGCTGTCGCTGCGCGGAAAGGTGTAGATAGAGTAGGTTGACGATCCTTCGTGCGCGGATGCTACAACAGGGCGGTCTTCAGTCTGCTTTGAGTTGACGCAACCATATCCGCTTACAGCATTGAACGTGCTGCTGCCGCCTGTATAATAGAACCTCATCTTGGTTATCTTCGATGGCGTCTTGTCATCGGGTGAGAAGCACACCTTGGCAACGGCGCGTTTCAAGTTGAGATTAAGGTTTGTGGTGCCACCATCGCTCACGCTAAACTGCTGCGTGCAGAAGAAGGTGTCGGTGGTCTTGTTGCTGGGAAAGGTTATTTTCTCAGGATTGGTCATGGTGGGTTTGGCCGTGCCGTTGTGGGCTATGACCACTAACAGATGTGTGCCTGTAGTGACAGACAGGTCAGCGGTACCGAAGGCGTTGTCGCTGTTGGTTTGTGATACCTCGCCAACCTTGGTATAACTTCCATCGTCGTTTATGTCGTAAACGGCGAATGAAAGACGGGTACACACTTCGCCTACAGGAGTGCTCTCGCTTGCTGAACGATAGATGCCGTCTTTGGTGGAGGCCTCGTTGCCAAAAGCCTCGTTTCTAGAAGCTTCGTTGTTAGAAGCTTCGTTGTTAGAAGCTTCGTTGTAGTCCACTTGCTCCAGGTTGGCCACGCGCAACGTTACGTTGCAGTCTTTCTTTGTCGTGCCTGTTGTCGTGCCTGTACCTCCATCGTCGCTGTCTGGGCTGTATGGGTTGTCGCATGCGGCGCAAAGAGCTATGATGAGAAATGTTACAAGGTAAATAGTTTTATGCATAGTGTCGTTTTTTTAGGTTGTTGCTTTCTGTTATAAAGGCCTGCTGCAAAGGTGCCTTCATTGCTTGAGCTTTACAGCATAATGCCCAATGCAAAGATAGTTCATTATTTTCATTTTGACAGGGTTATGGCGATTTTTCTTTAAAATAACGCCTAAAAAAGCTAAAATATGAATGATGTTACATACACAAAAGTGTAATTCTTAAGCCGCACTCTTGAGAAATACACTTTTGTGTCA